>NZ_LABY01000304.1 GCF_001043975.1 Methylobacterium variabile
GCCGCCACCGCCCGCACCCGGACCCGCGCCACCGGATCCTCGGGCAGCAGCGGGTTGTCGGGCCGGAACTGCTTGCCGATGGTCTCGGCGTGGTGGATGCCGACGTAGAAGTCGGCGTAGTCGCCGATCCTCGCCGGCAGGTGCAGGGGGCGGCGTGCGGGAGCGGGGAATGCGCGGTCAGTCCGATGTCCGGCCCGGGGCGTCGACGCGGATGATCCCGTCCGCGTCGACGGTGAGGGGAATGACGTCGAGGGCGCAGCCCTGCGCCAGGCCGTCGACGCCGCTTCCATCGGCGATGCGGAAGCCGGCGTCGTGGTTGGAGCAGCGCACGAGCGTGCCGTCGGCGCTCAGGACCGCGCTGCTGCGGTAGGTGAGCGGCAGGTCGCGGTGCGGGCACAGGTTCACGAAGGCGGCCGGGCCGGCCGCGCCCTTGAGCAGCAGGACCGGAAATAACCCATCTCCGCTGTCGATCTCGAGGGCCAGCACGCCCGTGGCGTCGAGGCGCGCGGCCTCGGCGAGCGCCGCCCCGGCCGGCGGCGCGCCCGGCAGGTCCCGGAAATCGCCCATCGTGGCTCCTCCGGCTCTACGCGCTCAGCACGCCGCGCTGGATCTGGTCGGCCTCGATCGATTCAAACAGGGCCTTGAAGTTGCCCTCGCCGAAGCCGTCATCGCCCTTCCGCTGGATGAACTCGAAGAAGATCGGCCCGATCACCGTCTTGGAGAAGATCTGCAGCAGGATGCGGGTCATGCCGCCGTCGACCACGCCCTCGCCGTCGATCAGGATCCCGTGCTTCTTCAGCCGGTCGAGCGGCTCGGTGTGGCCGCTGACCCGCTTCTGCGAGCGCGCGTAGTAGATGTCCGGCGGGCCGGGCATGAAGGCGAGCCCGCGTGCCGCGATGGCGTCGGTCGAGGCGTAGATGTCGTTCGTCGCGACGGCGACGTGCTGGATGCCCTCGCCCTTGTACTCGTCGAGATACTCCTCGATCTGGCTCTTGTCGTCGGCGCTCTCGTTGATCGGGATCCGGATCTTGCCGCAGGGCGAGGTCAGCGCCCGGCTGGTCAGGCCGGTGAGCTTGCCGGAGATGTCGAAGTAGCGGATCTCGCGGAAGTTGAACGTCTCGGCGTAGAATTTGTACCAGGCGTCCATGTTGCCGCGCCGGACGTTGTGCGTCAGGTGGTCGAGGTAGTAGAAGCCGACGCCGAAGGGCTTGGGATCCGCCTCGCCGAGCCAGTCGAAGTCGTCGGCGTAGGGCGAGCCCTTCGGGCCGTAGCGGTCGACGAAGTAGAGCAGCGAACCGCCGATGCCGAACACCGCCGGCGCATCGATCGTCTTGTCGGCGCCGGTATATTCCGTCGCGCCGAGTTCGACGGCGCGCTCGAGGGCGTGCCGCGCGTCGACCACCCGCCAGGCCATGGCGGCGGCGCACGGGCCGTGCGCGTCGACGAACCGGCCGGTATGGCCCTCGCGCTCCCGGTTGACGACGTAGTTGATGTCGCCCTGCCGGTAGAGCGAGATGTCGCGGCTCCTGTGGCGTGCCACCTCGGTGAAGCCCATGCTCTCGAACAATGTCCCAAGCACCGCTGGGTCGCGGTGGGCGAACTCGACGAACTCGAAGCCGTCGGTGCCGGCGGGGTTGTGCGCGCTGATCGTGGCGGGCGGGGCGTCGTGCGGGAAGGGACCCATGTCGTTCTCCTCGGGTCGATCGGACGTGGCAGGCGAGCCGGGGACGATCGCATCATGTGCGCGATCATCGGCAGCCGAGACGGATTGTGCGCGTGGGTCGCGCGTGAAATGGCCCGTTCGCGCGAGGATCGTGCATGGCGCGGGGCTCGGGACCGGGCGCGCACGCCCGGTCCGCCGGGATCATCGGGCCGGGATCATCTGGACAGCGCCTCCAGGGAGACGTCCGTGGTGCGCGGCCCGAGCAAGCCGATCGCCAGCATGGTGATAGCCATGCAGGTCGAGGTGAACAGGAACACGCCCGTCACGCCGGAGTGGTTCAGCAGGTATTCGAGGATGAACGCCGTGAAGATCGCCGAGAAGCGGCTCCAGGAATACACGAAGCCGACGGCCCGGGCGCGAATGCGGGTCGGGTAAAGCTCGGCCTGGTAGGCGTGATAGGTGTAGGAGAGCGTGTTGGCGGCGAGCGTGATGACGAGGCCGGAGATCAGGATGCCGAGCATCTCGGTCTGCTGCGAGAAGGCGAGGCCCGCCACCACGATGATGCCCGCCATGGTGAGGATCACGGTCTTGCGCTCGTAGCGGTCGGCGATGAGGAGCCCGAGCAGGGGGCCGACCGGGGCGGCGAGCGCGATGATGGTGGTGTAGCCGAGGCTCGTGGTGACGGTGATGCCGTGCTTGATCAGAAGGGATGGCACCCAGTTGGCGAAGCCGTAATAGGCGACCGTCTGGAAGACGTGGAACACCAGCATCATCACGGTACGCCGGCGGTACGGCGGCTTCCAGATGTCGCTGAACTGCTCCGTCCCGGCGGCCGGGGCGGTGGCCGGCTCGGGCTCGGGCAGGGAGCGGCCGGTCTCGCGGCGGACCTTGTCCTCGAGGCGGGTGAGGATCGCGTCGGCCTCGGCGATCCGCCCCTTGGTGGCGAGCCAGCGCGGGCTCTCCGGCAGGGCGCGGCGGATCCACCAGATCACCAGGGCCCCCCCGGCGCCGAACAGCACCACCCAGCGCCAGCCGTCGAACCCGAGCGGCGCCATCGGCACGAGCAGGTACGACAGGAAGGCGACCACCGGCACGGAGAGGAAGCCGATCGCCTGCGACAGGGCGGAGGCGCGGCCGCGCATGTGCTTGGGCACCAGCTCGGTGATGTAGGTGCCGATCGTGACGATCTCGACGCCGATGCCGAGACCCGCGATGAAGCGCCAGAGGTTGACGTCGAAGGCGGTGGACTGGAACGCCATGATGGCGTTCGCGGTGGAGTACCACAGCAGCGAGTAGGTGAAGACCGCCCTGCGGCCGAACCGGTCCGCCAGGAAGCCGCAGCACAGCGTGCCGAGAAAGAGGCCCGCGAACAGGGCGGCGATGAAGCTCGCCCGGCCGGAGAACAGCAGCGTCAGGAAGTGCCAGGGCGACGTGGCGCCGGCGAGGGAGGACGCCTTGGCGCTGAGAATGCCGGCCTTGACGAGGCCCGGCGTCACGTAGCCGGTGAGGAAGAGGTCGTAGAGCTCGAAGAACAGCCCGAGGCTGATCAGCACCACCACCCGCCAGACCGGCCGGGAGGCCGGGAGCCGGTCGAGCCGGGCGGAGATCGCGGCGGCGCCGGCCGCGCTCTGCGGGGGCGCCGTGGCGTCGGCAACCGTCGCGATGTCGTAGGCCGAGATGGCTTTCATGGTTTCCTCCTGACACGTCGATCCGGGCTTTTCGCCGCCCGTTGCTCGACGGATGGGTCGACTGGGTGGTTTGAAAAATCGATGTTCGCGCCAGATCGGCGTTGGATTTCAGGATCAATGTCCTGAATTCTGTCTTTGCTGATCGAGCGATCGCTTTTCGAGTTCTGCCCTATCTGAAGCTTCATCTTGAAAAGCTGAGCCGTTGAGGGGCGCCCTACCGCGAACGAGACCCCCCGGACGTCCTGCGATCCTCGGTGACCTCGGTCGAGGCGCGCCGCCTGCGCATCTCGGGACGGGGCCGCGGTCGGGAGGGATCGGAGGTTCCGGACCCCGCTCCCGCGCCGGTCAGGCCGGCTCCCGCGTCGGAACCTCGGGCGCCACCAGGATGCCGGCCTCGATCAGCGCCGCGACCTCGCCCTCGCCGAGCCCCGCCTCGCGGGCGATGTCCCGCCCGTGCTCGCCCACCCGCGGCGGCTGGCGCGTAAGGCCGGGGCGGCCGTCGAACAGGGAGATCGGCAGGCCGGGCAGGCCCGCGCTCTCCGCCGCTGGCCGGAAGGCCGCGTCGTCCCGCGCCCGGGTCAGGTCGGTCGGCAGGAGGCCGCCGGAGGCGAGGAGATGCGGATCGTCGAACAGGTCGCCGGGTCGGTTGATCGGCGAGAACGGCAGCCCGAGCGCCTCGCAGCGCGCCATCAGCTCGGCCTTGGTGAGCGTCGCGAACACCGCGCCGACCCGCGCCAGGATGCGGGGACGCGCCGCCGCGAGGGCCGCCATGCCGGCGAGGGCCGGATCCTGCGCGAGGTCGTCGAGCCCGAACGCGTCGCAGAAGCTCCGCCACTGGGTCTCGGTGACGACCCCGACGAACACCTGGCCGTCATCGGCGGTGTCGACGATGTCGTAGAGCGGCCAGGGCTTCTTCATCGCAGGATCGCCGAAGGGAGTCGGGTCGCGCCCGTCGACGGCGGTGCGGGCCATGTGCTGGGCCACCAGCACCATGTTGGTCTCGAACAGGCCGGACTGGACGAGGCCGCCGCGCCCGGTCCGGTCGCGCTCGCGCAGGGCGGCGACCACCGCGAGGGCGCCGAACAGCCCGCCCATGATGTCGTTGACCGAGGAGCCGGCGCGCAGGGGACGGCCCGGCGGGCCGGTCATGTAGGCGAGGCCCCCCATCATCTGCACGACCTCGTCGAGCGCCGCGCGGTGCTCGTAGGGTCCGGGCAGGAAGCCCTTGAGCGAGCAGTAGACGAGACCGGGATTGTCGGCCTGGAGCGATTCGAGCCCGAGCCCCATCTTGGCCATGCCCCCGGGACGGAAGTTCTCCACCAGCACGTCGGCGTCGGCGGCAAGCCGGCGCACGAGGGCGAGGCCGTCCGGGGACTTCAGGTCGACGCACAGGCTGCGCTTGTTGCGGTTGAAGGCCGGGAAGAAGCCGACCGCCGGCCCGGTCAGCCGCCGCGTGTTGTCGCCGCCGGGCGCGGGCTCGATCTTGATGACGTCGGCGCCGAGATCACCCAGGATCATGCCGCAGCTCGGCCCCATGACCATGTGGCTGAACTCGAGCACCCGGATGCCGGACAGGGGCAGGCGGCTCGCGCCGGTGTTCTGAGGAGAGTGGAACATGGCGTCGTCCTCGCGGGCGGTCATGGGGCGGTGTCCCGGGATGGGGCGGCGTGCCGGTAGGTGCGCGGGATGCCGGCGGCGGCGACGCGCCCGTGCAGGCGCTCGGAGGGCAGCCACTCGGCGAGCCGCGCCCGCGCGGCGAGGAGACCCGGCAGGTCGATCCCGGTGTCGAACCCCTCCGACTCGAGCAGGTAGACGAGGTCCTCGGTCGCCGCGTTGCCGACCGAGCCCGGGGCGAAGGGGCAGCCGCCGAGGCCGCCGAGCGCCCCGTCGAAGCCGCGCACACCCTCCTCGAGGCCCGCATAGGCGTTGGCGAGGGCCGTCCCGAGGGTGTCGTGCAGGTGCAGGTGGCCGAAGCGCGCCGCCCCGATCTCGGCGCGCAGGCGGCGGACCAGCCGCTTGACCTGGGCGGGCACGGCGTAGCCGAGGGTGTCGGCGAGGCTGATCGTGTCGGCGCCCGCTTCCGCGAGAGCAGCCCCGAGGCGCACCACGTCGTCCTCCGGGACGGCGCCCTGGAGCGAGCAGCCGAAGGCGGTGGAGATCCCCGCCTCGATCCGCGGCCCGCCAGGCCCGAGGGCGGCGACGATGCGGGCGACCTCGGCGACCTGGTCTTCCCGGCTGCGGCGGACATTGGCGCGGCTGTGGGCCTCGCTGGCCGAGACCGGCACGACCACGACCTGCGCGCCGGCCTCGGCGGCGTTCTGCGCGCCCCGCAGGTTCGGCGCGAGGGCGACCACGGTCAGGTCCGGGTGCCGCTGCCGCGCCGCCCAGGTCACCTCGGCGGCATCGGCCATCTGAGGCATGAGGCTCGGCGGCACGAAGCTCGCCACCTCCATGCCGCTCACGCCGGCCGCCGCCATGGCGTCGATCCAGGCGAGCTTCGAGGTGGCCGGCAGGACCGCCTTGACCATCTGCAGCCCGTCCCGGGGCCCGACCTCGCGAACGGCGATGACGGGGCGCGTGCCGTCGGTGGACATCGCTTCCTCACCCAATATTGTCTTGATCCCGTCTTACGTCCGCTGGATGCGGACGAGAATCGTTCATTGACGGGCTCAGCGTCCGCGAAATGCGGACGCTTGGGCTGAAAGGGCTGGAGCAGGGCCGTGACGACGCCACCGCCGGACTGGACGAGCCTGCGGCTGTACCTGACGGCCCTCGAGCTCGGCAGCATCGCCAAGGCGGCCGAGCATTGCGGCATCGCCAATTCGGCGGCGGCGAAGCGCATTCAGGTGCTGGAGGCCGAGGCCCGTGTCGGGCTGATCGAGCGACATGCCCGCGGCATCATCGCCACGGCGGCCGGCGAGGTTTTCGCGCGCCACGCCCGCGGCCTGATGGATCTGGCGCGCCGGCTGGAAGAGGACATGGATGCCTTCGCGGCCGGCGGCGCGGGCAGCGTGCGGCTGCTCGCCACCGCCTCCAGCATCGGCGGGCACGACCTCGCCGAGCGCCTGGCCGCGTTCGCGCGCCTCTATCCGCGCATCGTCGTCGACCTGCGCGAGCTGACGAGCGCCCCGATCCTGCAGGAGCTGATCGAGGGGCGGGGCGACATCGGCATCGTCACCACCAACGCGCGGGTCCCCGCCGGCCTGGAGGCGCGGCCGTGGCGCGAGGACCGGCTGCTCGCCATCGTCTCGCGCGACCATCCGCTGGCGGGCCGCACGGCCTTGCGCTTCAGCGAGGTGCTGGAGCACCCGCTGGTCGACGTGCTGGAGATCGGGGCGCTGTCGCTGCTCCTGACGGAGGCGGCCCAGGACCTCGGACGCAAGCCCGATTACCGCTACCGCGTTACGTCGATGGATGCGGCCCGCCGGCTCGTCGCCGCGGGTCTCGCGGTGAACGTGATGCCGGACCGGATGATCGTGCCCTACCTGGACCGGTTCGGCGTGCTCGGCATCGCCATCGACGAACCATGGGCCTTGCGGCGATTGCGCCTCGTTGCCCGTGCGGCGGACGCTCTGCCTGGACCGGCTCGTATCTTGGTAGATCATTTGATGGAATGTTCCAGCGCAGATCAGGATGTCAACTTTCAAGCGTGAAATGAAGACTGAGCAATGAATATGATTTGATAATACGCAAATATATGAAAATATTTTCTCATATGTCAACGTAATGTACAACGGGTGAAAAATTTGAAACGAAGCATTGTGCATTCCGCATGGGCGGAACTGAGAGTTTGCTTGATCGGCTTCTCTCGATCTCGACGTTACCGCGTCATTTCAGGGCCGCGCAGTGGAGCCCGGAAGCCAGACACGCAGTTGCCATAGGCTAAAGCGGCAGGCTATCCGCTCTTCCTGAACAATCAGTGGCTCTGGATTCCGGGCTCCGCTGTGCGGCCCCGGAATGACCAGGAGGGTGTTCATACTGTTGAGCAAGTCAAACTGGCTCTGAGATGTGCCGATGACTGCTCGCCCTGCCACGTCCTGCGTGCCTGGCTCGATATCCCGCTATCGGAAAAGGTCGGCGTCACGGGGTCATGGTTGAAAGGACACGTGGCGGACGGCGCCGAGCCGGCGGCGCTCGTGTAGCGCTCCGATGTGGGTGCATCGAGGCCGATGGGCGGGGGCTTCCCGAACAGGCACGCCCGCCTTCGCTAGCCATCGATCGCCCGCGGTGCGGCGACTTCGGCACCAGATCGTGATCGCCCATGCCGGCTGCAGAACTGTGCTCGTCTTACCCCCATTTGGAGGATCCGCAGCTGAGGCAGGCTGATTAGAGTGAAATCACCGACAGCCCAAGACCGCCTTGCCGCTGACACCGGTGCAGGACCTTCCGCCATGTGCCTGTTCTCCACGCTGACTTTCGCCCTCATGCTTGTTGTCGGCACTGTCTCGGCCCTGACCGGCGTGCCTGCAACAGCGCAAGACACTCGCTTACGGCAGCTCCTGCTGAAGCGCCGTCCGATGACCCGCCTCCTGGCCGCTCTGGCGCTCACCCCGGGCTCGATCGGCACAGGCGTCGCCGTCACCACCAGCGCGTCGACACCGGCCAAGGCTAGGTGCGGCTCCTGCGGCTGACCCGAAAGGCTTCCAATGGCACGTCTCGCTCTCCTGAGCGCGGGTGCCGCGGCCGTGACCCTCACCGCTCCAGCTCCCGCTGACGCCGCTTGCGAGAACTGCAGCTGATCCTGCTCAACGCCTTGCGCCCGGTTCTGACCTGAGCGCGGATCGATCCTGCAAAAATGATGGGAGAGAAGATATGCGTCATCTCATGATCTTGCCGGTTTTTGTTTCCGCAATGATCTTTACGACAAGCGCATTTGCATGGTGCGAATCTGATTGCGTAGGCCTGTGCCAAATGACATCGGGGAAAGGTGCTGGTTATAAAGGATCAGCGCAAGCATGCATGCAGCACTATAACTGCAAGCAATATGCGTCCGGTTCTTGCGAGCCCGACTCCATGCAGGCGCGTGCAGCGAGCCTGCTTGCCGGAAAGCCTGGTCGTGCCAG
Source organism: Methylobacterium variabile (assembly GCF_001043975.1). Lineage (GTDB taxonomy): Bacteria > Pseudomonadota > Alphaproteobacteria > Rhizobiales > Beijerinckiaceae > Methylobacterium > Methylobacterium variabile. The sequence continues at coordinate 8,415 of NZ_LABY01000304.1, forward strand.
CTTTCAGAGCTGTCTGGAACGAGGCGTCCAAAACGGGTGGAGCCAAGGTGAGACGGCACGTTACTGCCAAGGGCGCCAGTAAAATGACGAAGCATCACCTGCTACGACTGCCGCAGCATGAACATCTTCCCCAACAGCGCGGCCAATTCGCTCTGCCGTGACACGCCCATCTTCTCGAACACGCGCTTCAGCACTGACCGTGCGGTGCTGTCCGCGATGCCCAGCGCAGCCGCCGCGTCGCTCGGCGAGGTGCCCGCACCGATGAGCGCTGCCAGGCGCGCTTCCCCGAGCGTAAGCTTGAACGCATCCCGTACGACGGCCGGGTCAAAGGGACGGTCGTCGTGCGGGCTCTCGACCAGGATGACGGCCCTGGCGGTGAGCAGCGCCGGTACACCGGCCGGTGCTGCCAGCGGGACGACCTGCACGATGAGCCCGCGCTCGCCATCCGGCACGACCAGCGGCTTGAGCGACTGGGAGTTCGCCGCCTGACCGCCCGCGACGGCCTCGATCTGCGCCTCGAGAGCCTGATGCGCCGTCCGGTCCAGAGCGCGAAGCCGGCCGGCCGACAGGACGAGCCCCGAGCCGAGCAGCCGCTCCGCCGTGCCGTTCGTTAGCAGCACCTGCCGATCGCCGCCCAGGATGAACACGCCGCAATCGAGCCGGTCGAGTGCCTGGGACAGGCCGACCCGCTCGGCCTCAGCATCCATCAACCGGATGGACAGGCTGAGCGAGCGCTCGACGTGCCGGCTCAGCGCCAGGAGCTGCTCTTGGAGTGCCTCGCTGAACGCGGGCTTCTCTCGGCTCCGCAACAGGCTGAGGACCACATTGACGGCCGGAGTGGGCGAGACCGGCACCCCCATGCTCCAGCAGATCCCATGCGGCAGGAGGAACTGCTGGTAGATCGGCAGGGTCGCGATCTCGTCATCCGTAAAGAGCATGTGGTCGGCGTGCACGTCGCGCTGACCGAGGGCGATGGCGTGAAAGAGGCGTTCGGCGCGCACGTCGCGGTACTGCCAGTGCTGTTGATAGTCCTGGACCATGGTGATCAGCAACGGTGAAACGATGACGCCGTAGCGTCCATCCTCGTGCTGATAGAGGAGGAGGGCGCCACGCGAGTCGAGCAGCTCGGCGATACCTTGGAGGGACTCGGGCCAGAGGTTCGGCGACGCGGCGGCGGCGTAGATGGCCTCGACAGTGCGGTTCCAGGCGGAGAAATTCATGATCCAGTCCGGCGCTGCGCAACCCAAGTCGCCCCGGGCGGGTGCATCTTCTCAGTACTCTGCTAGTGCCCCGAACCGCTGGATGAGTCCACTGATTGCTCCGGTGACAGCGGGAGGAGATGAACCGCTCCGGCTTCTCGGCAAGTGTGATCGGATCGTGGCTGCCAGGGTGTCGTCGCGGCCGCTGGCAGGTATGGCGTTGAGCGTGACGAGCAGTGTGCGGGCCGCGGCCGTGAGTGCCGCCTTGGCCGGCCTTCCGGCCCACTGGAGCCGCGGGCGGAAGTCCCGGAATACGGCGCACCGCGAGGCTTCCAGGGCTGCAAGGTAAAGGATCGTTCGAATGATCGGCCGGCCATCAAAGACCCTGCGTGGGCCGACGCGCTTGCCGCTGTCACCCGCGATCGATGGCAGGCCTGCCAGGGCGGCGATGCTCCGGCGAACAAGGTGCCCGGGTTCAGGCAGCCCGGCGATCAATGTCACGGCGACGCTCGGGGTGGTTTGAAGGCGCTGGTCAAGAGGGCGGAGTCCGGGATCGGCTTTGATCGGGTCGGCAACCTGCGCCTCGCCCTTGGCGCCGCAATCAGGCTCGCGGTGTCAGCGCGGGTTGCCGCCGTATCCCTGATGCTGCCGGTATGCGCGCGACGCGCTCTCTACGCCACGCCGAGGACCACATGCTGCTCCTCGGGCGAGCTCGAGCACGTCGCCGCCTTCCTGCTCGACGTCGATGCACGAGAGAGCCCCGGCGGGCGCCGTCAGGCCGCGCCGCGGGCCGGCCGCACCGCCGGCCCGGTCTGCCATGTCGCGAGCGCGTCGCGCAGGACCTCGTCGAGGGGAGGGGGGACCGGCTCGCAGACCCGCGGGCGCAGCCGCGTCTCGACCAGGGACAGGTGCGTCGTCATCGCCCGCACCGCCTGTGCCCGGGAACGGCCGCTGAGCGCCCGGAACACCGCCCGGTGCTCGGCGCACTGGCAGGCCACCGAGCTGTCGGGCTCGAAGAACGCCACCAGCATCATCGTGCGGGCGACGAGCTCCTGCATCTGGCGTCGGATCAGCACGTTGCCGGTGAGGTCGGCCAGGATGGTGTGGAACTCCGCCGAGAGGCGGATCGAGGTGAAGCGGTCGCCCGCCGCCATCGCGGCGTCCTCGGCGGCGACGTGGGCGGCGAGCCGCGCCTCGCCGGTCGCATCGAGCGCGGTCGCGAGGTGGCCGACGATGCCGCCCTCGAGGATGCGCCGCGCCTCGTAGACCGTGCGCGCCTCGCCGAGATCGGGCGCGATCGCGAAGGCGCCGCGGTTCTTCTCGACGGTGATCAGCCGCTCGTGGCCGAGCCGGTGCAGCACCTTGCGCACGCGCTCGCGGCTCACCCCGAAGATCTCGGCGAGGAAGTGCTCGCCGAGCTTGGTCCCGGCCGGAACCCGTCCGTCGAGCAGCACCCGCGCCAGGACGGCGTGCACCGCCGTCTCGTCGAGCCCGGCCTGCGCCGCCTCGGCGGCCATCGCGACGGCGCGCACCGCCTTCCGGTCCATCAAGCCCTCCCAACCCGCGTCGGCCTGTCCCGAGATAAGCCCGAAGGTTGCGCCGCCCAAGGCCGTTCCTGCCGCCTTTCGCCCCAAGATTGTGCACAATTGCGCTGAGTTTGTGCTTCGATTTCCGGGCTCGCGGCCGTATCGCTAGGGCGTCGTCCGCTCCGTCCGGAGGGTTTCCCGCCATGCCGTCCTTCCCTCCCGATCGACGCGCGGTGCTGCGCGGGGCCGCGGCCCTCGGTGCCCTGGTGGGGGCGCCCGGCATCCTACGGGCGCAGACCCGCGAGCTCGTCGTCGGCGGCGCCGCGAGCCACAAGGCCTGGGTCGAGGAGATCGTGGTTCCGGCCTTCGAGCGGAAGCACGGCGCCAAGGTGATCTTCGAGGGCACGCGCTCGCTCGTGAACCTCGAGAAGATGCAGAAGAACCGGGACCGGCCCTACCTGTCGGTCGTCCAGATGGACGATCCGGTGATGATCCTGGCGGTGCGCGAAGGGCTCCTCGACCCGCTGACCCCGGCCCGGGTGCCGAATCTCGGCGCCCTGGTCCCCGGCACCGTCCACGGGGACGGGATGTGGGCGAACTACCTGCAGCCCTGGCTCGGCATCGCCTACAACACCGAGGCGATGCGCCAGGCCCCGACCTCCTGGGCCGACCCTTACGACCCGAAGTACAAGGGTCGGGTGATCGTCCCCTCGCTGCAGAACACCGAGGGACTGCCCAACATCTTCGCGGCCACGGCGCTCGCGGGCGGCACGTCCCTCGACGCGGCGCAAGGCGACGTCGAGCCGGGCTTCCGCAAGCTCGCCGCGCTCAAGCCGAACCTGCTCACGGTCTACACGCAGCAGCCCCAGGCCTACAATCTGCTCGAGCAGGGCGAGGCCTGGATGATTTCGTCCGCGATGTCGTCCTACGCGCTCGAGCGCAAGGCCGCCGGCGCCCCGATCGCCCTCGCGGCGCCGAAGGAGGGCGTGTTCGCGATGCCGTCGGGCATCGCCGTGGTGAAGGGGTGCCCGCAGCCCGATCTCGCCTTCGCCTACGTCGACATGCTGCTCGGGGCCGAGCTGCAGCAGCGCCTCGTCGGCCCGACCTTCTCGCTCGCCACCAACCGCGCGGTGCCGCGCCCGGCGGGCCTGCCCGCCGACATGGTGGTGCACCAGATCGACTGGGCCACCGTCGCCCGCGAGCGCGACGGCTGGATCAAGCGGTGGGACCGCGAGATGGCGATCTGAGGCCGCCATGCCCGATCCCGGCTTCCTCACGGTCGCGGGCGCCGAGAAGCGCTTCGGCGCGAGCGCGGTCCTCGGCGGCGTCGACCTCGCGGTCGCCCGCGGCGAGTTCGTCTCGCTGCTCGGCCCCTCCGGCTGCGGGAAGACGACGCTGCTGCGCATCGTCGCCGGCCTCGTCGCAGCAGACCGCGGCCGGGTCGTGCTCGACGGCCGCGACATCACCCGCACCCCGCCGCACCGGCGCGACGTCGGGGTGGTGTTTCAGAACTACGCCCTGTTCCCGCACCTCACGGTGGCCGAGAACGTGGCGTTCGGGCTCAAGGCCAGGGGGCATGAGCGGGGCGGGATCCCGGCCGCCGTCGCGCGCTTCCTCGACCTCGTCCAGATGGCGCCCTTTGCCGACCGGCGGGCGCAGGCGCTCTCCGGCGGGCAGCAGCAGCGCGTGGCGGTGGCGCGGGCGCTGGCCGTGCGGCCGAAGCTCCTGCTCCTCGACGAGCCGTTCTCGGCCCTCGACCGCAAGCTCCGGGAGGCGATGCAGATCGACCTCAAGCGCCTCCTGCGCGAGCTCGGCACCACCGCCCTGTTCGTCACCCACGACCAGGACGA
>NZ_LABY01000305.1 GCF_001043975.1 Methylobacterium variabile
CCGTGCGCCTCGCCAGCGCCGACGCCACCAAGGGCCAGTCGGCGGCCAAGAAGTGCACGGCCTGCCACAGCTTCGAGAAGGGCGGCCCGAACAAGGTCGGTCCCGACCTGTACGGCATCGTCGGCCGGCCGAAGGGCGGCCACGCGGGCTTCAGCTACTCCGCCGCCATGAAGGCGAAGGGCGGCAACTGGACCTACGAGGACCTCGACCAGTTCATCCACGCGCCGAAGTCGTACGTCCAGGGCACCATCATGGCCTTCGCGGGCGTGCCCTCCGGCGCCGAGCGGGCCGACATCCTGGCCTACCTCAGGACCCTGTCCGACCAGCCGGTCGAGTTCCCGAAGCCCTGACCGGCTCGGGCGACGCGCCAGATCGAGAGAGGCCGGGCGAGAGCCCGGCCTTTTTTCGTGCCCGGTCCCCTGCGCCGACGCGCCCGGGTTGGCGGAGCCGCACCCCGCGACCTAGAACGGAGGGGAGACCTGTCCCAACCGGAGGATCGCCCCGCGTGATCGCACGCCCCCTCACTCGCCGCGCCGCCCTCACCCTCCTGGGCCTCGCCGCCGTGCCGGCCCGGGCCCAGGCTCAAGGCCAGGGCAGCCCCTCCCCGGCAGGCGGTGGCGCCCCCGAGGGAGGCTGGCGCCACGGCCTGTCGCTCCTCGGCGAGCCGAAATACCCGGCGGGCTTCACGCATTTCGACTATGCCAACCCCGACGCCCCGAAGGGCGGGCTGGTGCGGTTCGGCTCGCAAGGCTCGTTCGACAATTTCAACCTGATCGTCGCCGGGGTGAAGGGCGACCTCGAGAGCCAGATCCCGCTGATCTACGACACCCTGCTGGCCCAGGCGCAGGACGAGCCCTCGACCTATTACGGCCTGCTGGCCGACGGTGTGCGGCCGGCCGAGGATCTCGGCAGCGTCGTCTACCGCCTGCGGCCGGAGGCGCGCTGGCACGACGGGAAGCCGGTGACGCCGGACGACGTGGTGTTCTCCTTCGCGGTCCTGAAGGAGAACAGCCCGCAATACGCCGCCTACTACCACAACGTGACGAAGGCCGAGGTCGTGGGCGCGCGCGAGGTGCGCTTCACCTTCTCGGAAACGGGCAACCGCGAGTTGCCCCAGATCGTCGGCCAGCTCCCGGTGCTGCCCAAGCACTGGTGGGAGGGCAAGGACGCATCGGGCAAGACCCGCAACCCGACCGAGACGACGCTGGAGATCCCTCTCGGCTCCGGGCCCTACCGCCTCGCCCGGTTCGATGCCGGTCGCACCGCCACCTACGAGCGGGTGCCGGACTACTGGGGCCGCGACCTGGCCGTGAACCGGGGCCTGAACAACTTCGACACCCAGCGCGCCGAGTACTTTCGCGATGCGACGGTGATGATCGAGGCGTTCAAGGCCGATCAGTTCGACTGGCGCACCGAGAACATCGCCCGCAACTGGGCCACCGCCTATGACGGCTTCCCGGCGGTGCGGGAGGGGCGGATCGTCAAGGAGGAGTTCCCGCAGGCCGGCATGGGCATCATGCAGGCCTTCACCCTCAACCTGCGCCGCAAGCGATTCGCCGATGCGCGGGTGCGCCGGGCCTTCAACCTCGCCTTCGACTTCGAGGAGATGAACCGCACCCTGTTCTACGGGCTCTACAAGCGGGTCGACTCGTACTTCTTCGGCACCGAACTGGCCTCGTCGGGCCTGCCGGAGGGGCGCGAGCGGGCGATCCTGGAGAGCGTGAAGGACAAGGTGCCGGCTTCGGTCTTCACCACGCCCTACACGAACCCGGTCAACGGCAGCCCTGAGGCGGTGCGCACGAACCTGCGCGAGGCCGTGCGCCTGTTCCAGGAGGCGGGCTACGAGATCCGCGGCAACCAGATGGTCGAGAAGGCATCGGGCCAGCCCTTCACGGTCGAGTTCCTCGGCTACGACAACTCGGCCGAGCGGATCGTGCTGCCCTACCGCGCGGCTCTCGAGCGCATCGGCCTCAAGGTGACCTTGCGGGTCGTCGATCCGGCCCAGTACCAGAACCTGGTGCGCAGCTTCGACTTCGACGCGCTGGCGCTCAACTCCTGGGCCGAATCGCTCTCGCCCGGCAACGAGCAGCGCGACTTCTGGGGCTCGGCCGCCGCCGACCGCCCGGGCTCGCGCAACCTCGCCGGCATCAAGGATCCGGGGATCGACGCGCTGATCGACAAGGTGATCTATGCCGGCGACCGCGAGGAGCTGGTGGCCGCCACCCGCGCCCTCGACAGGGTGCTCCTCGCCCACAACTACGTGGTGCCGCAATGGTCCTCGAACGTGTCGCGGACCCTGCGCTGGAACCGCTTCACCCGGCCGGCGGTGCTGCCGAAATACGGCGCGTCGGGCTTCCCGACGACCTGGTGGTACGACAAGGACCTCGCCGCCAGGACCGGGGCGGCCCGATGAGCGGCGGCGGACTCTCCCGCCGCGCCGTCCTCGCCGGGAGCGGGGCGGCGCTCGTCGCCGGCCGCGTCCCCGCCCGGGCCGCCGAGGCGGCCGAGCGCCACGGCCTGTCGAGCTTCGGCGACCTGAAGTATCCGGCCGGCTTCCCGCGCTTCGACTACGTCGAGCCGATGGCGCCGAAGGGGGGCACATTCTCGGCGCAGCTCTCCACCACCACCGGCAACCAGGCCTTCGAGACCTTCAACACCCTCAACATCTACGTGCTGAAGGGCGACGGCGCCGCCGGCATGGACCTGACCTTCGACAGCCTGATGGTCCGGGCCCTCGACGAGCCGGACGCCGTCTACGGCCTCGTCGCCCGCAGCGTGAGCGTCAGCGAGGACGGGCTCGCCTACCGCTTCGCCTTGAGGCCCCAGGCCCGCTTCCACGACGGCTCGCGCCTGACCGCCCGCGACGTCGCCTTCTCGATCGCGACCCTGAAGGAGAAGGGCCATCCGCGGATCGCCGCGGTCCTGCGCGACGTCGCCGGGGCCAGCGCCGACGGGGACGAGGCGGTGGTGGTGCGCTTCGCCCCCGGCCGCAGCCGCGACCTGCCGCTGATCGTCGCCGAGCTGCCGATCTTCTCCGAGGCCTACTACCACGCCCGCGACTTCGAGGCCTCGACCCTGGAGCCGCCGCTGGCCTCCGGCCCGTACCGGGTCGCCCGCTTCGAGGTCGGGCGCTCCATCGCCTTCGAGCGCGTCGCCGACTACTGGGGCGCCGACCTGCCGGTGACGCTCGGCCAGAACAACTTCTCCGAGATCCGCTACGAGTATTTTCGCGACCGCGACGTCGCGTTCGAGGCGTTCAAGGCCGGCGCCTTCACCTGGCGGGAGGAGTTCACCGCCCGGGTCTGGGCCACGGGCTACGACTTCCCGGCCGCCCAGGAGGGACGGGTCAAGCGCGAGACCGTGCCGGACGCCACGCCCTCCGGGACGCAGGGCTGGTGGTTCAACACCCGCCGCCCGGTCTTCCGCGATCCCCGCATCCGTGAGGCGATCGGCCTCGCCTTCGACTTCGAGTGGTCGAACCAGAACCTGATGTACGGTGCCTACAGGCGCACCGCCTCGTTCTTCGAGAATTCCGACATGAAGGCGGAAGGTGAGCCGCCGCCCGAGGAGCTGGCCCTGCTCGAGCCGTTCCGGGGCCGGGTGCCGGACGAGGTCTTCGGCGAGCCCTGGTCGCCGCCGCGCTCGGACGGATCGGGCCAGGACCGCGCCCTGCTGCGCCGGGCCGACGCGCTCCTGCGCCAGGCCGGCTGCACCCGCGACGGCGGCGTGATGAAGCTGCCGGACGGCCAGCCTCTCGCCTTCGAGTTCCTGGACTCCTCGCCGGTGTTCCAGCCGCTGCTGCAATCCTACATCAAGAACCTGGGCCTCCTCGGCATCCGGGCGAGCTCGCGCCTCGTCGACGCGGCCCAGTACCAGTCGCGGCTCAAGGACTTCGATTACGACGTGGTGTCGTCGCGCTTCGGCGGATCGGTCACCCCGGGCGCGCCGCTGCGCGAGGTCTACGGCAGCCGCAGCGCGAGCGTGCCGGGCTCGCAGAACCTCGCCGGAATCGCGGATCCGGCCGCCGACGCGATGCTCGACCGCATCGCCGACGCCGGCTCCCGGACGGAACTCACCACCGCCTGCCGGGCCCTCGACCGGGTGTTGCGGGCAGGGCGCTACTGGGTGCCGATGTGGTACGGCGCCACCCACCGCCTCGCGCTGTGGGACATGTACGGCCGCCCGCGCGAGCTGCCCCGCTACGGCCTCGGGGTGCCCACCCTGTGGTGGCAGGACGCCGAAAAGGCGCGCCGGATCGGGAGAACCTGAACCTCATGGCCGCCTACATCCTGCGCCGTCTCCTCCTGATGATCCCGACCATCCTCGGGATCATGCTGATCTCCTTCGTCATCGTGCAGTTCGCCCCCGGCGGGCCGGTCGAGCGGGTGCTCGCCCAGCTCCAGGGCCAGAACACCGCCATGTCCCGGGTCACCGGCGGCGGCGGCGACCTTGCCGGCCGCGGCGCGGCACCCGGCGGCGGGGGTGAATCGAACTCCCGCTACCGCGGCGCCCAGGGCCTCGACCCGGCCTTCATCAAGCGCCTGGAGCAGCAATTCGGCTTCGACAAGCCGGCGCCCGAGCGCTTCCTGAAGATGCTGTGGGACTACGCCCGCTTCGATTTCGGCAAGAGCTACTTCCGCGACGTCTCGGTGCTCCAGCTCATCCGCGAGAAGCTGCCGGTCTCGATCAGCCTTGGCCTGTGGATGACGCTGATCTCCTACGCGATCTCGATCCCGCTCGGCATCCGCAAGGCGGTGCGGGACGGCTCGCCCTTCGACGTCTGGACCTCGGGCGTCGTCATCGTCGGCTACGCCATTCCGGGCTTCCTGTTCGCGATCCTGCTGATCGTGCTGTTCGCCGGCGGCTCGTTCCTGCAGATCTTTCCCCTGCGCGGCCTCACCAGCGAGGGCTGGTCGCAGTTCCCGCCGTGGCAGAAGGTGACGGACTACCTCTGGCACATCACGCTGCCGATCATCGCCATGGCGATCGGCGCCTTCGCCACCTCGACGCTGCTCACCAAGAACTCGTTCCTCGACGAGATCCGCAAGCAGTACGTGCTGACCGCGCGCATGAAGGGCCTGTCCGAGCGCCAGGTGCTCTACGGCCACGTCTTCCGCAACGCGATGCTGATCGTGGTGGCGGGCTTCCCGGGCGCGTTCATCTCGGCGTTCTTCGCCGGATCGCTCCTGATCGAGACCATCTTCAGCCTCGACGGGCTCGGGCTGCTCTCGTTCGAGTCGATCGTGAACCGCGACTACCCGGTGGTGTTCGCCAACCTGTACATCTTCTCGCTGCTCGGTCTGGTGGTGAACCTGATCTCCGACCTGACCTACAGCTGGATCGACCCCAGGATCGATTTCGAGGCGAGAGCCGCCTGAGGCGAGACGCGACGCCCTGAACCCTCCCCCCTCTGCGGGGGAGGGTGCCCGGCGGACGCCGGGCGGGAGAGGGGACTGCGACGGTGCTGGATAGGGAACCCTTCAAAATGGTCGCGACCTCTCCGGAAGCGGCGTCCCCTCTCTCGGCTCACTTCGTTCGCCACCCTCCCTCGCAAAGGGGGGAGGGCTCGCGCCGTCGGCGCCCGCTCAGCCTTCCGACTTCGCCTCGGCCTTCGGGCCGCCCTTCGCCACGCCGACCAGGGCCGGGCGCAGGACGCGGTCGCCGATGACGTAGCCCGACTGCACCACCTGCACCACGGTGCCGGCGGTCACGTCGGGGTTGGGCACCTCGAACATCGCCTGGTGCAGGTTGGGGTCGAAGCGCTGCCCCTGCGGCTCGACCCGCTTCACGCCGTGGCGCTCGAGGGTCTTGAGCAGGTCGCGCTCGGTCAGCTCGATGCCGTCGACCAGCGCCTTGAGCGGGCCCTCGGCGGTCTCGCGGGCGTCGGCCGGCACGCTCTCGAGGGCGCGGCGGACGTTGTCGGCGGCGTTCAGCATGTCGCGGGCGAAGTTCGTCACCGCGTAGGTGCGGGCGTCCGAGACCTCGCGCTCGGTGCGCCGGCGCAGGTTCTCCATGTCGGCCAGGGTGCGCAGCAGCTTGTCCTTGAGGTCGAGCTTCTCGGCCTCGAGCGCGGCCAGGGCGTCGGCGGTCGGCGCGGCCTCCGGCGCGGAGGCGGAGGCGCCCTCGGCAGCCGCGGGCTCGTGAGCCCGCGCGGCAGTCTCCGTGTCGTTCGGCGTCATCGTCATTCCGAAAAGTGGCTGGGAATGACCTCGATATCAGGTGGGCGGCCGGCGAAATCAAGCTTCGCCGGCGACCGGAGCCGCCGCGCCCGCCGCCTCCCTGGTCCCGCGGCGGCCCTGGCCACCACGGGGGGCATCGGCCTCGAACACCGCCATCACCGCCCGGCGGATCGTCGCCTGCCGATCGGGCTGGGTCACCTTCGTGCCGGTGAGGTCGGTGACGTAGAACACGTCGACCGCCCGCTCGCCGAAGGTCGCGACGTGGGCCGAGGTGATGTTGAGGTTGAGCCGGCCGAGCGCAGAGGTGAGGTCGAACAGCAGGCCCGGCCGGTCGAGGCCAGAGATCTCCAGGACCGTCTCGCGGGCCGAGAGCGCGTTGTCGATCGACAGGTCGGGGGCGACCTGGAAGGTGCGCGGCCGGTCCTTCACCGGGTGCTTGTCGGCGACGAGGTCGGCGATGCGGATCTCGCCCTTCAGTGCCCGCTCGATGGCGGTCGCGATGCGCCCGGCCCGGCGCAGCTCGTCCTCGTCGCGCTCAAAGGCCCGCGACAGGGTGATGGTGTCGAGCACGAAGCCGTCGGCGGTGGTGAAGATCTGGGCGTCGACGATGTTGCCGCCCGACGCCGCGCAGGCGCCGGTGAGGATCGCGAGCAGCCGCGGATGGTCGGGGGAGTAGACGCAGAGCTCGGTCACGCCCCGCGAGAGGTCGGTCTCGTAGGTTGTGGCGACGGTGTGGCCGGCCTCCGCCGCCGTCCGGATGAAGCGGGCATTCTTCAGCTGGCGCCCGGCATCGACCTTGAGCCAGTAATGCGGGTAGTGCCGGCCCGCGTAGGCGTCGAACTCCTCGGCCGTCCAGTCGGCGAGCTGCTCGCGCAGGCGCATCTGGATCAGCCGCACCCGGTCGGTGCGCGGGATCTCCGAGCGGCCGCCCGACAGCACCATCTCGGTCTCGTAGTAGAGGGTGCGCAGGAGCGTCGCCTTCCAGGCGGTCCAGGTGCCGGGGCCGACCGCCTTGATGTCGGCGATGGTGAGGATCAGGAGCAGCTTCAGCCGCTCCAGGCTCTGCACCACGCCGGCGAAGGTCTCGATCGTCTTCGGGTCGGAGAGGTCGCGGCTCTGGGCCGTCATCGACATCAGGAGGTGGTGCTCGACCAGCCAAGCGACGGTGCTGGTCTCGGCGGCATCCAACCCGAAGCGCGGCCCGAGCTTGCGGGCGACGGCCGCACCGGCGATCGAGTGGTCGTCCTTCCGTCCCTTGGCGATGTCGTGCAGGAACATCGCCACGTAGAGGGCGCGGCGGTTCTGGATCGTGCCGACGATGCGGTGGGCGAGGGGATGCTCGTCCTCCAGCTCCCCCGCCTCGATCTTGGCCA
>NZ_LABY01000306.1 GCF_001043975.1 Methylobacterium variabile
GGGATGGAGGGCGGTGCGACGCTCAGTCGTCGCGGTGGTGGCGGTGCATCCCCCGGTGCGGCCCCATCGGCCGGCTCAGCATCGCGGCGCGCTGCTTCTGCGCCTGGTCGAGGGTGGCGTAGAGCGGCTGCGAGGCGTCGGCGAGCTTGCGCAGGGCGTCCGCGCGCGCGCCCAGCGCATCGGCCCGGGCCCGGATCGCGTCCGGCGCGGTCTCGGCCAGGGGGTCGCGGTCGCGCCCGCGCCGGGCCTCGCGCTGGTTGCGGTTGAGCTTGGCGAGGTTGCGGATCGCGTCCTCGACCGGCGGCCAGAGCTTCTCCTGGTCGGGGGTGAGCTTCAGGCCGGCGTGCAGGGCCGCGACCCGCGCGTCCGTGAAGGCCTGCACGTCCTCGGCGCTGAGGCCGCGCCGGCCGTCGGGCCCGCCCGCATGCGCGAGCTGCATCGCCCGCGGCCCATCCGGCGCCTGCGCCAGCGCGGCGGTCCCGGCCAGGGCCGCACCGAGAAGTCCCGCGCCCAGGATTCCGGCGACGATTCCGGCGGTCGCCCCGGTGGTGAGAGTGCGGGCCGCCGGATGGCGCGGATCTCGCCGGGAGGTTACGGTTTCGTCACGCGGCCCCAGTGCGTGCCGCGAGGGGGGGACATGGCAGACGACGACCGCGGAGCAGCAGACCGGCGCGACCGGCGTGGCGCCGCCCGGGGACGGGCTGAGCGTTCCGAAGAAGATCGTGGTCACCCTCCCGCCTCCCTCTCCGCCTGCGAATCCCGCAACGGCCGACCGCGCGGCGGACGTCCGCTGCCGTGAGCAGACGACACGTTCGTGCCGGCCGGCGGAATCCCGTCGATCGGCGTAGGTCGCAGGCGCGATCGGAGCAGGTCGTCTCCCTCGGATGCCCCGTATCGATCGCCGCGATTCACCAAAGGCGACGCTGAAACCTCGCCTTTCTCCGGGACGTTGGTGGCGGCGAACGGGCTCAGGGATCGTTGCTCAGTTGCCGGTGCTCCGTCGCACCCACCGCGAATACGTAAGGTGTACCATGCATCGTCGTCTTGCATTGACCGCTATAGCTTCGGCCGTGGCGATTCCGTCATTCGTCACGGTGGCGCTCGCGCAGCAGCAGCAGGCCGGCCCGACGGCAGCGGCCACGGGCAATACCGGCGCCAAGATGGGCGAGGCGGAGGCGAAGCACGCCGCCGACACCCTCGCGGCCGGGTCCGCCTCCCTCGCCGCCAGCCGGGTGGCGCTGACCAAGGCCTCCGACGACGACGTGAAGCAGTTCGCCCGCTTCGAGATCGCCGAGCAGGAGACCATCGCCGACGTGCTCAAGGCGATGCGCGACCCGGCCCAGCCCGCCTCCGGCCAGGTGAAGCCGCCCGCCGAGCCCGAGGTCACCGGCCAGCTCGACCCGAAGGGCAAGGCGATGCTCGACAAGCTCGAGCAGGCCAAGTCCGGCAAGGCCTTCGACCTCGAATACATCCGCGGCCAGATCGACGGTCACCAGGCGCTGCTGAAGATCCAGGAAGCCTACCTCGCCACCGGCAAGGACCGGGAGAATCTCGGCGTCGCCAAGCTCGCCCGCGGCCAGATCCGCGAGCATCTGGCGCTGCTGGCCGAGATCGAGAAGGATCTGAAGGACTGATCGCATCCTCGCCCTCGCACACCGGCGTGCGAGGGCAGGGGCCTGCTCTTCTTCGGCGTCCTACGAAATTCGTCTGATCTGTGCCGTAGCAATGAATCGCAGGATCCCCTCTCCCACTCGGGAGAGGGGAGATGGGCTCTGCCCTTATTCGAACAGAGCAAGCGGAATGCGCATCGCTCCTCGCACGCAGACCCCGGCGCCGCCGAGCGGCGCCGGGGTCTGCGATCAACCAGGATCGACAGGCCTCATCCCGTGCGGTTGCGGGGCTCCGGGATGATCACGGCCGTAACGATCACCGCGGAGTGTGCGAAGTGTGCGTCGCGGCACACTCCACGTCTTCTCTCACGCGCGGCAGGTGCTCAGCCCTCGGCGGCGGCGCCCATCATCCGCTGCATCTGGCTCAGCTGCGAGATGTGCAGGTTGATCAGCGGTATGGCACCGCGGGCGACACGGCGCAGGGCCGGATCTTCGCCGCTCTGGGCGTAGGAGCCGTGGATCATCAGCGCCTCCCGGTGACCCTGGAGCGAGGCGTTGACGAAGGCGGCATCGTATTGTGGACCGCCCTGCATGCCGGAGAGCTGCGCCAGGATCTGCGCCTTCTGCTCGTCCGAGGTCATCCCGCCCGGGGTGCCGCCGCCGCCCGCACCCAGCACGCCGCCGACAGTCCCGACCGCCGCGCCGGCCACGCCGCCGGCGATCGCGAACGGCGCCGCCACCAGGCCGCCGACGACCCCGCCCGGGCCGGGCGGGCCGCCTGCGCCCACCGGCATGCCGCCGCCCGTGACCGCGTCGATCTTGTTGGCGAGGTTGACCTGCTCGGTCACCTCCGCCCGCGCGAACCGCTTGACCCGCGGGTTGCCGGTCTTGGCGAAGGCGTCGCGCGCGGTGTTCTCGAGGAAGAGGCCGCCCTTGGTGGCCATCGCCAGGTAGACGGGCGTCGGCATGGCGCCGGCCGGAGTCGGCTGGGCGACGGCCGTGCGGGTGACCGCGAGGGCCGCCGTGGCGGAGAGCATGCTGACGAGGACGTCGCGACGGTGCATGGATGTGGCTCCGGTGAAGGGCACGCATCCCGGCAATCGTCGGCCTGGATGCTCGGGGGGGGTAATTTCCTCGCCCGGCGGACGTTCCGTTCCGCCGCCGCCCTGCCCGCAACCGCGGCAATATCGCGCAGTATGTCTGCCCCTCATCCCCGCCGGGGCCAGGGCTCCGGCCGCTTGCGCCGCCGCCAGCGCCGCCACGGCCGGCCCAGGAGCCAGAAGGCCAGCACCACGCCGGCGGCGTACCAGGCGTGCAGGCTGGCGTAGCCCCCGTCCGGCGTCCAGGCGAAGCCGCCGAGGAAGACGTAGGAGACCGCCGCCGCCAGCGTGCGGAAGGCCAGGAGCCAGGGATGCTGCAGGATCGGGTCGCTGCCGTAGACCGCGAGCCCGAGCCCCGTCAGGGCGAAGAGCACTCCGCCCAGCGGCAGGCCGAGGAACAGCGAGAGGACGGCGCGCAGGAACAGCGCGGGCCAGTCTCGGCGGCGCGCGGGTGCGGGGGCGTCGGTCACGGTCGGGTGCGGCATGCGGCTTTCGGCGCTGGCGGGCCGCGCTACGCGGCCTCGACGGAACAAGCCTCCAGCGTGTAGCGCAATCCGCGCCGCCGTCTCCAGGGTGTCCGCGCCCACGAACCGATCCTCCGCTCGCGGGCGCGGTGGGTCAGGCCCGGGGAAGCCCGACCCGGCTCCGCCGGCCCGGGCGCTGCGCCGGTCCCGTCCGCACAGATGGTCTGTGTCGTGTTACCCAGTTCGCTCGCCCGGCACCTGGCGCGATCAGCACGACGGCAAGTGCGGCGGCGGGAATAATCTCGAAATCATGATGAGGGTTCGCTCAGGAATTTCAGACGGCGACAAGCTATTAAATCAAAATTATGCAATCAAAGATAATGCAAAATCTGAAATCTAACACGGAGCGTGGCACGACCAAGAGTTCTGGTTTGCGAAACTCTCGCCACCGAGAGCATTCGTAGAGCCGATGCTGCGCCGCTCGAGCGTCAATCGATGCGGACGCAAGATGTGCTGCGGCAGATGGGTTGTATAAATTTTATAATGTGATAAAAATTCGTTCTGCATTTATTTATCTGGCGGCAAAAGATAATTTCCGAAGCGACGCTCGGAAGATCCGGAAGAAGATAAATTTGACGTTCAGGTGATCATACCGGGTGGCGATTCGGACCACCGCCGTCCCCCACGCTCGCGAGGGCCGGCGGCGGTCCTGCCGGGCCCGAGGGCCGGCCGGCTCGTTCGGGTGATTCGCGCGGGGCCGCGACCGCCCGCGCCTCGACGGGCGGTCCGGCGTCCGGCTCAGGTCTCGAGCTCGCTGTCCCAGTACAGGTAGTCGATCCAGGTGTGGTGGTACTGGCGATGATCGAATTCCGGCTGGCGGCGGTGCAGCTCGTGGCGGCTCGGTCGGCGCGGCTCGTTGAGGAGGGGCATCTCGGCCTCCTCGGGCGTCCGGTTGGCCTTGCGCAGGTTGCACGGGCTGCAGGCCGCGACGACGTTCTCCCAGCTCGATTGCCCGCCGCGGGAGCGCGGCACCACGTGGTCGAAGGTCAGGCCGCCGGAGGGCAGGCGCAGGCCGCAATACTGGCAGGAGAACGTGTCGCGCAGGTAGATGTTGTAGCGGGTGAAGGCGGGGCTGCGCGCCATGGCGACGTAGCTCTTCAGCGCCACGACGCTCGGCACCTTCAGCGACCGGCTGGGCGAGCGCGCCTCGATGTCGTAGCTCGCCACCAGGGTGACGCGGTCGAGGAACAGAGCCGTGAACGCATCCTTCCACGACCACAGGGAGAGCGGATTGTAGGAGAGCGGCCGATAATCCGCGTTGAGCACGAGGGTTTGAAGATCCAGCATCATCCTGCCCTGGCGACGGGCCGACCGCGGCGAGGGGGGCCGGCTGGACGCCGGTCCTCGCGTTGCTCGCCAGGGGAGGAGATGGGGACCATCGCCTATCCTCCGAGCCGGTCGGGGAGAGTAGGGGGACACGGCGGATGCCCGCCACGGCCGCTCGGGGAGCGGACGCCGTGGTGCGCGGCCGGGATGCGATCCGGGCGCCGTCTGGGCTGCTGATGAGGGACGATCACCGACATCCTCCCGCAGCAGAACGAAATGGCCGAGTCCATTGGGGGTTAGTCTAATAGCAGCATGACAGGGTTGTGAAGGTTTCGGGCCGGGGCGTCTCGTCACGCCCCACACGAATTCGCGGCCCACAGGCATCCCGCGGTGCGGACCGCGGGGCCCGGCCGCCGGCCCTGCGGCCCACCCCCGATC
>NZ_LABY01000307.1 GCF_001043975.1 Methylobacterium variabile
GCGCACGCCGGGGCGGGGCTCGGCCTCCTCGCCGGCGAAGCGGGCGGCCGAGCGGGCGTCGACCACCTGGGCCTGCCCCGCGAGGGCCCGCTGCACGTCGCCGACATGGGCGACCGCCGAGTGGTCGAGGCGGGCGGTGAAATGGCGCCGGTCCCGCGGGCGCGCCTCGCCCTCCTCGACCGGATGACCGCCGGCGACCCAGGCCGGGAACCCGCCCTCCAGGATCGCCACGTCCCGGGCGCCGAACGCCTTCAGGGTCCAGCGTACCCGCGGGGCGGAGAAGAGGCCCATCCCGTCATAGACCACGACCGTCATGCCGTCGCCGATGCCCATCTGGCGCATCCGCGAGGCGAAGGCCTCGGGCGAGGGCAGCATGTGGGGCAGGGCGCTCGCCTCGTCGCGCACCGCGTCGATGTCGAAGCGCAGGGCCCCCGGGATGTGGCCGGCGCGGAACTCGGCCTCCGCGTCCCGGCCCATCGCCGGCAGGTACCAGGAACCGTCCACCACGACGATGTCGGGAGCCTGGAGCCGCTCTGCGAGCCAGTCCGCCGTGACGAAGGGGCCAGTCGACATGCCTGTGTGTCTCCGAAGGTGGCGCCCGCCGCGGGCGGCCGTCCGGGGCATTCTGCCCGAATTCCGGGCGCCGTCGCCAGCCGTCCGGGCGGAAAAGCCGCCTGCCTCGCGCAGGAAACCGACCCGGCGGCGGGGCGCCCGTTAAAGAATGATATCGAGGAGGCCGGCACGCCTGCCTAGAAGGTGGGCGCTCCTCCTGTCTCCGAGAGGCGAGACCGATGCCCGATCGCGCATTCCCCTCGCGACGACCCAGCGCCGCATCTGGCACACTGTTTGCGACGACCCCTCCACTGCACCCGCCGTGTCCACTCTCCCTTGCACGGCCGGGCGTGGTCGACGGGCCAGGCAGTGAGACTCCGAGGGCTGCCTGGCCCGCCCGTCCCCGGCGGCGCGTCGAACCGGGATTCGCGCGGCTGCCACGCGCGTGGATCGGTTTCGGACGCCTCCCGGATACGCCTCGGGCGACCTGCGCGGGATCGCGCGCGTGAGAGGGAGGATGCGATGAAGGCCACGGCGCGCTTCGAGTGGCCGGTCCGTCCCGACCGGATCGAGGTCTCGTCCCTCGGCTACCTCGCCGCCGCGATCCTCTGTGCCGACCTGCGGGCCGCCCGCGCGGCGGCACCGGGCGCGCCGCGGTCTGCGACCGTGCACCGTCTGGTGCCGCGCCGGGCGCGGCCGCCGTCGCGGCCGGCCCCGGTCGACGACGGCCTGCGGCGCGCAGCCGAGGCGTGAGCCACGGCTAAAGAAAAAGGCGGCCCACCGGGGCCGCCTTGTTCCGGGGGCGGGCCCGTGGGACCCGCCGGATGCGTCGCGTCAGAGCCTGGGCGAGCGGCCGCGCATCAGGCCGAAGATGGCCGAGACGGCGAACAGGACAATCGCCACGAAGAACACGATCTTGGCCGCCTCCATGGCGGTGCCGGCGATGCCGCCGAAACCCAGCAGAGCGGCGACGAGGGCGACGACGAGGAAGGTGATAGCCCAGCCGATCATTGGAAACTCCCGTATGGATGGCTGCTCGATTGCTTCGCGGCGCCGTTGCGGAGAAGCGTCGCAGCAAGTTGAACGAGAAACAGCCGGACCGGGCGACAGGTTCCGCGGATTTTTTCGGATGAAAGCCGTCGGTCGGCCGTGCAGCAGGGACGAGCCTGCGGGGGCCGGGGCCGGCATGCGGTGCTGCGACGGACGGGAGAATGGCTCCCCGAGCAGGACTCGAACCTGCGACAAGGCGATTAACAGTCGCCTGCTCTACCAACTGAGCTATCGGGGATCGCGGCGGGACGTCTACCCAAGGCGGGCAGGGGGCGCAAGGGGTTTTTGGCCCGCGCCCGGCATTTTGCGAGCCGGCTCACTCCCGCCGCGCCTCCCCCGCGATTTGCTCCCGCATCCCTGTTGCGGAGCCGGGGCGGGCTCTGCTAATGAGCCCTCGTCCCCGGGTCGTCCGCCCGATGCCGGGGAGGCGGCGCGCCGGCCCTCGAGCCCGGCCCGCCCGATCGCCGGCCCGCGTGCCGGCCCGGATGGCCTCGTGGCGGAGTGGTTACGCAGAGGACTGCAAATCCTTGCACCCCGGTTCGATTCCGGGCGAGGCCTCCACCCTTCCCTCACATCGTCAGACTCATGGCAGCCCGGCGCTCGAGCCCGGACCCGGATCCTTGCCTTTTCGGCGGCGATCCACCACAACCTCGTCGCCCGGCGGCTTGGCCGTCGCTAAAGCTCTCCAGAGACGTTCATGCTCGACTACGCGCAAGCGCGCCGCCTCATGGTCGATTGCCAGCTCCGGACGTTCGACGTGACCGATATCGCGCTCCTCGACGCGTTCGACGCCGTCCCGCGCGAGCGGTTCATGCCGGCGGACCGGCAGGACTTCGCCTATATCGACCAGCCTCAGGCGGTCGGCACCGAGGACGGCGAGACCCGCTTCATGCCGGCCCCGATGGTGCTGGCGCGCCTGATCCAGGCGCTGGCCCTCAAGCCCGGCAACCGCGTCCTCGAGGTGGGGACCGGCCTCGGCTACGGCGCCGCGCTCCTGCGCCGCCTCGGCGTCGAGGTCGTCGCCCTCGAATCGCTCCCCGGCCTCGCGACGGCGGCGCGCGAGCGCTTGGCTGAAGGCGGGCTGGGCGCGGGCGCGACCGTCGAGGTCGGCCCGCTCGAGAAGGGCGCGCCGGATCATGCGCCCTACGACGCGATCCTGATCAACGGCCAGGTCGAGCAGCGCCCGCAGACCCTGCTGGAGCAGCTCGCCGACGGCGGCCGCCTCGCCTGCGTCCAGGGGCAGGGACGCCCGGCGAAGGCGACCCTGTGGGTGCGCTCCGGCGATGCCTTCGGCTCGCGACCGCTGTTCGACGCCAACCTGCCGTCCCTGCGGGCCTTCGCGGTCGAGCCCGGCTTCGCCTTCTGAACCCCGGGCTTCCGGGGGCGGCCCGGCGGCCGCGCCCGGACCGGCCCCTCCGAAAGAGGGTGCCCCTCATCCGATCTGACACGGGGGCCGGCGGCTCCCGTCCGGGCCCCGCCCGGCGATTTCACTTGCGAGCCCGTTCCGGCGCGCAGCCCCCGCGCGGTGCCGGCCGAGGCCGGAACGCCGCGGCAGCCATCCGCTGGACGCGACGGCAGCGCGCGGAAGCACTCCCCCGCCAAAGACTTGCAGGATGCACGCCGTTGCCCCGGCCTCGCCCGGGGTCAGGCGCGAATCGCCGCCCCGCTGCGGACCGCGCCTTTTTATTCCCTTAAGGCACCTGTCGCTTTTATGCGGCACCGCCGGCCAAACTCGGTCGTCCACAGTGCGGGGACCGTGCCCCCGGAACCGCCCTCGGCTAAGGTCACACCCGAGGTGGGCACAGCGATATGACGAACCGGCTCCGCCGCCCGCGGTGAAGAGCCGGTCGATTGTGGGCTAGCCGCACAGGGTAGACAGGCGTGACTGACACAGGAACTCGGGCGTTCCGCGGGCTTCGGCTGGGCGGGTTCGCCGCCATGGCGCTCGCCATGGCGGCCCAGGGCGCGACCGCGGAAACCCTGGAGAGCGCTCTCGCGCGGGCCTATGCGGGCAACCCGACGCTGAACGCGCAGCGCGCCGGCCAGCGCGCCACCGACGAGAACGTGCCGCGGGCGCTGGCGGGCTATCGTCCGACCGTCAGCGCCTCGGCCAGCGTAGGCGTCAGCCACATCAACGGCCGGCTCGGCGGTGCCGCGGCCCTGGGGGCCGGTGGCGGGGGCGGAGGCGACGCGCAGCAGACCCTGGTCCCGGGCTCCGCGGGGCTCACAGTCAACCAGACCCTGTTCAACGGCTTCCGGACCGACAACCAGACCCGGCAGGCCGAATCGCAGGTGCTGAGCGGCCGCGAGACCCTGCGCAACACCGAGATGCAGACGCTGTTCTCGGCGGCGCAGGCCTACATGAACGTGCTGGCGGACACCGCCACCCTGGAGCTCAACCGCAACAACGTCGAGGTGCTGGAGGAGCAGCTCCGCCAGACCCGCGACCGCTTCAACGTCGGCGAGGTCACCCGCACCGACGTCGCCCAGGCCGAGGCGCGGCTCGCCGGCGCCCGGGCCCAGGTCAGCCTGGCCGAGGCGAACCTGCGCACCAGCATCGCGACCTTCCGGCAGGTGATCGGCGTCGAGCCGCGCCAGCTCGCCCCCGGCCGGCCGATCGACCGCTTCGTGCCCCCGACCCTGACGGCGGCGGTCGATATCGGCCTCGCCGAGCACCCGGCGATCCTCGCCGCGCTCCACGCCGTCGACGCGGCCGAGGCGCAGGTGAAGATCGCCGAATCGTCGCTCTACCCGACCGTGACGGTGAGCGGCAACGCCTCGCAGGTCTTCGACCAGCAGATCGCCAACACCCGCTTCTTCCAGGGCTCGGTGATCGGCCAGCTCACGGTCCCGCTCTACCAGGGCGGCGCCGAGTACGCGCAGATCCGCCAGGCCAAGGAGCAGGTCGGGCAGACCCGTCTCCAGGCCGAGCTCACCCGCGACCAGATCCGCGCCGGCATCGTCACCGCCTGGGGCGCCCTCGAGGCGGCCAAGGCCCGCGTCATCGCCTCGCAGGCCCAGGTCCAGGCCAACGAGGTGGCGCTCAACGGCGTGCGCGAGGAGGCCCGGGTCGGCCAGCGCACCACCCTCGACGTGCTGAACGCCCAGCAGGAGCTGCTGACCGCCCGCGTCAGCCTGATCGCCGCCCAGCGCGACCGGGTCGTGGGCTCCTACCAGGTGGTCCAGACCGTCGGCCGCCTCACCACCCGATTCGTCGCGATCCCGGTGGCGCAGTACAGCGCCAAGCAGCACTACGATCAGGTCAAGGACCTCTGGTACGGCGTGCGCACGCCGGATGGCCGCTGACGGATGGCGCCGGCCGGGCCGCGCCTTCCTGTGAGTTGCAGGCCGCCTCGCTTGTGCGGGGCCGGCCCTGTGGAATACTGCGTACGCGACACCTGTGACCCCTCCCACACCTCTGCACTCGAGCGTTGAGCCGGATGAGCGCCGCGAGCCCCAAGACGCAGGACAAGACGCAGGAACCCTCGATGGAGGAGATCCTCGCCTCCATCCGCCGCATCATCGCCGACGACCAGAAGCCGGCCGAGCCGCCCGCCGCCGGCTCGCGGCCCGTGGCGGTGCCGCCCCCCGAGCCGGACGACGACGTCCTCGACCTCGCCGAGGTGGCCAAGCCCGCCCCCAAGCCGGTGCCGGAGCCGGCCGCCAAGGCTCCGCCCAAGCCGGCGCCCGAGCCCGAGCCCGAGCCCGAGCCGAGCTTCGACGACATCTCGGAGATCGCCTTCCGGGACGAGCCGATGGATTTCGACTCGATCGAGATCGAGCCGGAGCCCGCTCCGCCGCCGCCTCCGCCCGAGCCCCCGAAG
>NZ_LABY01000308.1 GCF_001043975.1 Methylobacterium variabile
GACCGCTCCGTCCTCCGGCAACGGCGTCTACGCCTACGGCGGCTCCAGCTTGTTCCCGACCAACACCTACCAGAACACCAATTACTGGGTCGACGTCGTCTTCAACCCGAATAGCAGCGCTACCAACCAGGCGCCGAACGCAGTCAACGACACCGGCCCGGCGGTGACCCGCAACAGCGCCGTAACCTTTGCGACCTCGACGCTGCTTGCCAACGACACCGACCCGAACGGCGACGCCCTGTCGATCACCAACGTGAGCGGGCCGACCAACGGAACCGTCTCGCTCAACACCACCAATGCGACAGTCACCTTCACGCCGACGACCGGCTACACGGGAGCGGCCGGCTTCACCTACGCGATCTCGGACGGGCGCGGCGGCACATCGTCTGCCAACGTCACCCTCACCGTGTCGGCGCCCGGCACCGCGCCGGTAAGCCTGTTCTCGTCTTCCTCGACACCAGCGGCGACCAACACCAACGACCTCAACCCGGTCGAGCTCGGCGTGAAGTTCCAGGCCTCCAGCGCCGGCACGATCAGCGCGATTAAGTTCTACAAGGGCAGCCAGAATACGGGCACCCATATCGGTACGCTCTGGTCGAGTACCGGCCAGGCTCTCGCCACCGCGACCTTCACAGGCGAGAGCGCAAGCGGCTGGCAGACCGCCACCTTCTCGAGCCCGGTGACGCTGACGCCCGGCGCCACCTACACCGCCTCCTACCACACCAATGCCGGCCGCTACTCGAACACCGCCAACGCCTTCGCGAACGCAGTGACGAGCGGGCCGCTGACCGCACCGGCGAGCGATACGTCGGGTGGCAACGGCGTCTTCGCTTACGGCAGCACCAGCCTGTTCCCGACTCAATCCTTCAACCGGTCCAACTACTGGGTCGACGTCGTCTTCAATCCCTCAGCTGCCGCCTAAAAAATCATCATCTCTTAGTTCTTATTTCCGAGTATATCTCATGATTTTGATGAGTATCATCAAATACATAGTTCACGGATTTATAACAAGAGGAGAGATCATATTCGTGAAATTCTGGTGACTGGAAGTGGACTGTATTGGCAAATGGTCACGCTCAGTCTGGAGGTCGACCCCCAATCCTCAAAAAATTCTTGCGTGGCCCACAGCCTGGACCGAATGGAGGCCGTTGTGGATGTCCTCAACCCGACGTGGCCGCTGCGACCCAAGAGGTTCCGAGCTTCGGCATGAGTCGCACGTAGACGAGCTCACTCATTAGTTCGACGAGGGTCTGCGTGACGACGACGGCGGGTAGAAGCGGAACCGCTCCCGGAACCGCTAACGCAAGCGGTTGCGGATTCCGAAGGAAGCCGGCCACCTCTTCCGAGACGAAGCCGGCCAGCGTTCCGATTTGATGCCGGCCACCTTTCCGAGATGAAGCCGGCCAGCCTGTAGCCGAAATCGGCGGCGGTTTTCCCGTGGGTCAGCAACCGCGGCAATCCTGTCCTCGACGACGAGGAGAGCGGAATGCCGGCCAGGAGAGAGCTGACCATGCGACAGATCAGACAGATGCTGCGGCTCGCCCACGACGGTGTGAGTTCGCGCGAGATCGGACGAACACTGGGCATTGCCCGCTCCACCGTGCAGGACAACCTCGCCAGGGCGAGCGCCGCCGGCGTGACCTGGCCGCTCGGCCCCGAGGTCAGCGACGCGATGCTGGAGCAGCGCCTGTTCGCCCGAGCCGGAGTGAAGCAGGGACTGCGTAGGCTGCCCGAACCGGACTGGCCGTCGCTGGTGCGGGAGATGCGCCGGCCCGGGGTCAACCTGACGGTGCTGTGGGAGGAGTACCGGGAGGCTCATCCGGAGGGCTACGGCTACTCTCGCTTCTGCGACCTCTACCGCGAGCTCGAGGGCCGTCTCACGCCGGTGATGCGCCAGCACCACGCGGCCGGTGACAAGATCTTCGTCGACTACTCCGGCAAGAAGATCGGGATCGTCGATCCTGCCACGGGCGTCGTACGCGAGGCCGAGATCTTCGTGGCAGTGCTCGGCGCGTCGAGCCTGACCTACGCCGAGGCAACCTGGACCCAGGCGTTGCCCGACTGGATCGGCGCCCACGTTCGCCTGTTCCGCTTCCTTGGCGGCGTTCCCCGCCTCGTCGTGCCCGACAACCTCAAGAGCGGGGTGCACAAGGCCTCGTTCTATGACCCGGAGATCAACCGCTCCTACGGCATGATGGCTGACCACTACGGTATCGGGATCCTGCCGGCGCGGCCCCGCAAGCCACGCGACAAGGCCAAAGTGGAAGCCGGCGTCCGCTTTGCCCAGAGCTACATCCTGGGACGGCTGCGCCGGCAGACGTTCTTCTCACTGGCCGAATGCAACGCCGCAATTGCCGAGATGGTGGAGCGCATCAACGCTCATCTCATGCGCCGGCTCGGGACCACGCGTCGCGCCCTGTTCGAGGCGATCGAGCGGGCAACTCTGCGTCCGCTGCCGGAGGAGGACTACATCTTCGCCGAGTGGCGGCTGGCCCGGGTCAACCTCGACTACCACATCGAGGCGGGCGGGTTCCTGTACTCGGTGCCCCATGCCCTGATCCGCGAGCAGGTCGACGTCCGCCTCACGGCGCACACGGTCGAGGTGTTCCACCGCGGTCAGCGCGTCGCCGCTCACGAACGTCGTTACGGCGGCCGGCGCCACGGGACCGATCCCGCGCACATGCCCAGCGCGCATCGGCGCTACGCCGAGTGGAGCCCCGAGCGCTTCCGGCGCTGGGCACGCAGCATCGGACCGGAGACCGAAGGGCTGGTCATCGCCGTCCTCCATGATCGGCCGCATCCCGAACAGGGCTTCCGCACCTGCCTCGGCATCCTGCGCCTCTATCGCGGGCTCGCCCCTGGCCGGGCGGAGGCCGCTTCGGCTCGGGCCGTGGCCATCGGGGCGCTCACCTACGCGAGCATTGCCTCGATCCTGGCCAACGGTCTGGAGCGCGCCGCAGCGCCTCCCGAGCCAGCCCCGGTGCTGCTCCATCCCAACCTGCGCGGCCCGCGCTACTTCCAGTGACGGAGACGATGATGCTGACCCATCCCACTCTCGATCTCCTGCACGACCTCGGCCTGAGCGGCATGGCGGCGGGGTTCAAGACGCTCGAGGCCAACCCGGAGGCCAGTGCGCTCGACCACGCCGAGTGGCTCGGTTTGCTGCTCGAGCACGAGGCGACGGCGCGCCGCCAGAAGCGCTTCGAGACCCGCGCCCGTGCGGCCCGCCTGCGTCACCCCGCAAGCATCGAGGACGTCGACTACCGCAGCCATCGCGGCCTGGATCGGGCCCTGTTCCTCAGGCTCGCCACCGGCGACTGGATCCGAACCCGGCGCAACCTCGTCATCACCGGCCCGTGCGGCCTCGGCAAAAGCTGGCTGGCTTGCGCGCTCGGGCACAAGGCCTGTCGAGACGACTTCTCGGTCCTGTACTACCGGGTCCCGCGCCTGTTTGCGGCGCTCGGCCTTGCCCGTGGCGACGGCCGCTACGGCCGGCTGCTGCGTCAGATCGCCAAGGTGAACCTGCTGATCCTCGACGATTGGGGACCCGAGCCGCTCCTGCCCGAGCAAGCCCGCGACCTCCTGGAGATCGTCGAGGATCGCTACGACGCCGGCTCGACCTTGATCACCAGCCAGGTGCCGGTGGACCGCTGGTACGAGATCATCGGCATCCCGACACTGGCTGACGCCGTTCTCGACCGGCTCGTCCACAACGCTAATCGCATCGAGCTGGCCGGCGAGAGCCTGCGCAAGCGCAAGGCTGCCGAGCCCGCCGCTTGACCCGTTGACCCAACCTCGTGATCTTCCTCTCTGACCCGTGGGAGCACCCCGTCACCGGCCGCCTTCAGATCGGGCCGGTGGCCGGCTTCGCTTTGGAGTGATGGCCGGCATCAGATCGGAACACCCGGCCGGCTTCGTCGGAATACGCAGTCCGGATCTCCAGTCCAGAACCTGGACGAAGCTTCGGAGAGAGGGTCAGGCCGCCCGGCGGCTATGTGCCTTGCCTCGGCGCGAAACCCCGAGGCCCTTGCGGGCTTCGCACTTGAGGCCATGGCTATGCCAGCCCTCAGCAGGAGCCTGTTGCCAGCCATGATGGCAGCCGTGGGCCGCAGCAGGGCCGATCCACAGAATGAACCGCTCCGGGTTTCCCGGAGGCTCCAACTTCTGAGAGGATGGAGCCATGACGAAGCGAACAGCCCCGTTTTCCCCCGAGGTGCGCGAGCGCGCGGTGCGGATGGTGCGCGACCACGAGGGCGAGCACGGCTCGCAGTGGTCGGCGATCCAGTCGATTGCGGCCAAGATCGGCTGCTCGGGCGAGACGGTCTGGGATTCAGTCGCACAGT
>NZ_LABY01000309.1 GCF_001043975.1 Methylobacterium variabile
TGCAGGAAGCGGCGGTTGTAGGCGCGCTCGCGCCCGACGAAGATCGTCTCGACCGCGGTCTTCATGTTGTCGTAGATGCCGCGCTGGCAGGTGCCGCGGAAGAAGGCGAACGCCCGGTCGTGGGCGTCGAAGACCATCTCCTGGCTCTCGCGCGGATAGGCCCGCACGAACAGCATGCGCGAGTGGCAGAGCCGGACGTGGGCGACCTTGATCGTCGTGGTGACGCCGGCGATCAGCACGATCTCGTGGCTCCAGTCGAACTGGTAGGCCTCACCCGGGGCGAAGGCGAGCGGCACGAAGGCGGGAGCCGTCACGCTGGCCTGCTGGCGCTTCCACGTCTTGGCGTAGCGGCGGACGGCATCATAGCCGCCCTCGTAGCCGAGCCCCCGCAGCGCCTCGAAGATCCGGGTCAGCGTCAGCCGCTCCCGCGCCGGCTTCCCCGTATTGGCCGCCAGCATCCGGTCGAGCTCGTCGCGCCAAGGCCCGAGCTTGGGTGCAGGCTGGACGCTGCGGGTGTAGCGGAAGGCGGTTGCCTCCGAGCGGATTACCTTCCTGACGACCTTGCGGGAAAGCATCAGCTCCCGGCAGATCTGCTTGATCGGCTTATGCTGCACGAAGTACGCGCGGCGGATCTTCGCGACCGTCTCCACGACCAACATCCTCCGCGAGCCTCCCGTTCCGAGTGCGGGAGGCAGTCTGGATGAAGTATCCCGGGGGTCCCGTTTGGACGCCGATCACCCCGGAAACGGGGTCCTTATTCCACGCCTAATCACA
>NZ_LABY01000031.1 GCF_001043975.1 Methylobacterium variabile
GAGGCCGCGCAGCAGTTCCAGACGAGCCCGGCCGCCGAGCCGGTCGGCGATCCCGAATGAGACGTCGGGAGCGACGGTGCGGTCCTGGCCGCCGACGATCAGCAGCATCGGCAGGGCGAGGCGGGGCAGGTCGCGGTCGAGAGCGGTGAGGTCCCAGTGCGCCATCATGCCGAGCGCTCCCGCGACGTGGGCGGGCTTCTGGAACAGGCGTCGGTAGAGGTCGAGGCCGGTCCGGTCGAGGGTCGAGCCGGTGCCGTGGATCAGCCGCTCCACCGCGGCGCGGTCCGCCGACCAGGCGAAGACCCGCGGCGTCACCGGGTTGAGAAACAGGGCGCGCGCCATCGCCGGGAAGATGAAGCCGGCCATGCCCGGAAAGGGCTTCAAAGCGGCGTTGAGCCCGACGAGCAGGCGCGGCGAGACCGCGCCGTCGAGGCAGAGCCGCGCCAGGATCGCGGCGCCGGCGGAGTGGCCGGCAACCACCTGCGGCGACGCGTCGAGGACGCGCAGGAGGTCGGCGACGGCCCGCGCCATGCGCGGCAGCGAGGGGGCGGGCAGCGGGTCGCTGAAGCCGTGGCCCGGCAGGTCGGGGGCGATCACCCGGAAGTCGCGCGCGAGGTGCGGCAGCAGCCCGCGCCAGGAATGGGACGCCGCGCCGGTGCCGTGGATGAGCAGGAGGGGCGGCCCCGCCCCCGCCTCCTGAACGTGCCAGGTCAGGCCGCCGGCCGTGACGAAGCGGCTCGCCTCGCGGTTCGGCCAGTCCCGGCCCTCCCGCGCGAAGGCGGGCCTGTCGTCGGAGAGGAGCATCGCGCGTCACCCGGGCGGGGCAGCGTCCCGCACGGCCCGCGTCAGGCGCGCGGCGTCGGCCTGCGGCATCGGCAGGTAGCGCGCCGCCATGGCCTCGGCCAGGCGACGGGCGCCGTCCTGCGGGTGGACGGCGGTGTCGATCACCAGGGCGCGGGTGCCGTCCGTCGCCAGCACCCGGGCGGCCGCGAGGGCGTCCGCCCCCGCCTGCGCCCGGCCGGGCAGGCCGGAGCGAGCGACGTTGGCGCGGCCGTCGGTGAGCAGGATCACGATGGGGCTGCGCCCGGCTCGGCGCTCGAGGGACGCCAGCTGCGCCGCCGCCCCGATGCCGGCCGCGAGCGGCGTGCCGCCGCCGCCGGGCAGGGAAGCGAGCGCCCGCTTGGCGCGCACCAGCGAGCGGGTCGGGACCAGCAGCAGGTCGGCGCCGCGGCCCCGGAAGGCGACGAGGGCGACCCGGTCGCGGCGCACGTAGCACTCGGCCAGCAGGAGCTCGACCGCGCCCTTGGCCTCCGCCAGACGTTCCAGTGCGGCGGAGCCGGAGGCGTCGACCGCGAAAATCGTCGTGGTCTCGCGCCGCTGAACCAGGCGGTGGATGCGCAGGTCGTCCGCCGTGATGCGAAGGCGCGCCTCTCCGTCGCCCCGGCGCAGGCGCTGCCAGGGCGCGGCGGCCCACAGGGTCGCAACGAGGGCGAGGCGGCCGCGCCGCGGGTCGCCAGGCCGCGCCCCGACCGGACGGCCGCGCCGGGCCGGCGCGGCGGCTCCGGCGCGGCCGGCGCCGGTCTCCCGGGCGCGGGGGGCCGCTCCCGCGAGCAGGCGCGCGAGGAGGGCGGGCGGCAGGCTCGCCGCCGCGGCGACGAGGACGCGGTCCTCGGCCATCTGCGCGCCGGCCGGTCCGGCCTCGTCCCCGTCGGGCGTCCCGGGCTGCGGCGGCTCGGTGGAGGGCTCGTCCGCCTCCTGCGGCCAGATTCGGGCGCGCGGCGCGAGCACCAGGGCGGCAGCGGCGGCGAGGTCCGGCTCGTCCACGGCCGTGCGCCCGGCCAGCGCCGCGTGGAGCCGCGCCACCCGCAGGGCGAGGAGCGGCGCACGCAAGGAGGCGATCCCGAGTCGCGCCGCGAGGGCGCAGAGCGTCGCGGCCGCCTCCTGTGGCACCGCAGGGCGGGCCTCCCGGGCGGCGGCGAGGTCGGATGGCGGGGGCCCGGCGGTCACGGCTCCCGGCCCGACTGCGTCGAGGTCGAGGTGGAGCGCCGCGCGATCGACCAGCGCGGCGGGCAGGGCCTCGTCCTCCCCCTCCCCCTCGTCGAGGAGCACCAGCCCGAAGCGGGCCGGATGCCGGGTGGCGACGCCGTCCCGGGCGAGGTCGACGGCGCCGGTATCGAGGGCCTGTGCGATCCGGGCGGCGAGGCCGGGCCCGAGCCGCTCGGCCATCGGCACGACGATCACGCCGCCGTGGCTGCGGGCGAGGAGACCCGGCTGCGCCACCGGCCGCCCGGTCCGCAGGGTGACGGGCAGGTCGAGCCCGCCGAGGAGCGCCTCGTCGGCGATGCCGGACGGCAGGCGCGTCACCGGCGCGCCCGCCGGCAGCAGGGCTCGCAGACGCTCGAGCCAGGCCTCCCGCACCGGGCCGGGGCGGGCGCGCAAGGTGACGCTCACGCCGGCCGGATCGAGGGCGGCGAGCGCCGCCGCGAGGCAGGCCCGCGACCAGGCCTCCCGAGAACAGGCCTCTCGTGATCTGGTCTCCTGCGATCCGGCCCCGCCCGGCCCCGGGGGCGTCACCCGAGAATCTCGGCGAGGGCCCGGGCGATCCGGGCCTCGGAGCCGGCTTCGTCGAGGGGGTTGCGGCGCAGGCGGTGGCCGAGGGCGCCCGGGGCGACCTCCCGGAGATGATCCAGGGTCACGGTCTCCGCCCCGTCGAGGCTCGCCAGGGCCCGGGCGGTGCGCATCAGCGTCAGCTCGCCGCGCAGGCCGTCGGTCCCGAGGGCGAGGCAGAGGCCCGCCGCTGCCTCCAGCACCGCGTCCGGCACGTCGACACGCGAGAGCCGCGCGCGGGCCGCCAGGATCGCCCCGCCGAGCCGGGCCTCCTCCCCCGCCCACTCGGCCGCGAAGCCCGCGGGATCGCGCTCGTAGGCGTCGCGCCGGCGCACGATCGCCACGCGGCTCGCGAGGTCGCCGGGCGTCGACACCGTCACCGCGAGGCCGAAGCGGTCGAGGAGTTGCGGGCGCAGCTCGCCCTCCTCCGGGTTGCCGCTGCCGACGAGGACGAAGCGCGCCGGGTGGCGCAGGCTCAGGCCCTCCCGCTCGACGGTGTTGACGCCCGAGGCCGCCACGTCGAGGAGCAGATCGACGAGGTGGTCCTCCAGCAGGTTGACCTCGTCGATGTAGAGGAAGCCGCGGTTGGCGCGGGCGAGCAGCCCCGGCTCGAACGCCTTCTCGCCGGCCCCGAGCGCCCGGCCGATATCGAGCGCACCGACGACCCGATCCTCGGTGGCGCCGAGCGGCAGGTCGACGACCGGCACCGGCACGGTCTGGATCGCGAGGCCCCGCGGCCGTCGGGCGGCGCAGGCCGGGCAGAGGGCGCCGGCCTCGGCCGGGTCGCAGGCGTAGGGGCAGCCCGCCACCGCCCGCATCGGCGGCAGCAGCGCGGCTAGCGCTCGCACGGCGGTGGACTTGCCCGTCCCGCGGTCGCCGAGGACCAGCACGCCGCCGACCGACGGATCGACCGCCGCGACGAGGAGCGCGCGACGCATCGCGTCCTGCCCGACGATGGCCGAGAACGGATAGGGCGGCCGGGGCATCGCCTCCGGCACCATGGCCGGCGCCGCGAAACCCGGCTTCGGGGCCCGCCGGGACAGGGCCGATTGAATGGGCGCCACGGTTGCGTCCTCGCGAGTGGGGGTGTCGGAAGCAGGATCGGCCGGGGGAGCAGAATTGTCTGACGAAAATGACAGTGAATAGGCTTGACGATCTTGGCCCATCCGGGTCGCCGGCTGTCAGCGACGGCCGAGCGCATGAGCTCTCCCCCCGCGGAGGGGGGAGGGATCAGGGGCGTCGCACCCTCACGCCGCCCGCGCCAGCCCGATCCGCCCCCAGATCGCCCCGAGCGCTGCCGCCAGATGGTCGATGTCGGCGTCGCTGTGGAGCGGCGACGGGGTGATGCGCAGGCGCTCGGTGCCGCGGGGCACGGTCGGATAGTTGATCGGCTGGACGTAGATCGCGAATTCGTCGAGCAGCGTGTCGCTGATCTGCTTGCACAGCACCGGATCGCCGACCATCACCGGGACGATGTGGCTCGGGTTGTCGAGGAGCGGGATGCCGACGCCTGAGAGCCGCCGGCGCACCGCCGCGACGCGGTCCTGGTGGCGGGCGCGCTCGACGCCGCTCGCCTTGAGGTGGCGGATGCTCGCCGCCGCGCCCGCCGCGATCGCCGGCGGCAGCGAGGTGGTGAAGATGAAGCCCGAGGCGAAGCTGCGCACGAAGTCGCAGAGCGCGTGGGACGCCGCGATGTAGCCGCCGGAGACTGCGAAGGCCTTGCCCAGCGTCCCTTCGATCACGGTGAGGCGGTGCATCAGCCCCTCGCGCTCGGCGATGCCGCCGCCGCGGGGACCGTAGAGGCCGACCGCGTGGACCTCGTCGAGGTAGGTCATGGCGCCGTGGGCCTCCGCCACGTCGCACAACTCGGCGATCGGCGCGATATCGCCGTCCATCGAGTAGACCGACTCGAAGGCGACGAGCTTCGGGCAACCGGGATCGACGAGGCTGAGCTTGCGGTCGAGGTCGTCGGGGTCGTTGTGGCGGAAGATGTGGCGCTCGGCGCGGCTCGAGCGGATGCCCTCGATCATCGAGGCATGGTTGTCCTCGTCGGAGAACACCACGCAGCCCGGCAGCTTCGAGGCGAGCGTGCCGAGCCCGGCCCAGTTCGAGACGTAGCCCGAGGTGAAGAGGAGCGCCGCCTCCTTGCCGTGCAGGTCGGCGAGCTCGCGCTCGAGGAGCACGTGGTAGTGGTTGGTGCCCGAGATGTTGCGGGTGCCGCCCGCACCCGCGCCGCAGCGGTCGATCGCCTCGTGCATCGCCCCCGTCACCGCCGGGTGCTGGCCCATGCCGAGATAGTCGTTCGAGCACCACACCGTGACCTCGCGGGTGCCGTGGGCGCCGTGCTGCGTGGCGTAGGGGAAGTGCCCGGCCTGCCGCTCGAGATCGGTGAAGACCCGGTAGCGCCCCTCGCGGTGCAGGCCCTGCAGGGCGGCGGAGAACATTGCCTCGTAATTCATCGAGCGTCCCCTTGTGCGGTGTTCTTACGGTCGTGTTCTTGTGTGTCTCTCACGGAGCAGCGTCGGCTCCGGGGCGGCGGGCGGGCAGCCCCCAGCCCCAGAGCGCGGCGGAGGGCAGCGGCAGCATCAGGAAGCCGTGCTCCAGGATGGCGAGCGCCATCAGGGTCGCCATCATCGTGTGGCCGGAGCGCTTGAAGGCCGAGGCGCTCTCGGTGACGGCGGGGTGCAGCAGCACGAGGAGGAAGCCGGTGGCGAGGATCATCGCCACGGGAAACAGCGCGTTCATCGGCGCGCGGCGGAAGAAGCTGCCGAGGTAGCGCAGGTGCTCCGGCAGGAACTCGGCGTTGAGGTTGCGCACGCCGAGGAAGAGGTTGAGCCGGGCGCTGAGGTTCATCCCCCACAGCACCAGGTAGGTCCACAGCGCCATGCGGTTCGGGCACCCGGCCGTCAGCCACGCGATGGCGAGCGCGCCGAGGATGATCGCCGCCTCGTGCCAGAGGTTCGTCGCCGCCGCAGCGCCGAAGCGGGCGAGGCCGCGGGCGGTGGCTGAGCCCGGCGTGCGCCGGGGACCGGCGAGGTAGCCCATGTAGAAGGCCATCTCCTGCCAGCCCCAGACGATCAGGGCCGCCGTGAAGGCGGCGTAGGCCCCGGCCTCGCTCTCCTCGCCCGCGCTCCAGGCGACGACCCAGAGCGCGGCGGCGAGCGCCACGGTCGTCGCCCCGAAGCTCCAGGCGTGCGTGCGGCGCGGCCGATGGTTCAGCCAGAGGATCGCCCCGGTCAGAAACCACCAGATCACGACGGCGTAGAGGATCGGCGCGGCGTAGTCGGACATGCGGGCGCTACCAGGCGGGGCTGAGGCGGATCTGCGCGGGCATCGGATTGGCCTTGGCCGGCATCACCATCAATCGCCCGAAGGTGACGGCCGCCCGCGCCGCGTGCCCGAGCTGGCGGAGCCTGCCGACCACGCCGCCCCGCGCCTTCGCCTCCTCGATGCCGCGGGCGCAGGCGAGCAGCCGGTCGAGCCCGGCCCGGAACGCCGGATGGTCGAGGTCGAGGGTGAGCGGAAACACCTGGCGCGAGATCTCGGAGGTAATCGCGAAGACCTGGAAATCGTATTCCGACGGATCGACCCCGAGCGCCTTGTGGAAGGCCGGCCGGCAATGGTCGCGCACGTACATCGTGCAGAACACGGCGAGCAGGAAGAACTTGATCCAGTAATAGTTGATGCCGGTGAGCAGCTTCGGGTTGGCGCGCATCAAGAGCGCGAAGGCCTCGCCGTGGCGAAACTCGTCGTTGCACCACTTCTCGAACCACTTGAAGATCGGATGGAAGCGCCTGTCGGGGTTGCGCTCGAGGTGCCGGAAGATCGTGATGTAGCGGGCGTAACCGATCTTCTCCGACAGGTAGGTGGCGTAGAAGATGAATTTCGGCCGGAAATGAGTGTACTTCTTGGCCTTGGTGAGGAAGCCGAGGTCGATGCCGACCCCGAAGTCCTTCAGCGTGTCGTTGATGAAGCCGGCGTGCCGCGCCTCGTCGCGGCTCATGAAGCCGAACAGCTCGCGGATGTCCTTGTTCTTGGCGCGCTTGCGCATCTCGGCGTAGAGCACGCAGCCCGAGAACTCGGCGGTGATCGACGAGACCAAAAAGTCGAGGAACTCCTTGCGCAGCTCCGGGTCGAGGCCGGAGAGGTCGAGGTCGAAATCGGCATTGCGCACGAAGTGGCGCTTGTTGGGGTCCTGGCGCATCTCGGCGATGAGCACGTCCCACTCGGCCCGCACCGGCTCGACGTTCGTGCGGTCGAGCTCGTCGAAGTCGGTGGTGTAGAAGCGCGGGCTCAGGAACGTTGTCTCCTGGGCTGCTCTCGTGCTCTCATTCTGCCGGGCGCTCTCGTTCGGGGTGGGGAGGGCCGTCGCGCTCATAGCCGCGTCCTTTCCGAGAAGCTGACTTCGTAGAGTTCGGTGAGCTCGAAATGGCCCGCGATGCGGGTCCACAGGCGCTCGACGGCGCCGGCGCGCACCACCGTGGCGGTGCGGCGCACCACGATCCGGTCGCCATAGGGCACGGAGGTCGGCGCGTCGTGCACCGTCACCTCGTCGCCCGGCGCGATCAGCAGGCCCCCGTCCAGGGTGACGTGGGCGTGCAGGCTCTCGGCCGTCTGCTCGATCTCGACCGTGCACGGCACCTCGATGCGGCGTCCGCCGCTGAGCCACTGCATCACGATGCGCCCCTCCCCTGTTCGAGCAGCCGCGCGAAGGCAGCCGCGTTGCCGAGCCCGAAGGCCTCGAGGTTGATCCGCCGGCCCGACGCGACGTCGTCGAGCGACAGGGTGCCGTTGTCCCAGCGGGTGAGCCGGAACGGCGGCGCCCGCGACAGTCCCTCGCGCAGGCGCGCCTGGGCCATCACCCGCAGGGTCGCGCGCAGGAACCCGTCCTCGCCCGGCTGCACCTCCGCGACGAGGCGGCCGCTGCCGGCGTCGCGCAGGGCCACGCGGCCGTCCGGGCGGTCCTCGACCGCGAGGTCGAGCACCTGGACCGGCCGCGCCTCCGGCATCTGCGTGATGCCGACGCCGCTGACGCGACCGACCGCGACCGCGGCGAGCGAGAAGGCGACGAGCAGGCCGGCACTGCGCAGGAGCGACCGCGGGACCGGGATATCGTGGGTCGGGGAATCCTTGGTCATGTCCGCCCCCTTCAGTGGCCCGCGGCAGCGAGGCGGCCGGGCAGGACGGGGGCCGCCGCCGGGGCCGGCGGGACGGCCTGGACCGGCTGGCCGTTCGCCTCGGCGAGCGCCGCGGCGATGCGCTTGGCCACGGCCTCCGCCTCGGGCACGCAGCGCAGCATCGGCTCGGGCCGGTTCAGCCGCCACGGCCGGGCATGCGGCCACAGATGCAGGTAGGCCAGCCGCACGCCGGGCTTGAGCTGCAAGGGCAGGTCGCCGGTGCCGTCAGCGAAACGGCGGAACGAGGCCGCCTCGATCTCCCTCAGCGGGAGGTTCACGTCCATCTGGAGCGCGATGCCGATGCGCAGCATCAGCCGCCGGTCGGTCAGGCTGTAGACCGTGGTGCGGCAGGCGCCCCAGGCGAGGACGAACAGGATCGCCAGCCCCAGGGCGCCGGCGAGCAGCACCGGCAGGGACGCGCTCGCGCGGCCGGCCGAGACCGCCTGGACGATCGCGAGCCCGCCGAAGTAGAGCGCCACGAGATCGACGTGGAAGGCGCGGCGCGCCAGGCTCAGCAGCGTCGGGCGGCCCTGCCACAGCAGGCGCTCGCCGGGGGGGAGCGGGCCGGGCAGCCCGTGGGGCAAGGGTTGCATGTCCGTCACAGCAGCGGCTCCTGGCGGCGATCGGTCGCGTAGAGCGTGCCGGCCCCGTAATAGGCCATGACCCGGTCCTCCTCCCGCAGGGTGATGCTGTCGGGGTCGCGCGGCTGGGGCACGCCGGCGAACTGGCGGGCGAGCAGGGCCTCGACGACGATCGTCTTGTTCCGGCTGAAGCGCTGCACGTCCGCGAAGGTCACTGGGATCAGCACGGTGCGGTCGCGGGCGCCCTCCAGCTCCATCTCGTAGTAGCGCGGCAGCGATTCGCCGCGATCGACCCAGATCTCCGTGACGGTGCCGGCCAGCACGCCGTCGGCGCCGTAGACCGGCATCCCGCGCGGGTCGGGATCCGCCGCCGCGACCGTGAACTCGTCGGCGACGCGCAGCGGCACGACGCGGGCCTTGCCCTCCCAGGTCAGGTCGGGCCGCTCGGCGCGGAGCGCGTAGGCGCCCGGGCCGACGCCGTCGGCGAGGCGGGTGTCGTCGGTCGTGGTCGGCACGATCGGGGCGCCCGGCCACGGCTCGAGCTTGGCGGCCTTGAGCGGGCCGACCGGTCCCTCGTGCGGACGAGGGGCCAGCACGGTCGATCCGTCGGCCAGCAGGAAGGTCTTGGGGCTCGGCACGAACAGCCAGTCCCAGCCCTTCAGGCCGCCATGGACCTCCGATTCGAGCGGGTAGCCCTCCCGGCGGTCCTCCCGGCGCAGGTAGAAGACCAGGCCGGCGAAGAAGATCCAGAAGGCGTAGAGCACCACTTGCGCGACGTCGATGTAGCTCGTGATGGCACCCTTGGGCATGGTGGCCTCCCTCAAGAGCATTGTCCGACGACGTCGATCTCGGTTCGTCGAAGGAAATGCGGCAAAACCAGAAATCTCGAATGGCGCGACCGGTCGCTGCTCTAGGGCAGGGCCGGGCGGGCGGAGAGCGCGGGATGACCGGGCCGGCGCACCAGCGGCCCGATCGCCACCAGGGTGGCGAAGAGGAGCCCGATCTCGACGTGGTAGACGATGAGGTAGCCGGTGGAGGGCTCGGCGAGGGCCTCGCCGAGCCGGCCTGCCACCGCGAGCGCGGAGCCCACGTCGCGCAGGATGCCGCTCGCGGCGATCGCGGCGCCGGCCGCGCTCGCCTGGACGGCGCCCCAGGCGCCCAGCGCCAGGCCCGTCTGCTCGGGCGCGGCGCCCGCCATCGAGGCGGTGAGCGTGCCGTGGGCGAAGAGGCCGCCGCCGACGCCGATCAGGGCCACGCCGCAGGCGAAGAGCCCGCCGGAGCCGAGCGGCGCGGCGAAGACCACCGCCGAGAAGGCCGCGATGCCGACGACCGCGCCGGCCGCCGCGACCCGGAACGGGTCGCCGCCGCGGTTGAGCCAGCGCGCCGCCGTGAGCAGGCCCGCCCCGCCGCCGACGGCGAGCACCGCCGTCAGCGCCGTGGTGGCGGCGACCGGCAGGCGCAGGATCTGGCCACCATAGGGCTCGAGCAGGATGTCCTGCATGCTGAACGCCGCCGTGCCGAGGCCGGTGGCGACGAGGCGGCGCCGGGCCCGCGGCGTGGCCGCGTAGGCGCCCCAGGCCTCGCCGAAGCGGCGCTGAGGCTCCGCCTTGCGGGAGGTGTCGCGCGGCTCCTGCTTCCACAGGGCGATGCCGTTGAGGACGAGGGTCGCGAGCGCCGCGCCCTGGATCACCTGGATCAGCCGGATGGCGGAGAAATTCGCCAGCGCCAGCCCGAACACCACGGCGCTCGCCATCATCCCGGCGAGCAGCATGGCGCAGAGCAGCGCCACCACCTTCGGGCGGGCGTGCGCCGGCGCGAGGTCGGTGGCGAGCGCGAGCCCCACCGTCTGCGTGGTGTGGAGCCCCGCCCCGACGAGCACGAAGGCGAGCGCCGCCGCCGCCTGGCCGATGACGATCGGCCCGGTCGTGTCCCCCGACAGGATCAGGAGCGCGAAGGGCATGATCGCGAAGCCGCCGAACTGCAGCAGCGTGCCGAACCAGAGGTAGGGCACGCGCCGCCAGCCCAGGACCGAGCGGTGGGTGTCGGAGCGGAAGCCGATCAGCGCCCGGAAGGGCGCGGCCAGCAGCGGCAGCGACAGCATCACGGCGACGATCCAGGCCGGCACTTCCAGCTCGACGATCATCACCCGGTTGAGCGTGCCGATGAGCAGCACCGCCGCCATCCCGACCGTGACCTGGAACAGCGACAGGCGCAGGAGCCGGCCGAGCGGCAGCTCAACCGTGGCGGCATCCGCGAAGGGCAGGTAGCGGGGCCCGAGATCCGCGAGGGCCCGGGCGAGGCGGGTTCCCGCGCTCATCGCCGCGCGAGCTCCATGGCATTGGAGAGGTAGAAGCCGGAGGTGACCCGCCGGCTGCGGGCGATGCCGAAGGGGGCGAGCCCCGGCTCGGCGGCGACGCGGCGGCGCAAGGCGTCCTCCCCGACCGGCTCGATCGCCGGGGCCCGGTCGCCGCGGGGGAAGAGGCGGCCGACCGTGTGCATCACGGTCAGGAGCGGCGTGCGCGGCGCGACGGTGAAGAGCAGCGAGGTTTCGGTGCGGCGGGCGAGCGCCGCGAGAGCGCGGACGATGTCGGGGGTGCGGTAATGGATGAGCGAATCCATCGCCACGACGTGGTCGAAGGCTCCCAAGCCTTCGTCCAGCATGTCGCCGACCCGGAAATCGAGGCGGCCCGGGAGCCCGAAGGCGGTGGTGCGCTCGCGGGCGAGGCCGATCAGCGTCGGCGAGACGTCGACCGCAACGACCTCGGCGCCGCGGCGCGCCGCCGCGACGGCGAGTGCGCCCGTGCCGCAGCCGGCATCGAGCAGGCGCCGACCGGAGAGGTCCGCGGGCAGCCAGGAGAGCAGCTCGGCCCGCATCGCGTCGCGGCCGGCCCGCACGGTGGCGCGGATGCGGCTCACCGGCGCGTCGGAGGTGAGCCGCGCCCAGGCCTCGACGGCGGTGCGGTCGAAGTAGGTCTCGAGCTGGGCCCGGC
Organism: Methylobacterium variabile; assembly: GCF_001043975.1. Taxonomy (GTDB): domain Bacteria; phylum Pseudomonadota; class Alphaproteobacteria; order Rhizobiales; family Beijerinckiaceae; genus Methylobacterium; species Methylobacterium variabile. The sequence continues at coordinate 11,356 of NZ_LABY01000031.1, forward strand.
GGGTGGCGTAGGTGGGGCTGGTCATCAGTCGAATCCCAGGAACTCGAACAGGTCGCGGTCCTTCATCGGCACCGCCTCGAGCGGGTCGACGCCGGCCCAGAGCTGCTCCGCCAGCTGCAGGTACTCGGCCTGGACGCTGAGCAGCTCCGGCGACGGATCCATCTCGAACAGGGTCGCCTTCTTCAGGCGCGAGCGGCGCACCACGTCGAGGTCCCGGAAATGCGCGAGGCGCTTCAGGCCGACCGCCGCGTTGAAGCGGTCGATCTCGTCGGTCTGCGCCGAGCGATTGGCGATGACGCCGCCGAGGCGCACGCCGTAGTTCCTCGCCTTGGCGTGGATCGCCGCGACGATGCGGTTCATGGCGAAGATCGAGTCGAAGTCGTTCGCCGTGACGACGAGCGCCCGATCGGCGTGCTGGAGCGGCGAGGCGAAGCCGCCGCAGACCACGTCGCCGAGGACGTCGAAGATCACCACGTCGGTGTCCTCGAGCAGGTGATGCTCCTTGAGGAGCTTCACGGTCTGGCCGACGACGTAGCCGCCGCAGCCGGTGCCGGCGGGCGGTCCCCCCGCCTCGACGCAGCGCACGCCGTTGTAGCCCTCGACGACGAAGTCCTCGACGCGCAACTCCTCGGAGTGGAACTGCACCGCCTCCAGGGCATCGATGACGGTGGGCGCGAGGCGCTTCGTCAGGGTGAAGGTCGAATCGTGCTTGGGGTCGCAGCCGATCTGCAGCACCCGCTTGCCGAGCTTCGAGAACGCGACCGAGAGGTTCGACGACGTCGTGCTCTTGCCGATGCCGCCCTTGCCGTAGACGGCGAAGACCTTGGCGGTCTCGATGCGGATGTCCGGATCGAGGGCGACCTGGAGGCTCCCCTCCTGGCGCCCTTCGGGCGCGTGCCTCGCCGCGACGGGGTTTCGGATCGCGATGTTCATGCGGCGGCCTCCGCGGTGATGCCTTCCAGCCGGTCCTCCAGGGCCTCCTCGGCCTGGTCGAGAGCGGCGCGGGTCTCGGGGTCGGGGGTCCAGAAGCCGCGCCGGTGCGCCTCGATCAAGCGGTGGGCGACCTTGGCGGAGGCGGCGGGGTTGAGCGCCGCCATGCGCTCGCGCATCGCCTCGTCGAGGACGTAGGTCTCGGTGATGCGCTGGTAGATCCAGGGCGCGACCCCGTCGGTGGTCGCCGACCAGCCCACCGTGTTGGTGAGGTGCTGGTCGATCTGGCGCACGCCCTCGTAGCCGTGGCCGAGCATGCCCTCGGCCCATTTCGGGTTGAGCATCCGGGTGCGGGTCTCGAGCGCGACCTGCTCGGACAGCGAGCGCACCCGGCCCTCGCCGCGGGTCTGGTCGCTGATGTAGACCGGCACCGCGTTGCCCCGGGCCTTCGCCACGGCGCGGGCCATGCCGCCGAGCCCGTCGAAGTAGTGATCGACGCTCGTCACGCCGACCTCGACCGAGTCGAGGTTCTGGTAGGCGAGGTCGACCTGCGCCAGCACCGCTTGCATCAGGGCGCGGCGGGGCTCCGGGCGGCCGTCGCGGCCGTAGGCGAAGCTCTTGCGCCGGGCGAAGGTCTCGCACAGCTCGGCCTCGTCCTCCCAGCGCCCGCTGTCGACGAGGTGGTTGAGGTTGGCGCCGTAGGCGCCCTCGGCGTTGCTGAAGACCCGCAGCGCCGCGGTCTCGAGGTCGATGCCCTGCGCCGCCTGGTGCGCCAGCGCGTGCTTGCGCACGAAGTTCATCGCCACGGGCTCGTCGGCGCTGGCCGCCAAGTACGCGGCCTCGGCGAGAAGCCTGGTCTGCAGCGGCAACAGATCGCGAAAGATGCCCGAGAGCGTCGCCACCACATCGATGCGCGGGCGCCCGAGCTCCGCGAGCGGGATGAGCGCCGCGCCGCAGAGCCGGCCGTAGCCGTCGAAGCGGGGCGCCGCGCCGATCAGCGCCAGGGCCTGCGCCACCGGCGCGCCCTCGCTCTTCAGGTTGTCGCTGCCCCACAGCACCAGGGCGATGCTCTCCGGGTAGGCGGCGCCGTCCGCGGCGTGGCGGGCGAGCAGCCTGTCGACTTGCGCCCGGCCGTCGGCGAGCGCGAAGGCGCTCGGGATCCGGTAGGGGTCGAAGCCGTGCAGGTTGCGGCCGGTCGGCAGGATCGCGGGCGAGCGCAGCACGTCGCCGCCGGCGACCGGCGCGACGAAGCGGCCGTCGAGGGCGCGCAGCAGCGCCGGAATCTCGTGATCCTCGGCGAGCAGCCGGTCGGTCTCGGCGAGCGCCCGGAAGGCGGCCCGTGCGGTCTCGTCCGTGCCGAGGCCCGACGCCGCGACCGCGTCCTCCGGCGAGGCGCCGGCGACCAGCCGCGCGATGCCGGCGCGCTCCGGTGTCAGCCCGTGGACGGATTCGGCGAGCGCCAGCAGCAGGTCGATCCGCTCCTCCGCCGGCGTGCCCTGCCCGACCACGTGCAGCCCGTGCGGAATCAGGGTATGTTCGAGCTCGACGAGCCGGACGGACAGGTCCGCGATCCGGCTCTCCGCGTCCTCGCCCCACTCCTCGCCCTCCGCGAGGTCGAGCCCGAGGGCCTGACCGTGGATGAGCATCGCGAGCTTCGCCCGTTCGGCGGCGTCCTCCGGCGGCAGGGCGCGGCGACGCTCCAGCGAGGCCTTGAGGTCGATGAGGCCGCGATAGAGCCCGGCCTGGGCGAGGCTCGGCGTCAGGTAGCTCACCAGGGTGGCGGCGGCCCGGCGCTTGGCCAGCGTCCCCTCCGAGGGATTGTTGGCGGCGTAGAGATAGACGTTCGGCAGCGCGCCGATCAGCCGCTCGGGCCAGCAGGCGGCCGAGAGCCCGGTCTGCTTGCCGGGCATGAACTCGAGCGCGCCGTGGGTGCCGAAGTGCAGGACGACGTCGGCGGAGAAATCCTCGCGCAGGTAGCGATAGAAGGCCGAGAAGGCGTGGGTCGGCGAGAAACCCTGCTCGAACAGCAGGCGCATCGGGTCGCCCTCGTAGCCGAAGGCGGGCTGCACGCCGACGAAGACGTTGCCGAAGCGGGCCCCGAGCACCAGGATCGACCCGCCGTCGCTCTGGTGACGGCCAGGGCTCGGGCCCCACTGCGCCTCGATCGCGGCGAGGTGGGGCTCGCGGCGCACGTGCTCCTCGGCCGGGATGCGGTGGGCGACGTTGGCCGGCGTGCCGTAGCGGGCGGCGTTGCCCTCGAGCACCCGGGCGCGCAGAGCGTCGACGGTCTCGGGCACCTCGACGGCGTAGCCCTCCTCCGCCAGGCCCGTGAGCACCCGGTGGAGCGACTCCCAGACCGACAGGAAGGCGGCGGTGCCGGTGGCGCCGGCATTGGGCGGGAAGTTGAACAGCACCACGGCGACCCGGCGCTCCGGGAGCGGCCGGGCGCGCAGGGCGACGAGGCGCGCGACCCGATCGGCGAGGCGCGCGGCGCGCTCCGGGTGCACGGCCATGTCGCGGGACCCGCTCGAGCCGGCCGAGCGCCCGCCGAACACCATCGGGGCGGTGGCGCCGTCGAGTTCAGGGATCGCCACCATCATGGTCGCCTCGACCGGCGACAGGCCGCGCGCCGAGGCCTCCCACTGCTCCAGGCTCTGGAACTCGACCGCCTGGGCGGCGAGGTAGGGCACGTCGAGCCGCGCCAGCATCGCGCTCGCGGCGGCGGCGGCGTTGTAGGCCGGCCCGCCGACGAGGGAGAAGCCGGTGAGCGAGACCAGCGCGTCGATGGCGGGCCGGCCGTCGCGCAGGAAGAAGCTGTCCACCGCCGGGCGGTTGTCGAGGCCGCTGGCGAAGGCCGGCACGACGGTGAGCCCCCGCGCCTCCAGCGCCGCGATCACCCCGTCGTAATGGGCGGTGTTCCCGGCAAGCACGTAGGAGCGCATCAGCAGCAGGCCGACCCGCCCTGACGACCCGCCAGCCGGCAGCCGGTCGAGGCGCTCGGCCACCCGCCCCGCCATGCGCGGGTGGTAGAGGCCGGTCTCCGGGTAGGCGAGCGGCTCCGCGGCGGTGAGGTGGCGCCGCCAGCCGGCGCGCGCTCCGGACGCGTAGCGGCCGGCGAGGAAGCGCACGAGGTTGACGACGTTCTCGTCCGAGCCCGCGAGCCAGTATTGCAGCGTCAGGAAATAGGCCCGCACGTCCTGGGCCGAGCCCGGGATGAAGCGCAGGATGCGGGGGATCTGGCGGATCAGCGCCATCTGGCGCGCGCCGCTCCCCTGCGGGCCCTTGCGGCCGCGCAGGCGCTTGAGGAAGTCGAGCGCCCCGCGCTGCGAGCCGTCCATGGCGAAGCGGTTCATCCGGGTGGTGCGCACCACCTCGGCGGCGGAGAGGCAGCCCACCATCGCGTCGCAATGCGGGCGGCGGGCGAGGAGCGCCGGCAGTACCGCCTGGACGTGCTCGTCCATGAACAGCATGGCCGAGAGCACGATGTCGGCGCGGGCGATGTCGGCCCGGCAGGCGTCGAGGGCGGCCGGATCCGCGTCCCATTCGGCGGCGGCGTGGAAGCCGAGGATCAGGCCCGGCGCGGTCTCGGCCAGGACGCGGCGCGCCCGCTCCACCGCCCCGGCGAGGTGGTTGTCGAGGGTGACGACGACGACGCGCAGCTCCGGCAGCGCGTCCCGCCCCTCACCGGCTGAAATGCGCTTTGGCATCGTACAGGGTCTCGACGGTGATGAGCGGGAGCGCCCGCTCGCGGGCGAACAGCTCGGTGTTGTGGCGGGCCTTGCCCCGCACGAAGAACGGGACCTTCTTCAGCTCGCGCTCGGCCTCGATCGACCAGACCACCGGCGGCGCGGCGGCGGGCGCGGCGAGCACGGCCGTCTCGGCCTCCAGCCGGGCGCCGCCGCCGAGATGCGAGGGAGCCGCGCCGTCATGGAATTCCGGGTCGTCCCGGAACATCGCCAGCAGGTGCTCCTCCAGCCCCATCATCAGCGGGTGGACGAAGGCGTCGAACAGGACGTTCGCGCCCTCGAAGCCCATCTGCGGCGCGTGCCGGGCCGGCACGTCCTGGACGTGCATCGGCGCCGAGATTACCGCGCAGGGAATGCCGAGGCGCTTGGCGATGTGGCGCTCCATCTGGGTCCCGAGCACCAGCTCGGGCTGCGCCGCCGCGATCGCCGCCTCGACCGCGAGGTAGTCGTCGGTGATGAGCGCCTCGATCCCGTGCGCGGCGGCCTCGGCCCGCACCTCGCGGGCGAACTCGCGCGAGTAGGTGCCGAGCCCGACGACCGAGAAGCCGATCTCGGCGGCGGCGACCCGCGCCGCCGCGACCGCGTGGGTGGCGTCGCCGAAGACGAAGACGCGCTTGCCGGTGAGATACGTCGAATCGACCGAGCGCGCGTACCACGGCAGGCGCGAGCCCTCGGCCCTCAGGACCGGGATCGGGTCGACGCCGGCGAGGGCCGCGACCGCCTCGACGAAGGCGACCGTTCCCTTGACGCCGATCGGCGCGGTCTCGACGAAGGGCTGGCGGTGGGTGCGCTCCAGCCACTGCGCGGCGCTGCGCGCCACTTCCGGGTAGAGCACGACGTTGAAGGCGGCCTCGCCGAGGCGCGCGAGGTCGGCGGGCGCGGCACCCAGCGGCGCCACCACGTTCACCGCGATGCCGAGCCCGTCGAGGAGGCCCCTGACCTCGCGCAGGTCGTCGCGGTGGCGGAACCCCAGCGCCGTCGGCCCGAGGATGTTGCAACTGGTCTGGACCCGCTCCGCCGCGGGCGGCCCGGCCAGGGTCCGCACCAGCCGGTAGAAGGTCTCGGACGCGCCCCAGTTCTCCTTCTTCTGGTAGGCGGGAAGCTCGAGCGGGATGACCGGGATCGGCAGGCCGAGCGCCCGGGAGAGCCCTCCGGGATCGTCCTGCAGCAGCTCCGCCGTGCAGGAGGCGCCGACGATCATCGCCTGCGGGCGGAATCGCTCGTAGGCGGCGGCCACCGCCTGCTTGAAGATCTCGGCGGTGTCCGCCCCGAGGTCGCGGGCCTGGAAGGTGGTGTAGGTGACGGGCGGGCGGGCGTCGCGCCGCTCGATCATGGTGAAGAGCAGGTCGGCGTAGGTGTCGCCCTGCGGCGCGTGCAGCACGTAGTGCAGGCCGCGCATCGCGGTGGCGACCCGCATCGCGCCGATGTGAGGGGGGCCCTCGTAGGTCCAGAGCGTGAGCTGCATCCGCCTCAAGCCTCCAGTCGCGCGCGGCGCGCGAGGGGACGGGTGAACAGCCCGGCGAGGTCGCCGGCCTGCTCGTAGCCCTGGATCGGGGTGAACAGGAGCTCGATCGACCACTTGGTGACGAGATCCTCCCCCTCGAGCGGGTTGGCGAGGCCGAGGCCGCAGACCGTGAGGTCGGGCCGCGCCGCCCGGCAGCGGTCGAGCTGGTCGTCGAGGCTCTGGCCCTCCGTCACCGCCGTGCCGTCGGGCAGGAGGGCGAGGTCCTCGGCGAGGTGGGTCCGGTGCAGGTAGGGCGTGCCGACCTCGATCAGCGCGGCGCCCATCTCCCGCGACAGGAAGCGGGCGAGGGGCACTTCGAGCTGGGAATCGGGGAACAGGAAGACGCGCTTGCCGGCGAGCCTGGCCCGGTGGGCCGTAAGCGCCCGCGCGGCCCGGGCCCGGCCGGGCTCCGTCACCGCGACGACGCGGGCGGGGGCTACCCCGAAGGCACGGGCGGCGGCAGCGAGCCACAGGGTCGTGCCCTCGGCCCCGAGGGGGAACGGCGCCGGGATGCGGACGGCGCCGCGCTCCTCGAGCGCCCGGGCGGTCTCGGTCAGGAACGGCTGGGCGAGGAGGTAGCGGGTGTTCGGGCCGACGGGGGCACGCTCCGCAGCGCGGCGCCCGGGCAGGAACCGCACCGGCCCGATGCCGAGATCGGTAAGGAGCCGCGCGAACTGGTCCTCCACCACGTCGGCCAGCGCGCCGACGACGAGGAGCGACGCCGCCTCGTCCCGGGGCAGGTCCGGCACCAGGGCGGCGAGGCAGGCATCCTCCCCTTGCGTGAAGGTCGTCTCGATGCCGCTGCCGGAATAGCTCAGGACCCGCACCGCCGGGGCGAGGTCGGCGGAGAGCCGCGCCGCGGCGCGGCCGAGATCGAGCTTGATGACCTCCGAGGGGCACGAGCCGACCAGGAACAGCAGCCGGATGTCCGGCCGGCGCTCCAGCAGGCGGCGCACCACGCGGTCGAGCTCCTCGTGCGCGTCGGCGAGGCCGGCGAGGTCGCGCTCCTCGATGATCGCGGTGGCAAAGCGCGGCTCGGCGAAGATCATCACCCCCGCCGCCGACTGGATCAGGTGCGCGCAGGTGCGCGAGCCGACCACGAGGAAGAAGGCGTCCTGGATCTTGCGGTGCAGCCAGACGATGCTGGTGAGTCCACAGAACACCGCCCGCTGGCCGCGCTCGAAGCGGATCTCAGGCCCGCAGGCGACGGGGGAGGCGAGCGCCGTCATCGCGCCGCCCCCATCGCGTCGTGGGAGCGACGGGCATTCCGGACCAGCCGCGCTGGCGCCTCGGCCCGGGCGGCGCGCAGCTTCAGGACGAACTGCGCCGCGTTGACGAGGTAGGCGGCGTAGGCCGCCAGCGCCAGCAGCATCAGCCCGTCGGTGCCGAGCGCGCCCGAGGCGAGCGCCGCGAGGTAGGCCGTGTGCAGGGCCAGCACCAGCATGCTGACCACGTCCTCCCAGTAGAAGGCCGGGGCGAACAGGTAGCGCCCGAACACCGCCTTCTCCCAGAGCGAGCCCGTGACCATGATCGCGTAGAGGGCGAGGGTCTTGGCCACCACCGAGGCATTGGCGAGGGCGGCCCCCTCGCCGGTTGCCAGCGTGCGCAGCACGAGAACGAGGCTCAGGAGGAAGATCGCGAACTGGACGGGGGCGAGGACGCCCTGGACCAGGGTCCATGGCGAGGCGTCCCGCCGCCGCCGCTCGGCCTCGCTGTAGAGAAACGGCCGGTCCGTGGACGTCGCCATCGCGCCTGCCCTCATTTCCGCCCCTGCCGGCCCGCGTTGGGTGCGGTTGCCGATGGGGGAAGCCTAGGGCGGGCGCCGCCCGAGTGTCAACATAACTTGACACATGAATGATGTGACATTCCCGAGAGCGGCTCGCAAATGTGCCTTGCGGCAGCGCTCCGGAAATGTATCCTCATTGAAAAGACGGATCACGCCGTCCCATCGGCGACGCTCCCAACGCAGAAACGCCGGCATAACGCCAAGTAACCACGATTTTCCTGCGCATCGGGGAGGTGCTGGTGGGAGATCACGCCCAGTCAGGCATCGCGCCCGACGCCCGACCGAAGTCCCGTGACCGGACCTTCCGCGACCGGACTTCCCTCGACCGAGCTTGCGGCGGGGCGCAGCGGCGCCTGCGCTGGCGGGACGACCTTGCGCAGGTGGTCGAGGCCGAGATCATCCCGCGCCTCATGCTGGCCCACCGCAGCGAGCGCCAGCCGCGTCGTCTCGGCCGCCGCCTGCCTGACACCGACGACATCGCCCACCTCACCACCCAGATGCTGGCCCCGGAGGATCGCGACGCGCTGGCGGTGATCCGCGGCCTGCTCGACGACGGGATGACCCTCGAGGAGGTGCTGGTGGGCCTCATGGCGCCGACCGCCCGGCACATCGGCCGGCTCTGGGAGGAGGATGCCTGCGACTTCGTGCAGGTGACGACCGCGATGGCGCGGCTGCGCCGCCTCGTCCACGACCTGGAGACTCTCTGCCTCGACCCGCAGCCGGTCGATCCGGCGAGCCGGCGCATCCTGCTGGTCCCGGCCCCCGGCGAGACCCACACCTTCGGCCTGACCCTCGCGGCCCACTTCTTCGCCGAGGCCGGCTGGGAGGTGGTGACGAGCTTCGAGCCCCACCTCGCGGAGGCGCTGGAGCGGGTGCGGTCCGAGTGGTTCGACGTGGTCGGCCTGTCGCTGTCCTGCGACGTGTGCGTCGACCGGCTGGTCGCGGCCGTGCCGGTGCTGCGGCGCGCCTCGCGCAACCGCGACCTGCGCCTCGTCGTCGGCGGCCCGGCCTTCCTCGACCGGCCCGACCGGGTCCGGCTCGTCGGCGCCGATGCATCGGTTGACGACGTGCGCGACGCACCTCGAATCGCACAACGTCTGCTTGATCTGCGGATTAGAGCCTGCTGAAAGACCTGTTCGATGCGGTCGGCGTACAGTGGTGGCCCTTGAACAGACCCGTGAGCCCTGCTGCGAAGGAAACTTTCGCGGTGCTTCGAGACGCTGTCTCCCGCCTCGATCCCCAGACGACGGGCGCCCTCGTCGCTGCAGCGAGCGACGTGTCGCTCGTGGTGGACGGCGATGGCGTGATCCGTGACGCGGCCTTCGGGGCCGACGGGCTGTCCGAGGAGGCGGGCGGCCGGTGGCTCGGCCAGCGCTGGATCGACACCGTCACGGTGGAGAGCCGGCCGAAGGTCGCGAGCCTTCTGGAGGATGCCGAGCCCGGCGCGGTGACGCGCTGGCGGCAGGTCAACCACCCCTCCGCTCAAGGAGGCGTCGACGTGCCGATCCGCTACGCGGCCCTGCGCATCCCCGACGACGACCGCATCCTGGTGATCGGCCGCGACCTGAGGGCGCTCTCGGCCCTGCAGCAGCGCCTGGCGGATTCGCAGCAGGCCCTCGAGCGCGACTATGCCCGCCTGCGCAGCGCCGAGACGCGCTACCGCGTGCTGTTCCAGCTCGCCGGCGAGCCGATCCTGATCGTCGATGCCGGCACGCGCCGCGTCACCGAGATCAACCCCGCCGCCTCCCGGCTCCTCGGCCGGGCGATCAAGCGCATCGTCGGGCGGGACCTCGTCGACCTGTTCGAGCCCGAGGCCGCCCGCGCCGTCCAGTCGCTCCTCGTGGGCCTGCGCCTCACCGGCCAGGCGGAGGACCTGACCGCCCGCCTCGCCCAGCGGCGGGGCGAGGCGCGGGTCTCCGCCACCCTGTTCCGCGAGGAGGCGGGCACGAGCATCCTGGTGCGCCTCGCGGCCCTGACGCCCGCCCCCAGCCCGGCGGCGGCGCGCTCGGGCGCCCTCGAGGTGATCGAGGCGATGCCCGAGGGCTTCGTCATCACCGACCGCGACCGGCGCATCATCGGGGTCAACGCGGCCTTCCTCGACCTCGCCCAGCTCGCGACCGAGCACCAGGCCAAGGGCGAGCTCCTGGAGCGCTGGCTCGGCCGCGAGGGCACCGAGATCGGCGCCCTGTTCGGGACCCTCGCCGAGCACGGCTCGGTGCGCCACTTCGGCACGGTGATCCGCGGCGAGTTCGGCGCCGTCGACGAGGTCGAGGTCGCGGCGGTCTCGGTGCCCGGCGGCGAGAAGCCATGCTTCGGCTTCACCCTGCGCAGCCTGCCCCGGCGCGTCGCGGCGGTGACCCCGGGCGGGCGCGATCTGCCCCGCTCGGTCGAGCACATGACCGAGCTCGTCGGGCGCGTCTCGATGAAGGCGCTGGTGCGGGAGACCACCGACATGATCGAGCGCCTCTGCATCGAGGCGGCCCTGCGCATCACCCACGACAACCGCGCCTCGGCGGCCGAGATGCTCGGCCTCAGCCGGCAGGGCTTCTACGCCAAGATGCGCCGCTACGGCCTGGGTGACCTCGACGGATCGGAGGAGGCGGAGGAGGACGGCGGCTGACCGCGCACATCCGCCCACGCACATCCGCGCGAGCGGGGCCGCTCCTCCCGGCGCGCGAGAGGCCGAAAGTGTAAAGTCTGCTTGACACTCGACCGGGGGAGCCCCACCCTCGCGGCATGACGATCAAGCCCCTGGTCAAGCCCGCTCCCCTGATCAAGCCCTTGACGGTTCCGGCGCCGGGCGCGCTGCTCGAGCTGCTCAAGCCGATCACGTGGTTCGCGCCGATGTGGGCCTTCGCCTGCGGGGTTGTCTCCTCCGGCAGCGGGATCGAGGGGCGCTGGCCGGTGGTGCTCGCCGGCATCCTGCTCGCCGGTCCCCTGGTCTGCGCCACCAGCCAGGCGGTCAACGACTGGTTCGACCGGCATGTCGACGCCATCAACGAGCCGCAGCGGCCGATTCCGTCGGGCCGCATCCCGGGCCGCTGGGGCCTCGCCATCGCCCTGTGCTGGACGCTGCTCTCGCTCGCGGTCGCGGCGCTGCTCGGACCCTGGGTGCTGGGCGCGGCCCTGTTCGGGCTCGGCCTCGCCTGGATCTACAGCGCGCCGCCCCTGCGCCTGAAGCGCAACGGCTGGTGGGGCAACGCCGCCTGCGGCCTCTGCTACGAGGGCCTGCCCTGGTTCACCGGGGCCGCCGTGATGGCGGCCGCCTTGCCCGACGGGCGGATCGTGCTGCTCGCCGTCCTCTACAGCCTCGGCGCCCACGGCATCATGACCCTCAACGACTTCAAGTCGATGGAGGGCGACCGGCGCACCGGCATCCGCTCGCTGCCGGTCCAGCTCGGGGCCGACCGCGCCGCCCGCTTCGCCTGCCTCGTGATGGCGGCGCCGCAGGGGGCGGTGGTGGCGGCCCTCGCCGCCTGGGGCTGCCCCTGGCACGCCGCCCTCGTCGCCGCCCTGCTGGCCGGCCAGGGCGGGCTGATGCGCCGCTTCCTCGCCGACCCGCACGGGCGGGCGGCGTGGTACAACGGCACCGGCACGCTCCTCTACGTGCTCGGCATGCTGACGGCCGCCCTCGCCCTGCGCGGGAGCGCCGCGTGAGCGCCTCGGCGGCCTTCGGCTGGGGCACCATCCTGCGCCTCGGCCTCGTCCAGACGGCGCTCGGCGCCATCGTCGTGCTGATCACCTCGACCCTGAACCGCGTGATGGTGGTGGAGCTGGCGCTGCCCGCCGCCCTGCCCGGCGGGCTGGTGGCCCTGCACTACGCCGTGCAGGTGCTGCGGCCGCGCTGGGGCTACGGCTCGGATGTGGGGCGCCGCCGCACGCCCTGGATCGTCGGCGGCATGGCGCTGCTCGCGCTCGGCGGCGTCGGGGCGGCGCTCGGCACGGCCCTGGTCGCGACCGATCCCGTCGCCGGCTTCTCCCTCCTGGTCCTGTCGTTCCTCGGCGTCGGCATCGGGGTCGGGGCGGCCGGCACCTCGCTCCTCGTGCTGCTCTCCACCGGCGTCGCGCCCCAGCGCCGGGGGGCGGCCGCGACGATCGTCTGGATCATGATGATCGCCGGCTTCGTCGTCACCGCGCCGGCCGCCGGGCACCTGCTCGAGCCGTTCTCGCCCGCGCGGCTCGTCGCCGTCTCGGGCGGTGTGTCCCTCGTCGCCTTCCTGGTCGCCGTCGCGGCGGTCCGGGGCGTCGAGCCGGCGCGGTCCCGGGCCCTTGCCGCCGCCGCGCCGGCGCGGCCGTTCCGCCAGGTTCTCGCCGAGGTCTGGGCCGAGCCGGAGGCGCGCCGCTTCACGGTCTTCGTGTTCCTGGCGATGCTCGCCTACAGCGCGCAGGAGCTCATCCTCGAGCCCTTCGCCGGCCTCGTCTTCGCGATGTCGCCGGGCGCGACCACCAAGCTCGCCGGGCTCCAGAACGGCGGCGTGCTCGCCGGCATGGTCCTCGTCGCCCTCGTCACCGCCAACGGCAGCGGGCCCCTCGCCTCCCTGCGGCTGTGGACGGTGGCGGGCTGCCTCGGCTCGGCCGCGTCGCTCGTGGCCATCGCGGCCTGCGGCGTCGCCGGGCCCGCCATGCCGCTGCGGGCCTGCGTCGTCGGGCTCGGCCTGTTCAACGGCATCTTCGCGGTGGCGGCGATCGGCTCGATGATGGCGCTCGCCGGCACCGGCGGCGCCCCCGGCGGCGAGAGCCGCCACGGCACCCGCATGGGCGTCTGGGGCGCGGCGCAGGGAATCGCCTTCGGGCTGGGCGGCTTCCTCGGGGCGGCGGGGGTCGATCTCGCGCGCCTCGCCTTCGGCACGGTGGTGCCCGCCTACGCGACGGTCTTCCTCCTCGAGGCGGTGCTGTTCCTCGCCGCCGCCGGGCTCGCCCTGCGGATCGGGCGGCCGGGGCACGGCGAGCGGCCGATCGGCGGCCTGCCGATGACGCAAGCGGTCTGAGAACGATCCAGCCGGAACACGGCCTGGACAACCCGGAGGCACGGCCATGGACGAGGCGATCGTCGATGCGGTGGTGGTGGGGGG
>NZ_LABY01000310.1 GCF_001043975.1 Methylobacterium variabile
GAGAAGCTACGACGAGCTCAACGCTCTGCTGCTCGACGGGGTCGTCGCCTACGCCAAGGCCCACCCGCATCCCGAGCAGCGCGACCTGACGATCTGGCAGGCCTTCGAAGCCGAACGGGGAGCCCTGGTCCCCTACGCCGGACGCTTCGACGGCTTCCACGCCGTGCCGGCGGCCGTGTCCTCGACCTGCCTGGTGCGCTTCGACAACAACAAGTACTCGGTCATGGCCCCGGCCATCGGTCGCCCGGTCGAGGTGCGCGCCTATGCCGAGCGCATCGAGATCCGCCAGGACGGGCGCGTCGTCGCCGAGCACCCGCGGGCCTTCGGCCGCGGCCAGACGGTGTTCGACCCCTGGCACTACGTCCCCGTGCTCGCCCGCAAGCCCGGCGCGCTGCGCAACGGCGCACCGTTCAAGGACTGGGTCCTGCCCGCCGCCCTCGAACGGATCCGCCGCAAGCTCACCGGCAGCGCCGACGGCGACCGCCAGATTGTCGAGATCCTCACCGCCGTGCTCGGCGACGGCCTGTCGGCGGTCGAAGCGGCCTGCGCCGAGGCACTGCGCGAGGGCGTGCACTCGGCCGACGTGGTGCTCAACATCCTGGCCCGCCAGCGGGAGCCGCCCGCGCCCGTCCCGCTGCTGACGCCCGAGAGCCTGCGGCTGCGCCACGAGCCGGTCGCCGACTGTGCCCGCTACGACAGCCTGAGGAGAGCCCCATGATGGAACGTCAGCAGATCCTCGCCACCATGGGCGAGCTGAAGCTGTTCGGGATGAAGGCGGCCTACGACGAGATCATCAAGGTCGCCCTCAAGCGCAGCCACGAACCGCAGCAGATCGTCGGCGACCTGTTGCAGGCCGAGATCAGCGAGAAGCAGGCGCGCTCGATCCGCTACCAGATGACGATTGCCAAGCTGCCCCTGGCCAAGGACCTCGCCGAGTTCGCCTTTGCCGGGACGCCGATCAACGAGGGTCTGGTGCGCGACCTCTGCGGCGGCGAGTTCCTGGCCCATCAGCGCAACGTCGTGCTGGTGGGCGGCACCGGCACGGGCAAGACGCATCTGGCTATCGCGGTCGCCCGGTCGTGCATCCGGGACGGGGCGCGGGCCCGGTTCTACAACGTGGTCGACCTCGTCAACCGGCTCGAGGCCGAGGCGCGAGCCGGCCGGCAGGGCCGCATCGCCGACCACCTCGCCCGGCTCGACCTGGTGGTGCTGGACGAGCTCGGCTACCTGCCGTTCGCGCAGTCGGGCGGTCGGCTGCTGTTCCACCTGATCAGCCGGCTCTACGAGACGACCTCGATCGTGGTGACGACCAACCTGGCGTTCGGGGAGTGGCCGAGCGTGTTTGCCGGCGACGCCAAGATGACGACGGCACTGCTCGATCGGCTGACCCACCACTGCGAGATCGTCGAGACCGGCAACGAGAGCTGGCGCTTCAAGAACCGGGCGTGAAGGGCGGCCTGCGCGCGGCTCATCCTGGACCCCTGCTCAGCCCGGCTGCGCCACCCCGACCCGCTTCGCCGGGCTGATCAGGGGCGTCGCGCCACGCGCAACAAGGGGGCCCGATTGGACGCCGATCAGGGGTCCCGTTCCGATGCCGTTTGACA
>NZ_LABY01000311.1 GCF_001043975.1 Methylobacterium variabile
CTCCTCCCCGGTGAAGGGCAGCAGCGAATCACACGCACGCGCCAATGAAAACCCGCTACGAGTCAAAACCTAAGCGCGGCGGTATAACTTGCCACGCACACCTTACGTTGAAAGGAGATGGGCTTCTCGCCGCGGTGACAAACGCCGCCAGACCGAGCCGGTCTCGGATGCACTCCGGCGAGCGTGCATCGAGCGACCACGATCCCCTCCCGGGCCAGTTGTCGCCAGATCTTGCGCACACCGTAGACGCAGAAGTTCGCCTCGAACACGCGCTTTATCTCGATCATCAACGCCGCATCGCTGCGGGAGCGAACCGAGAGCTTCTCGGGATCGGCCCGTCGCGCCATGCGCGCGTAGTAGGTCGACGGGGCGATCGACAGCACCCTGCAGATCGGCTCGACCCCGTAGACCTCCCGATGATCGTCGATGAAGCTAATCATGGCCGTGGCCAGCGGTCGAGCTCCGCCATGGCGAAATACGCCGACGCCTTGCGCACGATCTCGTTGGCTTGGCGCATTTCGCGAACCTCGCGCTCCAGCGCCTTGATCCGCTCGCGCTCGTTCGTCGTCTGGCCAGGCCGCACGCCCTGATCACGCTCGGACTGGCGCACCCAGTTCCTCAGCGTCTCGCCCGAGCCGCCGATCTTGGCCGCGATCGACTGGATCGCCGACCATTGCGAGCCGTGCTCGCCCTCGTGGTCGCGCACCATCCGCACGGCGCGTTCGCGCACCTCAGGGAAAACGGGGCCGTTCGCTTCGTCATGGCTCCATCCTCTCAGAAGGGGGAGCCTCCGGGAAACCCGGGGCGGTTCAGACGGCCACGTCCGGCCCAAGCCGATGGGCGGCGACCAGCGCTCGCACGTCATCGAAGCCCACGCCCCGCGGATCCTGAGGCTGTGCGAGGAGCGTGGCAACATCATGCTGGCGGAGTTGCGCGATGCCCTGGCTGAGCAGGGCGTCGCCACCAGGTACTGGATCTGTGGACCCGTCTTGGCGACCCATTTGCATGGCGCTTTGGAGACCATCTCGGGGCCATTGCCGCAACGGATGTGCTCGGGGATGCCATGCAGGCACATCGCGTCGGGGGTTTGCCCCTGCACGAAGTCGAAGCTCCAGATGTGGTTTCGGTAGAGCAGCCGCATCCGCACGCAGGAGCCGTCGTTCAGCCGCAGACGGCGGCGCGGCCCGTGCTTCGGTGGGATCTTGAGCCCCTCACGACGCCAGAGATGCTGGACCCGGTCTCTACCCATCGGCCACCCGGCTGCCTGCAGCAGCGCGGCGACGTGGCGATAGCCCGTAGCGTCCGTACTCGGACGCCAGGGCGATGAGAGCGCAGGTCAGGGCATCCTCGTCGGCCAGCACGGTCAGTACGTAGCGCTGCGTGCCGCGAGGTTGGCCGATGATCCGGCAGGCATGGCCCTCCGAGAGGCGATACTTCTCGGATCCCGTCCACCGCCTGCCGGGCTCGCTCGGGGGCTACAAGGTTCCCGCTGCGACGTCCGCCAGCGCCTGCTTTTCCAGGGACAGATCAGCCACGAGCCGGCGCAACCGAGCGTTCTCGCGCCCAAGCTCCTTCATCTTCTTGGCTTGATCGACTTGGAGGCCGCTATACTCCTTGCGCCAGCAGTAATAACTCTGCTCGGAGAGCTTCGCCTCCTTACACGCAAGCGTCAAGCTCCTGCCGTGTGCCGTTTGTACCTCGATCTGGCGCAGCTTGAGCACAATCTGTTCTGCACTCGTTTTCTGACCTCGCCGCATGTCCCGCTCCTTCGGTCCTGGCTGATCCTCTCAATCAGCTCGGTCCAAAGCCAGCCGGTCAGGTCACCGTAACCGCCGTTATTTCTAACCGAACAGAATTTCTCAAGCTGAACTTGAAGTAAATTCAGCTATTTTCTTTGTAAAATGTCATCGACAAAATAGCTGTCTTCTTTTTTGGCTAGATGGTAAATTTTTGCCCTCTCGGGTGAACCTACTGCATTCCATAAATTACTCCATGCCGTTGCGTAGACAAGCGCCCGCCTATGATGCTTGTCACCGACGTCAGAAGAGTTTATTATTGGGATTATTTCTTCTGATAGCGCAATTACATCGAATTTTCTAATCATTTCTGCACCGCCAAAAGTTGCGGCGCATTCCGAATAGAAGCTTTTAAATGGGCAAATAATCTTTTTTACGGATGCTAAAGCTATCAAATCAGCCAGAGAACCTTCATCTGTTTGGGGGTCGTAAATACTCGAAGTAGAGCAAAACTTAATATCGGGATATTTTTCTTTCAACATACCGACAATTGACAAATCTTCCGAGCAAACTAATACATTAGATACGGCACTTGGCAAACTTTCTATAGAAGAAAAAATAGACTTCAGTGGTATGTATCGCTGAAATATTTGTGTTATACCACGCTCTTTTAGAAAATCCAGACTTGAGTTGATGATGATTTTCTCAACATCACCCCGGCGCACGTGTATCGCAGTTGCATTAACGATATTATTTTCGCGACAAAATTCTCCCATCTTATATTTTATTTCCTTTTTGAAATTAAACATGTTCCACAAATCAGCCAATCTTGCACTAAAATCATTCATCGAGTAATTTGAAAAATATAAAGGGAACGGTACATCATAAAATACATAATCATAACTAGTTAATTTTTCAACAGCTTCTTCTAAAGTCAAGCTAGACAGCATTTCTCGAGAGTTGTTAATTGATATTATATTACTCCCAGAAACATCTGAACGCCTATGGCCGAATTTTTCGTCGATGAACACATCGTCGCTTTCAAAAATCTTCATAAAGCTGTCCGAGCGAAGTATGTTTTTGTTATAGTTATTATCTTCTAAGCTTGGCCAAAGAACGATTAGCTCTTGATTGAGAATTTCAGCTAGACACCGCGCGTAGGCAAACGTAAGAAGGCGGGTACCAAGGCCATCCGGTCTGCTAGCAACTATCATAATTGCTTCTCTTTCTTCCTTGATAATCTCGTATACGCCGCCCGGGCATCGTTTTGCAACGAAAAATTAGCATCTTCTTAGTCTACGTGTCAAACAATTAGTTTTTGCGATCCAGATCGCTGCGGCTAAGCATTAGCACGCAACGTGCGCGCGAGCGGACAAGGAATGCATACACTCTAAAATTACAATCGAGAAATGGACCTTCTGCGCAACGGAGCGACAGCACCCGATTGTAGATGAGGCACACCAAGCCTAGTGCATCGACGCCTTCAAAAGGTGCACCGCGCAACAAAAATTCCGCCGTGAGTGTAGATGGTTAGCAACCGCGCACGTGGCTCGTTCGTCGGCGTCAGGGCACTAGCGCACCGACTCAACGGGATGGTGCAACCTGGCTGTTGAGGATGGCGGCTGCAGGCTTGGTCCAGACGAAAGGCCTGGGCTGCTCGTTGTGTTCGTGGAGTAGCCCCTACCAGACCGGACACGGGGCAAGCTGCTTTTAAACACAGATGAACTCGCGAGGTGAGCGCATGCCAAGCCCTCGATGGGGATGGTGTACGTTGTAGTCGGTGATCCAGTGACCCAGACGCACGAGCACGGCGTCGGGGCAAGACTGCACGCGGGCATAGTCCCGCTTTAGCGTCTTCACAAAAGCCTCGCTCACCCCCTTCATCTCAGGTGACCGCACAGGCGTGAAGCAAGGAATGAGGCCGAGAGCGACCGCGAAGGTAAGGGTCTTGGCGGCCGTACGGGCTGAGCCGTTGTCGCTCAACCACTGCACGGGATGAGGAGCTTGCAGGCTGCCAAAGCGTGTCTCCACGCAAACCAGCATAAAATTGCGGGCCATTTGGCCGGCAATCCCGCCCGTCGAGGCCACAAGGGCGATGGGGGATTGCCCCAGGGCAATCGGGTGAAGTGTCATGGGGCAAGAGCCTGACGAGGTAGTCGTC
>NZ_LABY01000312.1 GCF_001043975.1 Methylobacterium variabile
CGGGCCGGTGCGGCGGGCGGATGGGGCGGTGATCGGCTCGGCGGCGGTCGACTTCATCAACCAGTTCAAGGTCGACTACGCCGTGATCGGCGCCTCGGCGATCGACGAGGACGGCACCCTGCTCGACTTCGACTACCGCGAGGTCCGGGTCGCCCGCGCCATCATCGAGAATGCCCGCCGGGTGATCCTGGTCGCCGACAAGCTGAAGCTCGAGCGCTCGGCGCCGATCCGGGTCGGCCACCTGCGCGAACTCGACTACTTCGTCACCGACGCGCTGCCCTCCGCCTCCTTGAGGGAGATGTGCGCGACCCACCGCGTCACCCTGGTGGAAGCGGGGGACGATGCCGGCGCCCAGGAGACCTCCGATGCCGCCGAGTAGCCCAAACCGAAAGTCGTAGGCTTTCGTTCGCGCCTTCCCGCTTTCGGTTTCGCTTGCGTCAGCGTTCGCGCGCGTCTACGTTCGCGCCAGGATGCAAACGAAAGAGCCGAAAGGCTCCGACAGGGAGGTGGCCTTGGCCCCCAGGCGCCAGCAGCCCGGCGACGAGCGCGGGGTGTTCGACCTCGCGGTGATCGGCGGCGGCATCAACGGCTGCGGCATCGCCCGCGACGCGGTGGGCCGCGGCGCCTCCGTGGTGCTGTTCGAGCAGAGCGACCTGGCCAGCGGCACCTCCTCGACCTCGACCAAGCTCATCCATGGCGGCCTGCGCTACCTGGAGCACTACGAGTTCCGCCTGGTGCGCGAGGCCTTGATGGAGCGCGAGGTGTTGTGGGGCATGGCGCCCCACATCGTCTGGCCGCTGCGCTTCGTGCTGCCGCACCATTCGGGCTTGAGGCCCGGCTGGCTCCTGCGCCTCGGGCTCCTGCTCTACGACAACCTCGGCGGCCGCAAGCGCCTGCCCGGCACCCGCACCCTCGACCTCACCCGCGACCCCGCCGGCGAGCCGCTGAAGCCGGGCTTTCGCCGCGCTTTCGAGTACTCGGATTGCTGGGTCGAGGATTCGCGCCTCGTGGTGCTCAACGCGCGGGACGCCGCCGAGCGCGGCGCGATGATCCGGCCGCGCACCCGGGTCGTCACCGCCGCCCGGGTGGACGGGCTGTGGGAGCTGACGGCGGAGGACCGCCAGACCGGCGCCCGCGACACCGTGCGGGCCCGCACCCTCGTCAACGCCGCCGGCCCCTGGGTCGCCGACGTGCTCACCGGCGTGGCGCGGACGAACGCCTCCGAGGGCGTGCGCCTGGTCCAGGGCAGCCACATCGTGGTGCGCCGCCTCTTCCGGCACGACCGCGCCTACATCTTCCAGAACGCCGACCAGCGCATCATCTTCGCGATCCCCTACGAGCGCGACTTCACCCTGATCGGCACCACCGACCGCGACTACACGGGCGACCCCGCCGACGTGAGGGCGAGCGAGGAGGAGATCGCCTATCTGTGCGCCGCTGCGAGCGAGTACTTCCGCGATCCGGTGACCCGCGACGAGGTGGTGTGGACCTATTCGGGCGTGCGCCCGCTCTACGACGACGGCGCCTCGAAGGCCCAGGAGGCCACCCGCGACTACGTGCTGACCCTCGACGCGCCGGAGGGCCAGCCCGCGATGCTCTCGGTCTTCGGCGGCAAGATCACCACCTACCGCCGCCTCGCCGAATCGGCGCTCGAGCGCCTGAAGGACCACCTGCCGGCGGCCCGGAAGGCGCCCTGGACCGCGGGCGCCGTCCTGCCGGGCGGCAACTTCCCGAAGGAGAGCTACGACGACGTGGTGGCGGGGCTCTCGCGCCAGCATCCGGCCCTGCCGGAGGCGCTGATCGCACGGCTGGTGCGGGCCTACGGCACCGAGGCGCGGGAGATCCTGGGGAGCGCGCGCTCCATGGCCGATCTCGGCCGGCTCTTCGGCGCCGACCTCACCGAGCGCGAGGTGCGCCACCTGATGCGCCGCGAGTGGGCCATGACCGCCGACGACGTGCTCTGGCGCCGCTCGAAGCTCGGCCTTAGGGTCGCGCCCGCCGAGGCCGCCGCCCTCGACGAGTTCATGCGCCGCGCCGCCGCCGCGCCCAACGCGGCCTGACGAGCAAGAGACGGGAGGGCGCCATGACCCTGATCCTGGAGAACGTCACCAAGCGGGTCGGCCTCGAGACCCACATCCGCGACGTCAGCCTCGCCCTGCCGAAGGGCTCGCTCAACGTGCTGCTCGGCCAGACGCTGGCCGGCAAGACCACCTTGATGCGCTTGATGGCCGGGCTCGAGGCGCCGAGCGAGGGCCGGATCCTCGTCGACGGAGAGGACGTGACCGGCCGGCCGGTGCAGGCCCGCAACGTCGCGATGGTCTACCAGCAGTTCATCAACTACCCCTCGCTCTCGGTCTACGAGAACATCGCCTCGCCGATGCGGGTCTCGCGCCTGCCGAAGGCCGAGATCGAGGCGCGGGTGCAGGAGGCGGCCAGGCTCCTCAAGCTCGAGCCCTACCTGAAGCGCCGCCCGCTCGAGCTCTCGGGCGGGCAGCAGCAGCGCACCGCCATCGCCCGGGCCCTGTGCAAGCGCGCCGACCTCGTGCTGATGGACGAGCCGCTGGCCAACCTCGACTACAAGCTGCGCGAGGAACTGCGCGAGGAGCTGCCCCGCATCTTCGCGGCTACGGGGGCCATCTTCGTCTACGCCACCACCGAGCCGGCCGAGGCGCTGCTCCTCGGCGGGCGCACCGCGACCCTGCACCAGGGCCGCGTCACGCAGGTCGGCCCGACGCCGGACGTCTATCGCCGGCCCGACGACCTCGTCACCGCGAAGGTCTTCTCCGACCCGCCGCTCAACACCCTGAGCGTGGTGAAGGCCGGCGGCCGGGTCACGCTGCCGACCGGCGGCCAGGTTCGGGCCACCGGCACCCTGGCGAACGTCCCGGACGGGGCCTACACGATCGGCTTTCGCGCCCATCACCTCGCCCTCGATCCGCTGCCGGTCGAGGCGATCGCGCTTCCCGCCGTTGTCTCGGTCGCCGAGATCACCGGCTCGGAGAGCTTCGTTCACGTCGATGCCGGCGAGAGCCGCCTGATCGCGCTCCTGCCCGGCGTCCGCCGGCTCGAACCCGGCACGGCCGTCACCGCCTATCTCGACCCGCGCCACGCCCTGGTGTTCGACGCGAGCGGCCGCACGGCGGCCCTCGACCTGCCGGCGGCGGCCTGAGACGGAGAGGGATCCATGGCCCGCATCACCCTCGACCACCTCGCCCACGCCTACGGGCCGAACCCGCAGGGCCCCCAGGACTACGCGCTGAAGGAGATCGACCACGTCTGGCGCCAGGGCGGCGCCTACGCGCTGCTCGGGCCGTCCGGCTGCGGCAAGTCCACCCTGCTCAACATCATCTCGGGCCTCGTCGTGCCGACCCGCGGCCGCATCCTGTTCGACGACCGCGACGTCACCACCGTGCCGACCGAGGGGCGCAACATCGCCCAGGTCTTTCAGTTCCCGGTCGTCTACGACACCATGACGGTGCGGGAGAACCTGGCCTTCCCGCTCAGGAACCGGCGCGTCGCGCCCGCCACCATCCGGGCGCGGGTGGAGGAGATCGCCGGCCTCCTCGACCTCACCCGGGTGCTCGACCGCCGCGCCAACAACCTGACGGCGGACATGAAGCAGAAGATCTCCCTCGGCCGCGGCCTGGTGCGCCCGGACGTGGCGGCGATCCTGTTCGACGAGCCGCTCACCGTCATCGACCCGCACCTGAAGTGGCAGCTGCGCTCGACCCTGAAGGAGCTGCACCGCAAGCTCGACCTGACGATGATCTACGTCACCCACGACCAGACCGAGGCGCTGACCTTCGCCGACACGGTGGTGGTGATGCATGACGGGGCGGTGGTGCAGACCGGCACCCCCGACGAGCTGTTCGAGCGCCCGGCCCACACCTTCGTCGGCCACTTCATCGGCTCGCCGGGCATGAACCTGCTGCCGGCTCAGGTTCAGGGTGCGACCGCGACGATCGAGGGCCACGCCATCCCGCTCGCCCGCCACTACCCGGACCTGCCTCGGGACAAGCGCATCGAGCTCGGGGTGCGGCCGGAATACGTGCACCTGGCGCCGAAGGGCCTCGGCCTCCCCGTCCAGGTGCGGCGCATCGACGATATCGGCCGCCAGCGCCTCGCCCGGGTCGAGCTCGGCGGCCGCCCCCTCGTCGCCACGGTGGCGGAGGGCCAGAGCCTCGACGGAGCTGAGGCGGCGCTGACCCTCGATCCGCGCCAGATCCACATCTACGCCGACGGCGCCCTGGTGCCCGGCCTGCCCGGAGGCGCCGCATGACCAAGACCGTCAACCAGAAGGCTTGGCTCCTCGTCCTGCCGGTCTTCGCCGTCGTCGCCTTCTCGGCGGTGCTGCCGCTGATGACGGTCGTCAACTACTCGGTCCAGGATACCTTCGGGAACAATCAGTTCTTCTGGAACGGCATCGGCTGGTTCCAGGAACTCCTCGACCCGTCGAGCCAGTTCGGCGAGCGCTTCTTCGACTCGCTGTGGCGCAACCTGCTCTTCTCCGCAATCATCCTGGCGATCGAGGTGCCGCTCGGCATCGCGGTGGCGCTCTCGATGCCGCGCGAAGGCCGCTCGGTCGCCTTCTGCCTCGTGCTGATGGCCTTGCCGCTCCTGATCCCGTGGAACGTCGTCGGCACGATCTGGCAGGTCTTCGCCCGCACCGATATCGGCCTCCTCGGCTCGTTCCTCAACAGAATCGGCATCGACTACAACTACGCCGGCAGCGCGCTCGCCGCCTGGGTCACCATCGTGACCATGGACGTCTGGCACTGGACGAGCCTGGTGGCGCTCCTGTGCTACGCCGGCCTGAAGTCGATCCCCGACGCCTACTACCAGGCCGCCCGCATCGACGGGGCGAGCCAGTGGGCGATCTTCCGCACCATCCAGCTGCCGAAGATGCGCCGGGTCCTGCTGATCGCCGTGCTGCTGCGCTTCATGGACTCGTTCATGATCTACACCGAGCCGTTCGTGCTCACCGGCGGTGGCCCTGGCAACGCCACGACCTTCCTGTCGATCGACCTCGTCAAGCTGGCGCTGGGACAGTTCGACCTCGGCCGGGCGGCGGCGATGTCGCTGGTCTACAACCTCATCATCCTCAGCGTGTGCTGGGTGTTCTACACCGTGATGACCAACGTCGACGCCGGCAGCCGCACCGTCTCCGCCGAGAGCGACCCGGCGGACGCGGCCGCCGCCGGCAGCCTGCCTCCCGCCACCACCATCCCGCTCGACCGGAGGGCCGCCTGATGCGCCCGCGCCACGTCGTGATGACGCTCTACCTGCTGTTCCTGATGGTCCCGATCTACTGGCTCGTGAACATGAGCCTGAAGACCAACCAGGAAATCAACACCAGCATGACGCTCTGGCCGCAGGCCATCACGTTCGACAACTACATCCGGATCTTCACCGATCCGAGCTGGTACGGCGGCTACCTGAACTCGCTGTCCTACGTGGCGATCAACACCGTGCTGTCGATCGGGCTGGCGCTGCCGGCGGCCTACGCCTTCTCGCGCTACAGCTTCATCGGCGACAAGCACCTGTTCTTCTGGCTGCTTTCGAACCGGATGGCGCCGCCGGCGGTGTTCGCGCTGCCGTTCTTCAACCTCTACTCGGCGGTCGGCCTGTTCGACACGCCCTGGGCCGTGGCGCTCGCCCACTGCCTGTTCAACGTGCCGCTGGCGGTGTGGATTCTCGAGGGCTTTATGTCCGGCGTGCCGCGCGAGATCGACGAGACCGCGGCGATCGACGGCTACTCCTTCCCGCGCTTCTTCGTGAAGATCTTCATGCCCTTGATCGCGTCAGGGATAGGCGTTGCCGCCTTCTTCTGCTTCATGTTCTCCTGGGTCGAATTGCTGCTCGCCCGCACCCTGACCTCGGTCGACGCGAAGCCCATCGCCGCCACCATGACCCGCACGGTCTCGGCCGCCGGCATGGATTGGGGCCTGCTCGCCGCGGCCGGCGTCCTCACCATCGTGCCGGGTGCCCTCGTGATCTGGTTCGTGCGCAACTACATCGCCAAGGGCTTCGCCCTCGGTCGGGTGTGATCGGGGAGCCTGTCCGATGCCTGATTTCGCCTGGATGGCCTGGACCTGGCAGACCGCGACCTTCTTCGCGGTCATCGCCGGCCTGCTCGCCCTGATGACGGCGCTCGCCGTCTGGCGCCCGGAGACCGAGCGGGTCGGAATCCTGCGAATCCCGACGACGCGCGGCGACCGCCTGTTCCTGACGCTGGTCGGCGCCGCCTTCATCAACCTCGCCTGGCTCGGCCTCGTCGGCCCGAGCCTCGAATGGGCGCTCGCGCTCTCGCTCGTCTACGGGGCGGCGATGTTCCGATTCGCGTGAGAGCTCGACGCCCGGTCACGGGGGACGCGACATCACTCCTTCACGGGTGATGCGTGAAGCAAGAGGCTGACGGGCCTGCCCCGGCAGGCCCGACAACAGGTTCATCAGGGAGGAAACAGCCGTGAAACGCTATCGTCTGCTCACCGCCGCGAGCGCCCTCGCGCTCAGCCTCGCCGCCGGCCACGCCTTCGCCGGCATGGAGGAGGCCAAGCGCTGGATCGACACCGAGTTCCAGCCCTCGACCCTGTCGAAGGAGGAGCAGCTCAAAGAGATGCAGTGGTTCGTCGATGCGGCGAAGCCCTTCGCCGGCATGGAGATCAACTTCGTCTCCGAGACCATCACCACGCACGAGTACGAGGCCCGCACCCTCGCCAAGGCCTTCTCCGAGATCACCGGGATCAAGCTCCGCCACGACCTCCTGCAGGAGGGCGACGTGGTCGAGAAGATCCAGACCCAGATGCAGTCGGGCAAGAACATCTACGACGGCTGGATCAACGATTCCGACCTCGTCGGCACCCATTTCCGCTACGGCCAGACCGTGGCCCTCTCGGACTTCATGAAGGGCGAGGGCAAGGACGTCACCTCGCCGACCCTCGACCTCGACGACTTCATCGGCAAGTCCTTCGGCACCGGCCCGGACGGCAAGCTCTACCAGCTGCCCGACCAGCAGTTCGCCAACCTGTACTGGTTCCGCTACGACTGGTTCACCCGGCCCGATCTCAAGGAGAAGTTCAAGGCCAAGTACGGCTACGAACTCGGCGTGCCGGTCAACTGGTCGGCCTATGAGGACATCGCCGAGTTCTTCACGAATGACGTGAGGGAGATCGACGGCGTCAAGATCTATGGCCACATGGACTACGGCAAGAAGGATCCCAGCCTGGGCTGGCGGTTCACCGACGCGTGGCTGTCGATGGCCGGCAACGGCGACAAGGGCATCCCGAACGGCAAACCGGTCGACGAGTGGGGCATCCGCATGGAGGGCTGCCGCCCGGTCGGCTCCTCGATCGAGCGCGGCGGCGACACCAACGGCCCGGCGGCGGTCTACTCGGTCACCAAGTACGTCGAGTGGCTGAAGAAGTTCGCCCCGCCGCAGGCCGCCGGCATGACCTTCTCGGAGTCGGGCCCGGTGCCGTCGCAGGGCAACGTCGCCCAGCAGATGTTCTGGTACACCGCCTTCACGGCCGACATGGTCAAGCCGGGTCTGCCCGTCATGAACCAGGACGGCACGCCGAAGTGGCGCATGGCGCCCTCGCCGAAGGGCCCGTACTGGAAGGAGGGCATGAAGCTCGGCTACCAGGATGCCGGCTCGCTCACCCTCCTGAAGTCGACCCCCCTCGAGCGCCGCAAGGCCGCCTGGCTCTACCAGCAGTTCATCGTCTCGAAGACGGTCAGCCTGAAGAAGAGCCACGTCGGCCTCACCTTCATCCGTGAGAGCGACATCTGGGACAAGTCCTTCACCGAGCGGGCGCCGAAGCTCGGCGGCCTGGTCGAGTTCTACCGCTCGCCGGCCCGCGTGCAGTGGACCCCGACCGGCGTCAACGTGCCGGACTACCCCAAACTCGCGCAGCTCTGGTGGCAGAACATCGGCGACGCCTCCTCGGGCGCCAAGACCCCGCAGGCGGCGATGGACGCCCTCGCCAACGCCCAGGACGACGTGATGGCGCGCCTGGAGCGCTCGAAGGTCCAGGGCGAGTGCGGCCCGAAGCTGAACCCGAAGACCTCGGCCGAGCACTGGTACGAGCAGGCCAAGAAGGACGGCACGCTGGCCCCCCAGCGCAAGCTTGCCGACGAGAAGCCGAAGGGTGAGACGATCGACTACGACACCCTGATCAAGAGCTGGCCGGCCTCGCCCCCGAAACGCGGGTGATCTTGCGGGAGCCGGGGCGTCCTGCCCCGGCTCTCCTTTCCGCGATGATCCAGGTATCGCCAGGATGGCGGTGACCGCCGCGCTCGTCGCGAGGGAGGCCGTCACGGCCGAACCACCACCTTTCGGACGAGCGCCAGAACGATGTCCTCCCTCATCCTCGCCATCGACCAGGGCACCACCTCCTCGCGCGCCCTGCTGTTTCGCCCCGACACCTCGATCGCGGGCCTCGCCCAGGCGGAATTCCCGCAGCACTTCCCGGCCTCGGGCTGGGTCGAGCACGAGCCGGAGGACCTCTGGCGCACCACCCTCGACACCTGCCGGGCGGCGATGAGGCAGGCCGGGGTCACCGCGGGTGACGTGGCGGCGATCGGCATCACCAACCAGCGCGAGACGACGCTGGTCTGGGACAGGAGCACCGGCGAGGCGGTGCACCGCGCCATCGTCTGGCAGGACCGGCGCTCGGCCGGGATCTGCGCCCGCCTGAAGGAGGCGGGCCACGAGCCGATGGTCACCGCCAAGACCGGCCTGATCCTCGATCCCTACTTTTCCGGCACCAAGATCGCCTGGATCCTCGACAACGTGCCGGGAGCCCGCGCCCGGGCGGAGGCCGGCGAGCTCGCCTTCGGCACCGTCGATTCGTATCTCCTCTGGCGCCTCACGGGCGGGCGGCTGCACGTCACCGACGCCACCAACGCCTCGCGCACGCTCCTCTTCGACATCCACCGGGGCGCCTGGGACGAGGAGCTGATGGGCCTCCTCGGCGTGCCGGCCTCGATGCTGCCGGAGGTGCGCGATTCCTCGGGCGATTTCGGCACCACCGACCCGGACCTGTTCGGCGCCGCGATCCCGATCCGGGGCGTCGCCGGCGACCAGCAGGCGGCGGTCGTCGGCCAGGCCTGCTTCCGGCCCGGCATGGTCAAGTCGACCTACGGCACCGGCTGCTTCGCGCTGCTCAACACCGGCTCCCAGCCGGTGGCCTCGAAGAACAAGCTCCTCACCACCATCGCCTACCAGCTCAACGGCCAGCGCACCTATGCCCTCGAAGGCTCGATCTTCGTCGCGGGAGCGGCGGTGCAGTGGCTGCGCGACGGGCTCGGCGTCATCGAGTCGGCTGCCGAGACCGGGGCGCTCGCCGAGCGGGCCGACTCAGGCCAGGAGGTCTACCTGGTGCCGGCCTTCGTCGGCCTCGGCGCGCCCTATTGGGAGCCCGACGCCCGCGGCGCCCTGTTCGGCCTCACCCGCGGCACCGGCCCGGCCGAACTCGCCCGGGCAGCCCTCGAGAGCGTCTGCTACCAGACCGCCGACCTCTTGGCCGCGATGCGGGCCGACTGGCCGGACGGGGAGGGGAGCGCCACGGTGCTGCGGGTCGACGGCGGCATGGTCGCCTCGGACTGGACGATGCAGCGCCTCGCCGACCTGCTGGCCGCTCCCGTCGATCGCCCCGAGGTGAAGGAGACGACGGCGTTGGGCGCGGCCTACCTCGCGGGCCTGGCCTGCGGCCTCTACCCCGAGCCCGAGCACTTCGCCGACCATTGGCGCCTGGAGCGCCGCTTCGCTCCGGCGATGGAGCCGACGATGCGCGAGCGGCGGCTCGCCGGTTGGCGCAAGGCGGTGAGCTGCCTGGTGGGGAAGGAGAGGTGACTATTTTTCGCCGAGGTTTCCACCTCATAGGGTCATCCCGGGGCTCGCCGAAGGCGAGAGCCCGGGATCCAGACGCTCAGGTGGAAGGGAATGAAGCGGAACGCTCTCCGCTTTGTTTCGATCCACCTGCGTTTCTGGATTCCGGGCTCCGCTGCGCGGCCCCGGAATGACGCGGAGGGTTGGACTAGACGCAGTCGAACCCGTCGACCGCCCTCACTTCTCCAGCCGGGCGATCAGGCTCGACGTGTCCCAGCGCCCGCCGCCCATGCTCTGCACCTCGGCGTAGAACTGGTCGACCAAAGCCGTCACCGGCAGCTTCGCCTTGTTGTTGCGGGCCTCGGCGAGGACGATCGAGAGGTCCTTGCGCATCCAGTCGACGGCGAAGCCGAAGTCGAACTTGCCCTCGTTCATGGTCTTGCCGCGGTTCTCCATCTGCCAGGAGCCGGCCGCGCCCTTGGAGATCACGTCGAGCACCGCCTCGATGTCGAGCCCGGCCTGCTTGCCGAAATGCACCGCCTCCGACAGGCCCTGGACCAGGCCGGCGATGCAGATCTGGTTCATCATCTTGGCGAGCTGGCCGGCGCCGACCGGACCGAGGAGCCGGCAGGCCCGGGCGTAGGACTTGATGACCGGCTCGACCCGGGCGTAGGTGTCGGCGTCGCCGCCGCACATGACCGTGAGGACGCCGTTCTCGGCCCCGGCCTGGCCGCCGGAGACCGGCGCGTCGACGAAGCCGAACCCGCCCGTCTCGGCCGCCGCCGACAGCTCCCGCGCCACCTCCGCCGAGGCAGTGGTGTGGTCGACGAACACCGTGCCCTTGCCCATCGCCGCGAAGGCGCCGTCCGGGCCGGTCGTGACCTGGCGCAGGTCGTCGTCGTTGCCGACGCAGGCGAAGACGATCTCCTGGCCCTCCGCCGCCTCCCGGGGCGTGGCCGCGGCCTTGCCGCCATGGGCACTCACCCAGGCATCGGCCTTGGCCTTCGTGCGGTTGTAGACCGTGACCTGGTGGCCCTTGGCGGCGAGGTGGCGGGCCATCGGCCCTCCCATCACGCCGAGACCCAGAAACGCGACCTGTGCCATGCGCTAAACCCTCCCACGCCGTTATCCTGCGGCGGTCGGCCCCGGTGTAGTGAGCCGCCCCCGCGCCCGTCAAACGAGCGTCGTCACTTCGTGTCGAACGGAATGAACTTCGCCCGGATGCGGTCGTAGCGCCCGTCGGCGATCAGCGCCGCGAGCGCCCGCTCGAACGCCTCGCGCAGGTCGCGGTCGCCCTTGCGCAGGCCGATCCCGACGCCCTCGCCGAGCAGCGGCTCGCCCGGGGGCACGTCCCCGACGAGGCGGCAGCAGGCGCCGCCCTCCGGCCTGGCGAGGAAGTTCGCTAGGTCGAGCTTGTCGCCGAGGACGACGTCGACGCGGCCGGCCCGGAGGTCGAGCGTCGCGTCCGCCAGGCTGTCGAAGGTGCGGATGTCGGCCCCGGGCACCCGCTGCTCGAGATAGGCGACCTGCGGCCCGTGCGCCGCCACGCCGATCGCCCGGCCCCGCAGGGTCCCGGGGCCGGGATTCGGCAGCGAGGCGTCCTTGCGCGCCACGTAGGAGAACGGGATCCGGTAGTAGGGCTTCGTGAAGGCGATGCGGGCGGCCCGCTTCGGCGTGATCGCCATCGAGGCCATGATGGCGTCGTACTCGCCGGCTTCCAGGCCCTTGATGATGCCGTCCCACTGGTGGAGCACGATCGTGCAGGTGAGCCCGGCTTGCCCGCACAGGGCCTGGGCCAGCTCGACCTCGAACCCCGCCGGCTTGCCGTCCTCGACGTAGTTGAAGGGCGGGTGGCCGCCCTCGGTGGCGATCCGCACGGGGGAGG
>NZ_LABY01000313.1 GCF_001043975.1 Methylobacterium variabile
GGGCGCCCAGGCGGCGGGCGCGAGCGCGGCGCCGACCTGCGCTACAACCTCGAGATCACCCTCGAGGAGGCCTTCACCGGCAAGACCGAGACGATCCGGATGCCGACCTCGGTCACCTGCGAGGTCTGCGCCGGCTCGGGCGCCAAGGCCGGCTCGAAGCCCAAGACCTGCCCGACCTGCGCCGGCTACGGACGGGTGCGGGCGGCGCAAGGGTTCTTCGCCATCGAGCGCACCTGCCCGAACTGCCAGGGCCGCGGCGAGATCATCGAGGATCCGTGCCCGGCCTGCTCGGGCGCGGGCCGCGTCACCCGGGAGCGGACGCTCTCGATCAACGTGCCGGCGGGCGTCGACGACGGCCTGCGCATCCGGCTCGCCGGCGAGGGCGAGTCGGGCCTGCGCGGGGGGCCGGCGGGCGACCTCTACATCTTCCTGTCGATCAAGCCGCACCCGTTCTTCCAGCGCGACGGCGCCGACCTGTTCTGCCGCGTGCCGATCTCGATGGTGACGGCGGCGCTCTCGGGCGAGATCACCGTGCCGGTGATCGACGGCTCGCACACCTCGGTCCGGGTCCCGGCCGGCACCCAGACCAACAAGCAGTTCCGCCTCAAGGGCAAGGGCATGCCGGTGCTGCGCTCGCGCGACGTCGGCGACCTCTACATCCAGGTCTTCGTCGAGACCCCGCAGAACCTCACGAAGCGCCAGCGCGAGCTCCTGCAGGAGTTCGACACCCACGGTACCCAGGCCGACAACCACCCGGAGAGCGCCGGCTTCTTCTCCCGGGTGAAGGAGTTCTTCGACGGCCTGAGCGGCTCCGGCCGCGCCTGACCTCCGATGCGGCGGTTCGGGCGGCGCCCGACCCGACAAAAGCCGCGAACCGGTGCAGCCCTCGCGCGTTCTTCCGCGCGGTGGGATTGCGTGGTTCGCGGGTCTCGTGCGGGTGCGTCAGGCTTGACGGCGGCGCGCCTTTGAACGACAGCCGTTCGCCAGTCAACCTTTCGCGTGTTCAAGGGTCTTCGGTCTTGCCTTTGCCTCACCGATCCAGGGCCAAAGCCGTCGCGGTCTCGAGCTCGCTGCCTCATCCGCAGCCCCAGAAGCGCGACATTCTGGAGGACGAGGCGCGGTTCCTGCGCTCGTGGTTCGAGCGGCCCCTGGTCACCGGCGCCGTGACGCCGTCGGGCCGGATGCTCGCCCGCACCATGGCCTCCTACGTCGATCCGCGCCTCACCGGTCCGGTGATCGAGCTCGGGCCGGGCACCGGCCCGGTGACCGACGCGCTCGTGCGCCGCGGCGTCGCCCCGGAGCGCCTCATCCTGGTCGAGTACAACCCGGATTTCTGCAAGCTGCTGCGCCGGCGCTTCCCGAAGGCCACGGTGCTGCAAGGCGACGCCTACAACATCAGGGCCGCCCTCGCGGACGTGGTGACCGAGCCGGCCAGCGCCACGATCTCGAGCCTGCCGCTGTTCACCAAGCCCCTGGAGCAGCGCCTCGACCTGCTGTCCTCGGCGCACGACCTGATGCACCCGGACGCGCCGTTCATCCAGTT
Source organism: Methylobacterium variabile (assembly GCF_001043975.1). Taxonomy (GTDB): domain Bacteria; phylum Pseudomonadota; class Alphaproteobacteria; order Rhizobiales; family Beijerinckiaceae; genus Methylobacterium; species Methylobacterium variabile. The sequence goes on from NZ_LABY01000313.1 coordinate 1,544, forward strand.
CACCTACGCGGTGGTGCCGCCGATCCCGGCCAAGTCCACGACCTACACTGCGAGCCGCTCGAACAAGGTCTGGCTCAACCTGCCGCCGGCGCGGGTGTGGGTGTATCGCCGGCCCTGAGCGGAGCCGGTCTCGAACGAACAGGAACGCCGTTCCCCGGCGCGATGCCGGGGCCGCGCAGCGGTGCCCGGACGTCGGATCCGCCGGGATTTCAGGAAGAGAACGGCAGCGCTCCGCTTCGCCTGGCACGACCCGCGCGCCCGGATCCCGGGTTCGCGCCTCCGGCGAGCCCCGGAGATGCCCTGGGGACGCGAAAACAGCAGCGCCCGGTCTGCTCGGGCCCCCGGCGAGACAGCGCTCAGGCCTTGTCCCACTGCTTCTCGATGATGGTGTAGACCTTGTCGCTGAGGTTGATGTCCATCTCGACGAGGCCGATCGCGCTCTTCACCCGGCTCAGGGTCTCGGCGAGTTCCAGCACCGGCTCGGGCACCCGGCGCTCGGGCAGGGTCGGTCCCTGGAGGCCGAGCACGTCGGCCAGCATCGCCGTGTAGGCGCTCCAGAAATGCTGATGGCCGATGACGTGGAAGCGCGACAGCGCCTCGATGGCCAGCGTCCAGTGCCCCGGCTTCATCGTCTCCCCGGGATGGGTGCAGGAGAGGTCGCGGGTCAGCGGGTTCTCGAGCCAGTTGTAGGTCGCGAGGTCGATGCGGTCGAAGCCCTTGCGCAGGGCCGAGAGGCTGCCGAGGTCGAGGCCGGCCGCGAAGGCGCAGGGGCCCTGCAGGTGGTCGACGCGCCACGCCTGGGCCGGGTCCTTGCCGATCTCGGCCATCCGGCGCAGCCACAGGATGCGCTTGGCGAGTTCCACGTAGGGATCGACGACCAGGATCGTCTTCACGTAGTCGCCGGTGAGGACCACGTCCTCGTAGCGCTTGAGCAGCAGGCTGCCGTGCAGCAGCAGCGAATCGGTGTACTTGATGTCGATGATGCAGCGCAGAAGGTCGAAATGGATGTCGTGGATACCGAAATACGCCATCGCGAACTCGGCGAAGAGCATGTCGCGGACGTAGTTGTCCTGGTTGATCGTGTAGTCGAGCGCGAGCACCCGGGACGGTCGGTACGCGGCGCTGGCGCGGTGGCGATAGAGCAGGATGTTGGTATCGGCGTCGTAGATGTCGTAGCGCTCGGCCTGGTCGAGGCCCGGGCAGCTCGCGCCGTTCAGCGTGAAGCCGCAGGTGCCGTGCGCGTGCCAGCCGACCTCCTTGAGCTGCGGATAGGGGACCCAGGCCTCCAGCACGGCCTCCTGCGTCCGGTCCATGATCACCCGGACGCGCGGCGTCCGGCGCATGTCGTCGGGCGCGATCCAGAGGCTGAAGCTCGCCGGGCCGACGACGTTGAAGTTGAATCGCATGCTGCTTGCTAGGCTGAAGCACCGGGTCTGGGCAAGCACGCCGACGGCGGGCGCCGCCAGGGTAGCAGGTCCGCCGGGGGAGATCACCCGGCCGCCGCGCGCCGCCGGCGCGAGCGCGCATGCGAGGGACGGTGGGCGGCGCCGGCCGCCCTCTTGCGGCCCCCGCCCTGGCAGGTGTTGATGCGGGAATGTCCGACCTGTTCGCCTCCGCCGGCCTCGACCGCGACGCCCCGCGCCCACTGGCCGACACCTTGCGGCCGACGAGCCTCGCGGAGGTGGTCGGGCAGGAGCACCTGACCGGGGAGGGGGGCGCGCTCACCAGGCTTCTGCGCGGGCGCAACCTCGGCTCGCTGATCCTGTGGGGACCGCCAGGCACCGGCAAGACCACGGTGGCGCGGCTCCTCGCCGGCGAGACCGACCTGCATTTCGAGCAGATCTCGGCGATCTTCTCCGGCGTCGCCGAACTGCGAAAGGTGTTCGAGGCGGCCCGGGCCCGGAGGGCGGCGGGACGGGGCACGCTGCTCTTCGTCGACGAGATCCACCGCTTCAACCGGGCCCAGCTCGACGCCTTCCTGCCGGTGGTCGAGGACGGTACCGTGACCCTCGTCGGCGCCACCACCGAGAACCCGTCCTTCGAGCTGAATGCCGCGCTCCTCTCCCGCGCCCGGGTGCTGGTCTTTCGCGCCCTCGACGAGGCGGCGGTCGCAAAGCTCCTCGACCGTGCCGAGGCGGTGACCGGGCGGGCGCTGCCCCTCGACGCGGAGGCCCGCGCGGTGCTGGTGCGGATGGCCGACGGCGACGGGCGGGCGGCCCTGACGCTGGCCGAGGAGGTCTGGCGCTCGATCGGGCCGGACGAGACCCTCGACGCGGCCCTGCTGCAGGAACTGATCCAGCGCCGGGCCCCCGTCTACGACAAGGCGCAGGAAGGCCACTACAATCTCATCAGCGCGCTCCACAAGACGATCCGCGGCTCCGATCCCGACGCCGCCCTGTACTACCTCTGCCGGATGCTCGATGCCGGCGAGGACCGGCTGTTCATCGCCCGCCGGCTGGTGCGGGCAGCGGTGGAGGATGTCGGCCTCGCCGACCCGCAGGCCCTCGCGGTGGCGAACGCCGCCAAGGAGGCCTTCGATTTCCTCGGCTCGCCGGAGGGCGAGCTGGCCCTGGCTCAGGCCGCCGTCTACCTCGCCACCGCGCCGAAGTCGAACGCCCTCTACACCGCCTACAAGGCGGCGACCCGGACTGCCAAGGAGCACGGCTCGCTGCCGCCGCCCCGCACCATCCTCAACGCGCCGACCAAGCTGATGCGCAAGCTCGGCTACGGCGAGGGCTACCGCTACGACCACGACGAGCCCGACGCCTTCTCGGGCCAGGATTACTGGCCCGAGCGCCTAGGGAGGCAGCGCTTCTACGCGCCGACCGACCGCGGCTTCGAGCGCCGCATCGCCGAGCGCCTGGAGTGGTGGGACGCGGCGCGCCGGAAGCGCACCGGCGAAGATTCGTGACGGTCGTGTGAACAACCCTGCCGATCACGGTTGACGCTCCGCTCTCCCTTAAGTCAGCCTGCGGCGATGAGACAGAATCCACCGCGCTGGGGGGCGCGATGACGGCGCGGGTGCTCTCCATCGCCAACTGCAAGGGCGGCACCGGCAAGACGACCTCCGCGGTCAACCTTGCGGCCGAGCTCGGCGCCCGGGGCTACCGGGTGCTGGTGGTCGACCTCGACCCGCAGGGCCATGCGGGGCTCGGCCTCGGGGTGGCGGCGCGGCTCGGCTCGCCGAACGCCCACTCGCCCCTGCGCCGGGCGCAGGCCGG
>NZ_LABY01000314.1 GCF_001043975.1 Methylobacterium variabile
TCGGTGACGGCCGCCTTGTGCCTGTAGTGCTTTGCTCTGGATACAGGTGCTGGCGTCAGATGACGCTATATCGGCCCTGTGTCTGGACCTATGACCAACTCTCCTCATGTTGTCGTTGCGGGCACGCGCCGCGTCTGGTCGCCCGAGCAGAAGCGCGCCATCCTGGCCGAGGCGGATGACCCCGCCACGACCGCCTCAGAGGTGGCGCGCCGGCACGGCCTGCACTCCAGCCTGCTGTTTAGATGGCGGCGCGCCTTGCTGGCCGAGCGGCAGGCCTCGACTGCGGCTGCCCCAGCGACCTTCATCCCGCTCGCGCTGCCGCCTCCGGCCACGGCGGCAGCCGGAGTGCCGGCCGGGCCGGGCCTGATCGAGATCGAGCTGGCCGACGGGCATCGGGTGCGGGCCGCAGCCGGGGCGGACCTGACGCTCCTCCAGGGCGCGATCGCCGCGCTGCTCGGTCGATGATCCCCGTCCCGTCCGGCTCGCGCGTCTGGCTGGCCACCGGGCACACCGACATGCGCAAGGGCTTCGACGGCCTGGCCGCCCTCGTCCAGGACCATCTGGCGCGCGATCCGTTCTCGGGCCAGGCCTTCGTGTTCCGTGGGCGCCAGGGCCACCTGATCAAGCTGCTGTGGTGGGACGGCCAGGGCCTGTGCCTGTTCGCCAAGCGTCTGGAGAAGGGCCGCTTCGTCTGGCCGTCCACCGCCGGTGCCGCGGCTGCATTGACGCCGGCCCAGCTCGCCATGCTGCTGGAGGGGATCGACTGGCGCGCGCCTTTGCGCACCGACCGGCCGACGATCGCGGGCTGAGAGCGGCAGACTACCGAGGTGGCCGCGTCCGTGGTCAAGGCCTGTGGCGACGGCCCTTGGCAAGGGCTAAGCTGTTGGCATGGCTCTCGATCCTGCCACGCTGCCCGACGACGTCGACGCGCTCAAGCGCCTGATCGTCGGCCTGGCGCGCGAGGCCGTTCACGCCAGTACCCTGATCGAGAAGCTGCGCGGCGAGCTCGCCCGGCTGAAGCGGGCGCGGTTCGGCACCTCGTCCGAGAAGCTCGGCACGCGCCTCGAGCAGCTCGAACTAGCGATCGAGGCGCTGGAGGTCGACGAGGCCGAGCGTCTGGCCGGCACGCCGGTCGTCGCCGAGGCGAGGGAGGCCGCACGGCTCAAGCCCGCCCGGCGGGACCTGCCGGCCCATCTGCCGCGCGAGAGCGTGGTCCACGCCGGTCCCTGTGCCTGCCCGGCCTGCGGCGGGGGCCTGCGCCGGATCGGCGAGGACGTTACCGAGAGCCTCGACTACGTGCCGGGCCGGTTCAAGGTCGTGCGCCACGTCCGCGAGGCGTTCGCCTGCCGCGTCTGCGAGCAGGTGGTCCAGGCGCCGGCCCCCCACCATGCGGTGCCCCGCGGACGGGCCGGTCCGGGGCTCCTGGCGCACATCGCGGTGGCGAAGTTCGACGACCACCTGCCGCTGTATCGCCAGGCCGAGATCTACGCGCGCGACGGCGTCGATCTGGCGACCTCGACGCTCTCGGGCTGGCTCGGCGCGACCGCGGCCACGCTGCTGCCGCTGACCGAGCTTCTGCGCCGGGAGGTGATCACCGGCTCCGACGTCCTGCACGGCGACGACACGCCGATCCCGGTGCTGGCGCCCGGCACGGGCAGGACGAGCACCGGACGGCTGTGGACCTACGTGCGCGACGAACGCCCCCATGGCGGCGTGCGCCCGCCGGCGGCTGTGTTCTTCGCCTCGCCCGACCGTCGAGGCGAGCGCCCGCTCGCGCATCTGGCGGCCTTCTCCGGCGTGCTGGTGGCCGACGGCTATGCCGGCTTCAACGGGCTGTACGAAGCTACCCGCGCGGGTGGCGCCCTGACCGAGGCGGGGTGCTGGGCGCATGTACGACGCAAGATCTTCGACGTGCACGCCGCGACAGGCTCGGCGCTTGCGGCGGAGGCGCTGGAGCGGATCGGGGCGCTCTACGGGGTCGAGCGCGACCTGCGCGGCAAGCCGCCCGATGCTCGCACCCGCGAGCGACAGGTGCGCTCGAAGCCGCTGGCCAAGGCGCTGAAGGCGTTTGCCGAGACGAGCCTCACCCAGGTGCCGGGCCGGTCCGAACTGGCCAAGGCGTTGCGCTATATGCTGGCACGCTGGCCGGCGCTCATGCGCGTCTTCGACGACGGACGCCTGGCGCTCGACAACAACGCGGCCGAGCGGGCGCTGCGCAGCGTGGCGGTCGGGCGCAAGAACTACCTGTTCGCGGGATCCGAGCCGGGCGCCGAGCGTGCGGCGGCGTTCTACACCCTGATCGAGACCGCGAAGATGAACGGGCTCGATCCCGAGGGCTACCTGCGCGACGTGCTCACGCGCATCGCCGATCACCCGGCCAAGCGCCTCGCCGATCTGCTGCCCTGGAACTGGATGCCGACCGGTGAGGCCGAGCAGGCCGCCTGACAAGCTGCTCCGTCACCGAGCGCTTAC
>NZ_LABY01000315.1 GCF_001043975.1 Methylobacterium variabile
CCGTCCGGCTCCGATTGCTCCTGCATGGATACAGGGCGGTGTATGCCACCGTGGCGATTTCGTAAAGCTGCGCCGACGCTTGGTATTTTACCGAACCAAATTCTCGAACCTCACGCAATCATGGAGCTTTCCACGAGAATATAACAAATCATACCCTTATCAAATATTGGGATCAGATATTTTTCTGCGAGAAATTCCTTGAATAGTGTATCACCCACACGAAATCAGCGCCATCGCCTGCTCATGACCTGGGCGCAGGCGCTTGAGAGACGACATGCGCTCTTGCCCCGAACGGGAGAGGCACCGTGTCGCTGCCCCAGCAAGCCACCACCCGCAACCTGCTGCTTCGGGCGCTCTCGCCCGACGACTTCGCCCAGCTCCAGCCGCACCTGGAGCCGATGACGTCCCAGCTGCGCGAGGAGCTGATCGAGGCGGGGGAGCCGATCAGGGAACTCTACTTCCCGGAGACCGGCTTCGCCTCGGTCGTGGTCGGCGGCATGGCGCAGAGGATCGAGGTCGGGCTGATCGGCAGGGAGGGCCTCGTCGGTGCCGCACCGCTGCTGCTGGGGACCGACAGCACCCCGCAGCAATCGTTCGTCCAGATGGCCGGCGAGCTCCTGCGGATCGACGCCGCTGCGCTGCGCGCCGCCGCCCTGGAGAGCGCGAGCCTGCGGACCCTCCTCTTGCGTTACATCCACACCCAGATGATCCAGACGTCACTGACGGTCTATGCCCACGCTTCCCTCAACCTGGAAGGTCGTCTCGCCCGCTGG
>NZ_LABY01000316.1 GCF_001043975.1 Methylobacterium variabile
TGGTAGTAGAGGAAGTCGCCGTCCGGCGACACTTCGAGCTGGTCGGCATGCACGTAGACCGGCGCGCCGTCCGGCCCACGCACGATGCGCCCCTCGGCCGAGATTGGCCGCGAGGCCGTGACCGAGGTGTGGCCCTCGAGGACGCGGTAGCCCCGGCTCGTTGCGGGATTGAGCACCACCAGGGCCGGCGCGCCTGCATCAGTGAGATAGGCGAGAGAGCCGTTAAAGCGAACGTCGTCAATGAAGCTTTTGCGCGTCACCACGCCGTCGAGCGGGATCGTCCGCCGCACCCGGGCGCCGGCGATATCGACCTGAACGAGCTTGCAGCCGCCCGGGCGCATCGGCTGGCCGAAGCCGGGCGATCCGGTATCGACGAGCCAGAGGTCGCCATCGGGGCCGATCCGGAGGGAATTGACCCAGACGAGAGTGCGGGCGGGATCGGCCCCGTCCGCGAAGGCGTTCCAGGCCTCGTCCGGGAACGGCACCGGGCGGCCGTTGCGGATCTCGACGACGCGGGGACCGGCGCTGCCGTCGATGCGCGCGAGCGCGGCGAAAATCCGGCCCTCGGGCGTCACCGCGACGCCATTGGTGACGGCGTCCGGAAGCGCGAAGGCGAGCGTTAGGTCAGGTGCGGCGGGATGGGCGCCCTCGGCCGCGCGGCTCGGGCCGGCCGCGAGTAGGGCCCCGGCCCCGGTCAGCCAGGCGCGCCGATCTATCGTCGCCCCATCGCTCACGCCCATCCCTCCAGAACGATCTTGCCCTTGGCCCGCCCACTCTCGATCAGCGCGTGAGCGCGGCGGAGATTGATGGCGGAGATCGGGCCGAAGCTCTCTGCGAAGGTGGTCTTCAGCGTGCCGGCCTCCACCAGCCGCGCAACTTCGTCGAGGAGCCGGCCCTGTTCAGCGATGTCGGCAGTGGCGAACATCGAGCGGGTGAACATGAACTCCCAATGGGTTGAGACGCTCTTGCGCTTAAACGGCAGCACGTCGAGGCTCGCCGGATCGTCGATCAGCGCGAACCGGCCCTGCGGCGCGATCAGCGCGGCGATCTCGGCAAGATGCCGGTCGGTGTTGGTGGTCGAGAAAACGAAACCCGGCGCGCCGAACCCGAGGGCTGCCACTTCGGCTGCGAGCGGCCGGCCGG
>NZ_LABY01000317.1 GCF_001043975.1 Methylobacterium variabile
CTGGTAGTAGAGGAAGTCGCCATCCGGCGACACTTCGAGCTGGTCCGCATGCACGTAGACCGGCGCGCCGTCCGGCCCACGCACGATGCGCCCCTCGGCCGAGATTGGCCGCGAGGCCGTGACCGAGGTGTGGCCCTCGAGGACGCGGTAGCCCCAGCTCGTTGCGGGATTGAGCACCACCAGGGCCGGCGCGCCTGCATCAGTGAGATAGACGAGAGAACCGTTAAAGCGAACGTCGTCAATGAAGCTTTTGCGCGTCACCACGCCGTCGAGCGGGATCGTCCGCCGCACCCTGGCGCCGGCGATATCGACCTGAACGAGCTTGCAGCCGCCCGGGCGCATCGGCTGGCCGAAGCCGGGCGATCCGGTATCGACGAGCCAGAGGTCGCCATCGGGGCCGATCCGGAGGGAATTGACCCAGACGAGAGTGCGGGCGGGATCGGCCCCGTCCGCGAAGGCGTTCCAGGCCTCGTCCGGGAACGGCACCGGGCGGCCGTTGCGGATCTCGACGACGCGGGGACCGACGCTGCCGTCGATGCGCGCGAGCGCGGCGAAAATCCGGCCCTCGGGCGTCACCGCGACGCCATTGGTGACGGCGTCCGGAAGCGCGAAGGCGAGCGTTAGGTTAGGTGCGGCGGGATGGGCGCCCTCGGCCGCGCAGCTCGGGCCGGCGGCGAGTAGGGCCCCGGCCCCGGTCAGCCAGGCGCGCCGATCTATCGTCGCCCCATCGCTCACGCCCATCCCTCCAGAACGATCTTGCTCTTGGCCCGCCCACTCTCGATCAGCGCGTGAGCGCGGCGGAGATTGATGGCGGAGATCGGGCCAAAGCTCTCTGCGAAGGTGGTCTTCAGCGTGCCGGCCTCCACCAGCCGCGCAACTTCGTCGAGGAGCCGGCCCTGTTCAGCGATGTCGGCAGTGGCAAACATCGAGCGGGTGAACATGAACTCCCAATGGGTTGAGACGCTCTTGCGCTTAAACGGTAGCACGTCGAGGCTCGCCGGA
>NZ_LABY01000318.1 GCF_001043975.1 Methylobacterium variabile
CCCCCCGTGCCGCCGCCGAAGCCGCCGCCGAAACCTCCACCGAAGCCCCCCGGCGGGCCCGGCACGACGATCCAGTCACCGCCCCTGCGGCGGTGGGGCCGGCCCGGGCCGCCGCGCCCCCCGAAGAGGAGCCGCACGAGGACGAAGCCGATCACCACGAGCAGGATCACGACGAGGACCGGGTCGAGTCCTTGCGCGGAATCCTCCCGCACCTCGGCCCGGCGCTGCCACTCGGCGGCGTCCCCGCTCAGGATGCCGAGGATCCCGTCCACCCCCGCCTGGATGCCGCCGGAAAAATCCCCGGCCTTGAACTTCGGCGCCACCGTGCTCGCGATGATCACCTTGGACAGGGCGTCGGTCAGCGCCCCCTCGAGGCCGTAGCCGACCTCGATGCGCACCTTGCGCTCGGCCGGGGCGACCAGGAGCAGCACGCCATTGTTCTTCGCCTTGGCGCCAAGGCCCCAGGCGCGGAACAGGCGGTTGGAAAAATCCTCGACCGAGGTGCCCTGGAGCGAGGGGACGGTGGCGACCACCACCTGGTCGGTGGTCCTGTCCTCGTGCGCCTTGAGCTTCGCCTCCAGGGCGTCGCGCGCGTCGGGCTGCAGCAGGCCGGCGCCGTCGACCACCCGGCCGGTCAGGGGCGGCAGGTCGAGGGCGGCGGCGGCGCCCGCCCAGAGGACGAGGAGGAGGGCGAGGAGGAAACCGGCGCCCGGGCGGACCGGACGACGAGCCGGGTTCGGCATCCCTAGAACTTCACGTTCGGCGGGCGGCTCGCATCCGGGGCCGCGGCGAAGGATTCCATGGGCTTCGCTTCCGGGTAGAGGGTGGAGGCGATCCAGCGGCCCGGGATGGTGCGGATCTCGGTGTTGTAGGCCTGCACCGCCTGGATGTAGTCGCGCCGCGCCACCGCGATGCGGTTCTCGGTCCCCTCGAGCTGCGACTGCAGGGCGAGGAAGTTGGCGTTCGACTTCAGGTCCGGGTAGCGCTCGACGGTGACGAGGAGCCGGCCGAGGGCGCCCGAGAGCTGGTTCTGGGCGTCCTGGAACTCGCGGAACTTCTGCGGGTCGCTGACCGTGGAGGCGTCGACCTTGACGGAGGTCGCCTTGGCGCGGGCCTCGGTCACCTGCACCAGCACGTCGCGCTCCTGCTGGGCGTAGCCCTTCACGGTCTCGACGAGGTTGGGGATCAGGTCGGCGCGGCGCTGGTACTGGTTCTGCACCTCGCCCCAGCGCGACTTGGCGGCCTCCTCCAGGGTCGGC
>NZ_LABY01000319.1 GCF_001043975.1 Methylobacterium variabile
GGACGTCGAGCCCCTCGCCGACGAGGTCGACCACCCGGTCGTCGAGATCGAGCGAGATCGCGAGGCGTGGGTAGCGTTGGGCGAGGGTGCCCGCTGCCGGCACGACGCAGCGGCGCCCGAAGGCGATAGGCGCGCTCACCCGCAGGGTGCCGGCCGGCTCGTCGCGACCACCCGCAAGCCGCTCCTCGCTCGCCTCGATGGCCTCGAGCGCGCGCTCGACATCGATCAGCAGCCGCGCCCCTTCCTCGGTCGGGCTGAGGGCACGGGTGGTGCGCTGGATCAGGCGCACACCGGCACGACCCTCCAGCGTCGCGAGGCGCTTGCTCACGACGGCCAGAGTGACGCCGAGCCCCCGCGCGGCCGCCGACAGGCTGCCCTCCATCAGGATGGCACGGAAGGTCCTCAGTTCGTTCAGGTCGTCGAGCACCGCATTCTCAAATGTAGGACGACAGAGCCTCGCATGATCGCTGGCTTCTAAGCCGCGATGCAAGGGTCGATGTTCGCCGCATGACGAACGGTAGGCCTTCCTCTCATCCGCCGGGCGCTGAGCCGGCAGCAAGCAGGAGCAACCCCATGAACAGCGATCTGGCTGGCAAGCGCGTCCTCGTGGTCGGCGCAGGCGGCGGCATCGGCCGGGCGACGGCAGCCCTGTTCGTCCAGGCTGGCGGGCGGGTCACCGGCGCTGGACGCCCCGGCCCGAAGCTCGACGCGGCAGCGGCGACGTCCGGCGCCGAGGCGACGGTACTGGATTTTCTTGATCGCGCCGCGGTCGAGGCCTTCTTTTCCGAGCGCGAGCCCTTCGACCACGTCGTGGTCGCAGCGGCCGCCACGCGGAGCGGCTCCGTTGGCGGCCTGGCGCTAGACGACGCGCGGGCTTCGATGGAGAGCAAGTTTTGGGGCGCCTACCACGTCGCTCGTGCCGCGAAGGTGGTAAGCGGTGGGTCTATCACCTTCGTGTCGGGCTTCCTCTCGCATCGGCCGAGCGGCGGAGCGGTACTGCAGGGGGCGATCAACGCCGCTTTGGAGGCGCTGGCCCGCGGCCTGGCACTGGAGCGCGCCCCGGTCCGCGTCAACGCAGTGTCTCCCGGCCTGATCGACACGCCGCTCTGGGATAGCATGCCCGATGCGGACCGGGCGGCGATGTTCGCCCGCACGGCAGAGCGCCTGCCCGCGCACCGGGTCGGCCGCCCCGAGGATATCGCCCAGGCCATCCTGTTCGTCGCGACAAACCCCTTCGTCACCGGCACCACCGTCACGGTGGACGGCGGCGGGACAATCGCGTGATCGCCATGCTCCACCACGTTACGCTGCGCACGCACGACCTCGAAGGGACGCGCGCCTTCTTCGAGGCTGTGCTCGGACTGGAGGCCGGATACCGTCCGGCCTTCGCCTTCCCCGGCTACTGGTTGTACGGGAATGGCGAACCGGTCGTGCACCTCATTCCTGGCGCAAAGCTGCCGCCGGACGTAAATCGCGAGAGCATCGACCACGTCGGTTTCCTGCTCTCCGAACACGACGGCATGCGGGCGCGTCTGGAGGCGCTCGGGATGGCGTATTCCTCCATGGAGCTGCCCGAACTCGGTGAGCGGCGGCTGTTCTTGCGCACGCATACCGGCATCCTGCTCGAACTGGTTTTCAAGGACACTGTGGCTGATCCGGAGCAGCCCACATGACCCAAACCATCGACTGCGCCTTCGCTGGGACGACGATGACCGGCTCGTCTCAGGCCGGGAGACTGGGGGCGCTTGCGCGCTTCTGCACGTGATCAAAGCCGTCCGGCATCTCGACACCGCCGCACAGCCACGAGCGCGACGCGGAGGTTGTCTACGTCCTGTCGGGTCAAATCGGCAATGCGGGGGACGGTCTCGTCCTGCTGCGCTTTGGCGACGGATCACCATCGCATTCAGTCTCCGGTCGAGCTGCTCCGGCTTCAGTCGATAATCCAATTACAGCAATTGGAACTATGCGCTTATCAGATCAATCCAGCGCAGGCATTCTACCC
>NZ_LABY01000032.1 GCF_001043975.1 Methylobacterium variabile
TGATACCCTCGCGCCTTCGCATCGACACGTCGATGCGAAGGCGTCCGGCGCATCAGCGCCGGCGCCCGTTCGGGCTTGCCTTGCGCCTCCGAACGAGTCCGTTCGAAGGCGCGGCGGTATGAGACCGGGATCGTATCCGGCGCATTGCGGCGCAGGCGGCCCGGAGCGGCGGCACGCTCGATGGCCCCGGCCGAGATGCAGAAGTAGGCCACGACCCGGTTGCCCTTGCAGACGACGTAAGTCCGCGAGAACCGGCTCTCATTCTTCAGGGCCCGGTGACGCAGCCAATCGTTCAGGCTCGGCTCGCCGCAATCGAAGCCGGCAAGGTCGTGGGCGCCGGTGAGGGGAGTGGGCGCCGACAGGGATGGCCCGGTCTGCTCCGAACCATCGTCTACTTCTGCCATGCCGGCACGCGGCGCAGCAGGGAGCGCAGCTTCGGTCCGGGCGCGGGGGGAGCGTCGAGCGCCTGAACGAACGCGTCGAAGCGGTCGGGATCGAGCCTGAACAGCCGCTGGTCGAGCAGCACGTCGATGGCCTGCCGCCGGGCGCTCTCGACCATGAACTCGGTGCGCGTCTTGCCGAGCACGGCCGCCGCATCGTCGATGAGCCGGCGGGTATCGGCCTCGATCCGCAGGTTGATGCTGCCCTTCGCATCCGCGGACCGCTCCGCCACCATCACGGGCAAGTCTTCACGCGCTTCGGAGGCCGGCGGACGCGGTCTGGACATGGATCCAGAGTGGTGTGCTGTAACTACGTTGTCAATACGAGAAGATTCGGACGCCCCGCCTGGACCCGCGGCACGGGCCAGGAACGATGACGAATCCGTCGAACAAGACGACGGGACGCCCGAGCGGTGCTCAATGCCCCGTCGCCTCGCCGCGCCGGCTGGCCTCGTAGAGGAACCAGGTGCGCTCCTCGGACTGGTCGATCCACTCCTCGAGCATGCTGGCGGTCGAGACGTCGTCGTGCTCGTCGCACAGGGCGTGCAGCTCGCGCATCCGGCTGGTCGTGGCCTTGTTGTCGTCGCGCAGCTCCGCCAGCATGTCGAGCGGGTCGACGTACTCGGCGTCGTTGTCCAAGATCCGGGCCTTCTGGGCCGCCTGGCCCAGGGAGCGCAGCGTCGTGCCGCCGATCTTGCGGGCCCGCTCGGCCACGTCGTCGGTCACCGCGAAGATCTGCGCCGCCTGCTCGTCGAGGAGCAGGTGGTAGTCGCGGAAGTGCGGGCCGCTGACGTGCCAGTGGAAGTTCTTGGTCTTCATGTACAGGGCGAAGAAATCCGCCAGCAGGATCGTGAGGCCCTCGGCGATCTGGCGCGAGGCCTCGGCCGAGAGGTCGGTCGGCGTGTCGAGGCGCTCGGCCGCCGTGCGCAGGCGGGCATCCGGCATGGCGGTCTTCGGCTGCGCGGGCGCCTTGCTGGTGCGGGCGCCGGTGGAGCTGCGGGGCGTGCGGGCGGCGGGCGCCGCGGCGGTTTTCGGGGTCCGGGCCATGGTCCTCTCCTGGCGGACGCGGACGGTCGTTCTGCGAGCGCGTCCCATCCGCTCGCCAATTCAAGCAATGCGGGTTGGTTCCGTTCGGGAAGCGTCGCAGTCCGGAACCGGCCGGTCGATCAGGTCGGCGGGGCGGCGGTCCGCCGCTCGGCAGCCGGCGGCGCCTTCGGGACCGGAGCCGCGGCGGCCGGCTTCTCGGCCGGAGCGGCTTTGGCGGCGGGCTTCGGCGCGGCCTTGGGCGCTGGCAGAGCGGAAGTGGGATTGGCGGACGCAGCGCCGCCCGGCGCGGTCGCCGGCTTCGCCGGTGCGGACTGCGCCGGCGCGGCCCCGGCCCTGTCCTTCGGTGCCGCGGACTTGCCCTGCGCCGCCGCGGGCTTCGCCGGAGCCGGCTTGCCCAGCGCGCCGGTCACGGCGGGCTCCGCCGGCTTGCCGGTGTCGAGGCCGTAGACGTCGTCGCGAAAGTGCACCCGGCCGTCCGGGGTGGCATAGCCGGTGAGGTACACGAAGGTCACCGGCACGGGCTTCGCCAGCTTGATGTCGCGGCGCTCGCCCGTGGCGATGCCGGTCTCGATCTCCATCGGTCCCCAGGCCGAGCCGGGGCCGTTCGGGCCCGGCGTGCCCTCGAGCAGCCAGCCCACCAGCGCCTTCACGTCGGCGACGCGCACGCAGCCCGAGGAGTGGAAGCGCACGTCGCGGGAGAACAGCGACTTCGACGGCGTGTCGTGCATGTAGACCGCGTGCCGGTTCGGCATGTCGATTCGCACCTGGCCGAGGGAATTGTCGAAGCCGGGATCCTGGCGCAGGGTGTAGTTCACCGCCCGCTCGGTCGACCAGTCGACGGCGGTCGGCTGCACCTCCTGGCCCTGCCCGTCGAGCATGCGGATGTGCATCTTGGCGAGGTAGCCCGGATCCTTGCGCATGTGCGGGATGATGTCCTTCTTGATGAGGGACACCGGCACGGTCCAGGTCGGGTTGAAGTTGATGTTGGTGATCTTGGTCTCGACGGCGGGTGAGGCGCGGTCGGGCTTGCCCACCACCGCGACGTAGCGGCGCGCCACGCTGCCGCGCTCCACCGCCTCGACGGCGGCCGAGGGGATGTTGACCACGACGTAGCGGTCGCCGAACGGGAAGCTCGACCCGATCAGGCGGTTGGCGGAGGCCGCGAGCTGGCGCTGGCGCACGCTCGCCGGCACGTTGAGCGCCGCGACGGTCTGGCGGCCGAGGAGCCCGGTCTCGGGCAGGTTGTGCCGGGCCTGGTAGCGCTTGAGCGCCGCGACGAGGCCGGGGTCGAGCACGTCGGTCTCGGGGCCGCCGGGAGCGAGGTCCTCGGTGAGGACGAGGTGGCGGCGCAGGGACGGCACCGCCGGGTTGCGCTCGCCGGGCTTCACCACGAGGTCGGCCGGCAGCGGCTGCCAGCCGCCGGCCTCGACGAGCGCCTGGTAGCGCTCCGCCGCCCGCAGGGTGTCGAGGAAGGTCGCCGGAGTCAGGGTCGGGGTGATGTCCTGCGACATCCTGGCCACCACCAGGGGCGGCAGCTCGCGGGAGATCTTCTTCGCGGCGGGCTTCGCGTCGGTCGCCTTGGGATCGATCGCCTTGGAATCGATCGCCTTGGGGTCGGGCACCCTGGGATCGGGCACCTTGGGGGGGATGCCGGGCTGGATCGGGCCGACCGCCAGGGGCGTCGCCCCGTGCGGCAGTGGCTCGGGGGCCGCCGTCGCCTCCCGCGGGGCGCCCGCTGCCGGGTCGGCCGGCGCCGGCGGGGCGAGCACGGCTTGAGCCTGGGATTGCCCGGTCACCGGGGCGGGGGGAACCGGGGCCGCAGGCTCGACGGCGGCGGCGAGGCCGGTGCCGAGCAGCCAGGCGAAGGCCGCCGCCGGCGGCAGGCACGGAAACGCAACACGCAACACCATCACCGGCCTCGGGCAAGAACGCCCCCCAGGATGGTCCGGGCAGGGTTACCAAACCCCTGCCGAAGGCCCCCGGGGCACCGCGAGGGCGGCCTCAGGACGCGTCGGACGCGCCGAAGGCCGCCCGCGCCGCGGCCAGGATCTCGTCGGACAGGGCCGGATCGTCCACCGCCCGGGCGAGCACCAGGGCACCGACGAGACCCGACATCGTGGCGAGCGCCGCCGCGCGATCTCCCTCGGGCAAGGCCTGCGGCATCACGGCCTCCTGCATCCGGGCGAGGCGCGCCTCCAGCCCTTCCGTGAAGGCCCGCCGCACCGGCGCCGGCTGGCGCGCCGCCTCGCTCCCCAGGGCCGCGAGCGCGCAGCCGCCGCCCGGCCGGTCGCGGTGGGCTGCCGACAGGTAGCCTGCGACGAAGCCGGCGAGGTCGGGCGCCGCCCCGGGCCGGCCGGGAGCCGGAGCGAGCGCCTGGGCGAGTGCCTGGGCGGCGAGGTCCTCCTTCGAGGCGAAGTGGCCGTAGAAGCCGCCATGGGTCAGGCCCGCCGCCTCCATCACCTCGGCCACGGTCACGGCGGAGAACCCCTTCTCGCGCAGGAGGCGGCCCGCCGCCTCGAGGATCCGGCGCCGGTTCTCCTGGAACTGCTCGCGGGTCACCCGCATCCGAGGGGCCACTCCCTGCCGTTGACATCATTGAGGACGACGATCATCAATATAGTAACATGACATCCGTCATGAAAGAAGGCCGGAGGACGAAGGATGGTCGCCACGCCGTCGCGAGATGCGGAGGCCCGGCCGCGGGAGCGCCGCGTCGCCTGGGCCGATCCGCGGGCGCTGGCCCAGGCCGGGCAGGGCATGGCCGGGCTCGATTTCCTGCGCGCCCTGATCGCCGGGGAGGTGCCGCCGCCGCCGATCGTCACCCTGATGGGGATCGCGCTGGCGGAGGCCGAGCCGGGCCGGGTGACGATGCGGATGCCGGCGGGCGAGTACCTCTACAACCCGATCGGCAGCGTCCACGGCGGGGCGCTGGCGACGCTGCTCGACAGCGTGATGGGCTGCGCCGTGCACAGCACCCTGCCGGCCGGGCGCGGCTACACCACCCTCGAGATCAAGGTGAACTACCTGCGGGCCGTGACGGCCGGCTCCGGCCAGGTGACGGCAGTCGGGCGCATGATCCATGCCGGGCGCCGCCAGGCCGTGGCCGAGGGCAGCCTCACCGACGAGGCCGGCCGGCTCTGCGCCACCGCCAGCACCACCTGCCTGGTGTTCGACCTGCCCGCCCGCCAGGAGCGGCCCATCCACCCGGAGGAACGCCCGTGAGCCTGCCCTATCGGACCGCCCTCGTCGTCGGCGCGGGCGCCGGCATCAGCGCCGCGCTGGCCCGCCTCCTCGCGGCCGAGGGGCTGCGCGTCGGCCTCGCCGCCCGCGACGCCGGCAAGCTCGCCGCCCTCGCGGCCGAGACCGGGGCCGAGACCTTCTCCGCCGACGCCGCCGACGCGGACGCCGTGGCCGCGCTGTTCGCCGAGGCCGATGCCCGCCTCGGCGAGGCCGACGTGGTGATCTACAACGCCAGCGCCCGCGCCCCCGGGCCCCTGGCCTCCCTTGATCCGGAGGCGGTCCGGCAGGCCGTCGCGGTCACCGCCTACGGCGCCTTCCTGGTCGCCCGGGAGGCGGCGCGGCGCATGGAGCCGCGCGGGCACGGGGCGATCCTGTTCACCGGCGCCACCGCCGGCGTGAAGGGGTTTCCGCTCTCGGCCGCCTTCGCCATGGGCAAGTTCGCCCTGCGCGGCCTCGCCCAGAGCGCCGCGCGGGAACTCGGCCCCAAGGGCATCCACGTCGCCCACTTCGTGGTCGACGGCGCGGTGCGCAGCGCCCGCCGGCCCGACCCGGCGGACCGGCCGGACAGCACGCTCACCCCCGAGGGCGTGGCGCGGGCCTATCTCGACGTGCTGCGCCAGCCCCGCGACGCCTGGTCGTTCGAGGTCGAGCTGCGGCCCTGGGTCGAGCGCTTCTGAGCGCCTCGGCGGGAATCGCCGGCACGGCCTCATCGGGCGCCGCGCGCGAGGCCCCGGGCGTCCCGGCGCCCGCCTCAGCCCGTCCGGTCCGCCGTGTCGATGGTGATCCCGCCGCCGACGACGCGGGAGACGCAGGTGCAGAGCTGGGCGTTCGTCGCCTTCTGGGCCTCGCTGAAGAACACGTCGCGGTGGTCGACCGTCCCGTCGACCGCCAGGATCTTCACCGTGCACAGGCCGCACTCGCCGCGCCGGCAATCGTGGATCATCCCGACGCCCGCCGCCTCCAGGGCCTCCAGCAGGGTCTGCGTGCGGGAGACGGCGATCTCCTTGCCCAGCCGCGGGATGCGGACGGTGAAGGGCTCGGTGGCGTGGCGTCCGCCGGTGCCGAAGGTCTCGAAGCGCAGGGCTTGCGCCGGGCGGCCGGCTTCACCCCAAGCCCGGCGCGCCGCCTCCATCATCCCGTAGGGCCCGCAGACATAGGCCTCGGCCCCGGGCGCGAGGGCGGCGATCGCGGCGGGAAGGTCGATCCGCGCGCCGTCCGCGTCGGCGAAGGTGAGGAGGCGGTCGCCGATCCGCGCCCGCAGGGTGTCGGCGAGGGCGAGGTCCTGCCGGGTCCGCGCGGCGTAGAGCAGGCGGAACGGAGCGCCCGCCTGGTGCAGCGCCAGCGCCATGGCGTGGAGCGGGGTGATGCCGATCCCGCCCGCGACCAGCAGGTAGCCGGGCCGGCCCAGGGCGAGGCCGAAATGGTTGCGCGGCCCGGCGATGCTCAGGCGGGCGCCGGGTGCGAGCCCGTGCATGTAGGCCGAGCCGCCGCGGCTGTCGCGCAGGCGCTTCACGGCGATGCGGTAGAGCCCGTCCGCCGCGGAATCGAGGAGCGAGTAGGAGCGGGTGTCCGGCCGCTCGCCGATCATCACCGCCACCCCGAGATGGCTGCCGGGCGGGACCGGCGCGGCGCGCACCGAGGGCTCGATCTCCAGGAGGCGGATGTCGGGCGTCAGCGCCCGGCTGCTGCGCAGCCGTGCCGGCCGCCACTCCGTCGGTTGGGTCATGGCACGCTCCCCGGAGCCCGCTATTCCGCCGCCGCCCCGACGGGCGCGGTGTCCTTCGCCGCCCCACGGTCCTCGGCCGGCGCACCGCGGCCCTCGGCCGCTATACCGCGGCCCTCGGCCGCCAGCATCCCGTCGATCAGGCGGCGCGCCTACAGGGCGCCGGCATCGATGTTGAGGTTGTAGAACGGCTGGCGCGGCTGGCGGTCGATCGCCCGCTGCTGGGCCTCGAGCACGTCGTGGTCCTGGTCGTAGACGCCCTTGCCGTCGTTGACGTGGGCGCGGGTGAGGGCCTTCGTCAGCTCCGCGTCGTCGGTGCGGAAGTTGCGCACGAAGTTCCAGAAGTAGTGGCAGCTGGTGGCGGTCTCCGGCGTGATCGCGGCGAGGAAGAAGCCGTTCACGCCTTGGGCGCGGTCGCCCGTCCGGGCGCCGGTGCCGGCGAGGGCCACCCCGACATCGCCCGCGACCACGCTCGGCGCCTCGAACCGGATGATCTGCCAGCGGTCGACGTGGCCGGGCTTGCCCAGCAGCCGGGCCCAGAACGGCGGCGGCTCGATGCCCTCCATCCAGCGCTCCACCGTGACCTGCCGGTCGGTGTGGGTGACCTCGAACGGGCTGCGGGTGATGGCGTCGTCGCCGATGCTGCCGGCATGGACGTAGGTCTCGTGGGTCAGGTCCATCAGGTTGTCGATGACCAGCCGGTAGTCGCATTTCAGGCCGTAGAAGGTGCCGCCCTCGCCGACCCAGGGCGCGTCGCTGTTCCAGTGGAAGTCCGGCACGAGGTCGGGGTCGGCGAGCGCCGGGTCGCCCATCCAGAGCCAGACCAGGCGGTAGCGCTCCACCGCCGGGAAGGCGCGCACGCAGGCCGAGGGGTTGATGGTCTCCTGCGCCGGCATGAAGGTGCAGCGGCCCGCCGCGTCGAAGACGAGGCCGTGATAGCCGCACATCACCTGGTCGCCCTTGAGGTGGCCCAGCGAGAGCGGCAGCAGCCGGTGCCAGCAGGCATCCTCGAGCGCCGCCACGCCGCCGTCGGTACGGCGATAGAGCACCACGTCCCTGTCGCAGATCCGCCGCGGCGTCAGCGCCCGGCCGATCTCGTGATCCCACGCCGCGGCGTACCAGGCGTTCAGGGGGAAGGCCTTCGCGTCCGTCATCGTTTCCTCCCTCGCAGGTCGTCGCCTCGCAAGGTCCGTTGTCGCAGCGTCAGGCTTGGCCGTTTCCGGTCGCCAGCCGGGTCCTCGGGGGTCGCCCGCCGGCGGGCCGGACGGTGCCGCGCCGCACAAGAGTTTCGCCTGCCGGATCAGGAGTTTGGAATTGGTCCGGTTCGACCCCGGGACGCTAGCCGCCGTTCGCCGGGCGGGCCATGGACGCCCGCCGGAATTTCTTGGACGGATCCGGCGCCGGGCCTTAGCCTCGGGCCCGGGAGGAACGGGCGATGCAGACCCGGCTGGAGCGGCCGATCCCGGTCTTTCGCCTCTACGGCGAGATCGCCGAGACCACGGTCCCGAGCTTCGTCCACGCCGAGCGGATCGGCACCAGCGCGGCCCTGCACGGCTGGGAGATCGCGCCCCACCGCCACGGCGCGCTGGCGCAGGGGCTCGTCATCACCCGCGGCCACGGCGCTCTGTCGCTCGATGCCCGCCGCGAGGATTTTTCCGCGCCCTGGCTGGTCTGGGTGCCGTCGGGCGTGGTGCACGCCTTCTCGTTCCGGCCCGGCACCGACGGCATCGTGCTGTCGCTCGCCGACGATTTCCTCGCCGCCGTGGTCGATCCCGATCCGGAGGGCCCGCGCCTGCGTGCCGCCGCCGAGGCGACGTTCAGCGGGCGGCTCGGCACGCCGGAGGAGATCGACCTCGACCTGGGCAGCCTGGCCGAGGGGCTGGCGCGGGAGGCCGCCGGCGCCCTGCCGGGGGCGACGAGCGCGGTGGCGGCGCTGGTCAAGCTCCTCGTCGTCGGCGTGCTGCGCACCCGCGCCGCCCGTTCGATCACCGAGCCGGCGGCGCTCGCCCGCGCCGACCTGCACCGCCGCTACCGCCGCCTGGTCGAGACTCACCTGCGCGAGGGCTGGCCCGTCGCCCGCTTCGCCGCGGCGCTGGGGGTCAGCCCCGACCGGCTGCACGCGGCCTGCACCGAGGCGGTGCGCCGCTCGCCGCAGGGCATCCTGCACGACCGGCTGATGCTCGAGGCCAAGCGCAGCCTGATCTACACCACGCTGCCGGTCTCGAAGATCGCGTTCGACCTCGGCTTCAACGATCCGGCCTATTTCTCGCGCTTCTTCGCTGCCCGGGCGGGCATGAGCCCGGCGGCGTTCCGGCGGGCGAGCCGCACGGAGGAGGCGTGAGCGGCGGACAGCATCGCGGGCGTAAGGAGCGCCGCCGCGGGATCCGCATCGATTGTCCGGGAGAAGGAGAGTGGCTCCCCGAGCAGGACTCGAACCTGCGACAAGGCGATTAACAGTCGCCTGCTCTACCAACTGAGCTATCGGGGAACGTTGGTACGGCGCCCGCGTGGGTGCCGACGGGCGCTTATTAGCCAGTTCACCCGATGGGCGCAAGCCCGGTCTCGCCCCCCGGCGCGGCGCCCCCCGCCCGTCAGCGCGGCGGGCAGGCGGGGCCGGCCGGGCCGACCACGAGGTCGCCCTCGCGGGGGTTGTTGAGCACGAAGGGCTCGGTGCCGCCCTGGCCGAAGCCCATCAGGCCGAGATCGTAGAAGCAGCGGTCGAGGATCGCCGTGAACGTGTAGCTGTCCTGCGCCACCGGCGGCCCGACCGGCACCAGCCGCCCGCGCGGACCCCGCGCGGCGCAGTGGGCCGCGATGTCGACCCGGCCCGGGTCAAGCATGCGGATCGAGCGGGAGCTGTGCGGCGGGATGCCGACGCTGGGGCCGCCGTTGCGGCTCGCCACCGCGAAGTACGGCGAGCGATTGATGACGCGCCGGACGCAGCCGGCCTCCGCCGCGCTGATCCCGCCGGCGAGGAGGGCGGCCGCCGCCGACCACAGGTAAAGCCGCTTCACGCCCGACCGCATGGCTGCGTCTCTCCTCCGCGCAGGATCCCTGACGCTTACACCTAAGGCGTCGCGGCGCCCCCGCCAGGGGCCGCCAAGCTTCCGCGGGCACGGCGCACGACGCGCCGGCCCGGGAACGGAACGGCAGAGCTTGGCGTTGGTGTCCGGTCTCGCTGCGGCGACCGCATCCCGGCGTCGGATCGTCGTCCGCGCCCGTCCGCTTCGCCCTCGATCCTCAGCCCGGAGCCCCGATGCGCATTCGTTCCCTGCTGCTGGCCCTCTTGCTGCTCACCGGCCTCGGCGGCCTCGCCGCCGCCTCGCCGCTGATGCCGCGCGCCGCCGTGACCGTCGCCCTGGACCAGCCCTCCACGGTCGAGACCGTGCGCTGGCGCCGTCACCGGCACTGGCACCGGCGGCACTGGCATCGCCGGCATTGGCACCATCGCCGCCATTACCGCCGCCACTGGCACCATCGCCGCCACTACCGGCGCCACTACCGCCGGCACCACCATTACCGGCGGCACCACGTGCGCCGGCTGCACTTCAGCCGGCCGGCGGCGGCCCGGACGCCGGTGCGCTGGATCGAGCCGCGCCAGGCGGGACGCTGAGCCTTGACCGGGCGGCCGCCAGGAACCGGACCGGACGGGCGATCCCGCGACTGGCTCGATGTCGGGGGGGCGCCGCGGCCGGCCGCCGAGCCCGCTGCCGAGCCCATGGCCGCGGCGCCGGAGGCCCGCTTCGCCGGCTTTCGCCGCGCCGCCACCACCTTCGGCGCCCGCCTCGGCCCGGCCGCCAAGGCCGGCGTTCTCGCGGGCGTCCTGCGGGCGCGGGCGACGGCGGGCCGCCTCGCCGATCACCCCGCCACCCGGCGCGCCGCCGCCGCGACGGCGGCCGCCTGGCGGCCTGCCGCGCGCCTCGTCCGGCGGGTGCCGTGGCTCCGGGTGACGACGGTCGCGGCCGCTCTCCTCGTCGGCGTCGTCCTCGCCTACACGGCCTACGCCCTCGCGACCCTGCCGGTGAATGGCGGGCTCGCGGTGGAGCCGACCGCCTCCGCCCTGGTGGTGCGGGCCGCCGACGGGCAGGCCTTCGCGACCCGCGGCGTCATCAAGGGGGCGAAGCTCGCCCCCAAGGAGGTGCCGCCGGTCCTCGCCAAGGCGATCGTGGCGATCGAGGACCGCCGCTTCTACGACCATTACGGCATCGACCTGCGCGGGCTCCTGCGCGCCGCCCTGCGCAACGCCGCCGCCGGCGGCACCCGCGAGGGCGGCTCGACCCTGACCCAGCAGCTCGTGCGGATGAGCTACCTGTCGCAGGACCGCACCCTGAAGCGGAAGGTGCAGGAGGCGGTGCTGGCGCTGTGGCTCGAATCGCAGCTGCCGAAGGACGAGATCCTCACCCGCTACCTCAACGCCGCCTATTTCGGCGCCGGCGTCTACGGCGCCGACGCGGCGGCGCAGCGCTATTTCGGCAAGCCCGCCAAGGACCTCACCTTGAGCGAGGCCGCGATGCTGGCGGGCCTCGTGCGTGCGCCCTCGCAGCTCGCGCCCCACCGCAACCTCGACGGTGCCCGCGGACGCGCCGCCCAGGTGCTCGACGCCATGGTGGAGACCGGGGCGGTCACGAAGGCGGAGGCCGACGCGGCCCGGCGCGCACCCGCCACCGTCCGCGTGCCGACGGAGACGCCGGTCGGCACCAACTACTTCGTCGACAGCGTGGCCGAGTCCGTGCGCGGCCTGATCGGCACCGGCCCGGCGGACGCCACGGTGCGCACCACCCTCGACCTCACCCTGCAGAACATCGCCGAGAGCGTGATCGCCCGTCGCCTCGACCAGGACGGTGAGCGCCGCAAGGTCTCGCAGGGGGCCCTGGTGGCGATGGCGCCGGACGGGGCGATCCTGGCGATGGTCGGCGGGCGCGACTACGCCGAAAGCCAGTTCAACCGCGTCACCCAGGCCAAGCGCCAGCCGGGCTCGGTGTTCAAGCTGTTCGTCTACCTGACCGCCCTGCGCGAGGGCTACCGGCCCGATTCCACCCTGGTCGACCGTCCGACCCAGGTCGGCGAGTGGGAGCCCGAGAATTACGGCGGGCGCTACCGCGGCGCCGTCTCCCTGCGCACCGCCTTCGCGCACTCGATCAACACCGTGGCGGTGCAGCTCGCCGAGGCGGTGGGGATGCCGGCGGTGATCGAGACGGCGCGGGGCCTCGGCATCACCTCGGAGTTGCCGAACCTGCCGAGCCTCGCCCTCGGCTCGGCCGAGACGACGCTCATGGAGCTCACCCGGGCCTACGCCGCGATGGCGGCCGGCGCCGAGAGCGTCGAGCCCTACAGCGTGCGCCAGATCCTCGCCCGCGAGCAGCCGCTCTACACGAGGCCGCAAGCCCCCCCGACCCCGGCCCGCGACCAGGCGGCCCGGACCGCGATGCTCGACCTCCTCAGCGCCGTGGTGCGGGAGGGCTCGGGGAAGAACGCCCGGGTCTCGGTGCCGGCCGGGGGCAAGACCGGCACCACCCAGGACAGCCGCGACGCCTGGTTCATCGGCTTCGCCGGCGACCTCGTGGTCGGGGTCTGGCTCGGCAACGACGACAATGCGCCGATGGCCGGCGTCACCGGCGGCGACCTGCCGGCCCTGATCTGGCACGACTTCGTGACCCAGGCCCTCGCGGCCCGGGCCAAGTCCGGGCGATCGGAGTCCGGGCGGCCGGACGCCGCCCGTCCCGGCCCGGTGCCGCGGCCCGAGGTGGCGAGCGTCGCCGAGCCGGAGGCCGACCCGCGGGCAGGCCGGGAGGGCGCGGGTCGCGCGGTCCTGCGGGGCAGCCCGGCGGTCGTCGATACCGGCACCCTCGACTTCGACGGGCGCACGGTACGGCTGATCGGGGTCGAGGGCCTGTCCGGCCGCAACGCCCGCGAGCTCGGCCGCTACCTCCGCCGGCGCGACGTCGCCTGCGCGCCGGCAGGGGAGGGGGGCGCCTATCGCTGCTCCCTCGACGGCCAGGACCTCTCCGAGCTGATCCTGTTCAACGGCGGCGGCCGCGCCAGCGCCGACGCCACGCCGGACCTGCTCGCCGCCGAGGAGCAGGCCCGCTCGAACCGGATCGGGATCTGGCGGCGCTGACGCCTCGCGCCGTCGGATTGCGTAGGCCTTCTACTTGCCCTTCAGGCAGGGCGCGAGGACGGCCTTGAGCCGGTCGGCATCGGCCGCGGCGATCGGCACGGTCACCAGGATCGGGCTGTCGCCCTTGCGCGGGCTCTCCTGGCGCCAGCGCAGAGCGCCCGGCCCGGCGCTCGCGGCGGCCAGCAGGGGCCGGATCTTCGCCAGATCGCGCGCGTCGCCGCGCAGGGAGGCGCCCACGCCCAGCACGAAGCTCGTGCTGTCCATCCCGATGTGCCCGCTCGCCGACATGCGCTCCGCCTGCGCGACCGTGATCTCGGTCAAGGGCTTGCGAGTGCCCTCCGGGCCATGGAAGGCGTCGAAGTTGAAGCGCGTCTCCAGAGCCTCGAAGTTCGGGACGCTCAGGGTGACGTACAGTAAGCCGGGATGGGTGCGCGACTGCGGTATGCAGTCGAACCCCAGCGCGACGTCCCGGCTCTCGGACCCGATCACCGCCTTGCCGGGAAGGCTCACCTTGGCGATCTCGACCGCCAGAGCGGGTCCGGTCCAGGCCAGGCAGGTCAGCAGGAAGGCGGCTCTCAGCATCGTCGTCACCGGTCTCTCGCGGGGCACGGTGACGGTCTAGCTGATTCGGGACGTTAGGGAAGGACGGGGCGGTCCGGGATCGTCCGGCCGGCGCGGAGCGGCTCCGCTCGCGCGCCGACGGCTTTAGCCGTCCCGGCTCAGATCAGGGCGGCGTTGAGCGCGACGGTCAGCGCCGCGCCGACGGCGGCAACGCCGAGCAGCACCATGCTGCTGACCTGATCGGCAGAGTCGATGTCGTGGCCGGCGCGGTGCTTGGGATCGTTGGCGTTCATGGCGGGCTCCTCTCACGGGTTCCTCAGCCAACGTCCCGGTGCCCGGGGCGGATCGGCCGCCGCCGGGCCGCACTTTGCCGCAGGGCGAGGCGCGCGGATCAGCTGTTGTGCGCGTGGCTGGTGCCGATCACGCAGAGCGCCAGGCCGGCGATGCCGCCGAGGGTTCCGATCGGGGTCTGGAAGCGCCAGGAGGCGTAGTAGCCGGCACTGCCGATCACGACGCCGAGGAGCGTCAGCACCACCCCGCGGGTGGAGACCCTGGGCTTCTCATGGTGCGCCTTGGCTGCATCCTGGTGCATCGTCGCTCCGCCTCGTGCCGCGCCGGACTGCGCCGCCTGCCCGGTCGGGCAGGGGGAACGAGGGGGCGCCCGCCCTCTCCCTTCGGAGGAACGCGGCAGGCGCGGATTCGCTCACGGCCGCGCGCAACTCGCCTTTTCCCTGACATGCCAGGCCGGAACCGGGCTGGTAACGTTCAGGCATCGCACCGCTCTCAACCGATCGGCCGCGGGCCGACCGGCGACGCCCCCGAGCCGCGAGCCTCGCCCGTCCCGTTTCCCGACCGTGGTCAGCCTCATGCCGCAGCGCTACTTCTTCAACCTGGTCGGCCCCGCAAGTGCGATCGAGGACCCGACCGGCGTCGAGGCCGACACCCCGGACCAAGCCGAATCCGAGGCACGGGCCGTCATCACCGAGATGCGCGCGAGCGGCGATCTGCCGGACCTGGGGGCGGGCTGGCAGCTCGAGATCCGCGACGGGTCCGGCCGGCTGGTGCGGTCAATTCCGCTCGGATGATGACCGCGATCCGGCCTGCGTGAGGACCTGCCGCACGTGGGCGCGAACCTGAGCCCGGATCGCGGTGTCCCGGGCCCCCGCATTCTGCTCGGATGCCTCGGGCGTCCGGGGAGCTGCCTGCCCCATGGGTCGAGCCTTACCGCCGAGCGACATCGTGCCTGCCTCCTGTCTGAGATCCCCGGTTCGACTTCCGGGACACCGAAGGAGTTCATGAACCGTGCCGTGACACCCCGCGGTGCGCTGAGACACGATCCGTCCCTCGCCGTCGGGGTCCGGTGCCGAACTTATCCTGTGGTGAGAATCGATCCGGCACAGGTTGTACCCCGTTGCGCCAGCCACCTATAATGAAATTTGCGTTAAACCGTTCCATGAAGAAGTGCTGAGGCGCTTCTGCAACGCATCTTTTGTTAATGGAAATTGCCGCCGCGCCGGGCCGCGAGGCGAGCGGACGAGGCTCCAAGCCCGTGGCACCGGGTCGTTGCTTCGACGCGCTCCCTTGCGGGCCCGGTGGACGGCGCGCTAGCGCGCCTCGCCGCCGATGCGGGAGAAGTCCGCCACCTCGCGGGTCGCGACCCGCAGGGCATTGAGCAGGGCGAGGCGGTTGGCGCGCAAAGCGGCGGCGTCGGCGTTCACCGTCACCTTGTCGAAGAAGGCGTCGACGGGCGCGCGCAGGATCGAGAGGGCCCGCATCGCGCCCTCGAAATCCTCCGCCGCGACCGCCCGGCCCGCCTCGGCCCCGGCACTCCGCAGGGCGTCCGCCAGCGCCGATTCCTCGGGCAGGCTCAGGAGGGCCGGGTCCGGCGCCGAATCGTAGGCGCGGCCGTCCTTCTTCTCCTCGATGCGCAGGATGTTGGCGGCGCGGCGGTAGCCGGCGAGCAGGTTCTTGCCGTCCTCGGTGTCGAGGAAGCGGCCGAGCGCCTCGACGCGTCGCACCACCATCAGGAGGTCGTCCTGGCCCGGCAGGGCGAAGACGGCGTCGATCAGGTCGTGGCGGGCGCCCTGGTCGCGCAGGTAGACCTTCAGCCGGTCGGCGAAGAAGGCCAGGAGGTCGCCCGCGAGGCCGCTCGCCTCCTGCCCGTGCCCGGCCGCGGCAGCGGCGATCTGCGCCCGCAGGGGAAGCCGCGCCTCGCTGGCCAGGATCAGCCGGATCACGCCGAGCGCCGCCCGCCGCAGGGCGTACGGGTCCTTGCTGCCGGTCGGCGTCTCGCCGATGGCCCAGAAGCCGACCAGGGTGTCGAGCTTGTCGGCGAGCGCCACCGCCACCGAGACCGGCTCGGAGGGCACCCGGTCGCTCGGGCCGAGCGGCTTGTAATGCTCCTCGATCGCCGCGGCGACCGCCGGGTCCTCGCCCTGCTCGGCCGCGTAGTAGCGGCCCATCAGGCCCTGCAGTTCGGGGAACTCGCCGACCATCTCGGTGACGAGGTCGGCCTTGGCGAGGCGGGCGGCACGCTCCGCCAGCGCCGCATCGGCCCCAACCACCGGCGCCAGCGCCCGGGCCAGCGCAGCGATCCGCTCCACCCGCGCGGCTTGCGTGCCGAGCCTCTCGTGGAACACGATGCTCGCGAGCTTCGGCAGCCGGTCCTCCAGCCGGACCTTGCGGTCGGTCTCCCAGAAGAACGCCGCGTCGGAGAGCCGCGCCCGCACCACCCGCTCGTTGCCGGCGACGATCGCCGCGCCGCCATCGGAGGCCACTAGGTTCGAGACCAGGATGAAGGCGTTGGCCAGGCGCTCGCGACCGTCGGGGCCGGGGGCGCCGCGGAGCACGAAGCACTTCTGGTTCGCTCGGATGGTGGCGCGGATCACCTCCGGGGGGATTTCGAGGAAGCGCTCGTCGAAGGCGCCCATCAGGGTCACCGGCCACTCGACGAGGCCGGCCACCTCCTCCAGCAAGCCTTCGTCCTCGACGAGGTCGAGGCCGCGGGCGAAGGCGAGGTCGCGGGCGTCGTGCAGGATGATGTCCTTGCGCCGCTCGGAATCGAGCACCACGAAGGCCCGCTCCAGCGCCGGCAGGTAATCGGCGAAGCGGCGCACCTCGATCGGTTGCGGCGCCATGAAGCGGTGGCCGCGGGTGGTGAGCCCCGCCTCGATCCCGTCGACGGAGAACGGCACCACCTCCGGCGTCTCGGTCTCGGGGCCGAAGCTCGCGACGATCGAGTGCAGCGGGCGCACCCAGCGCAGGGAGCCGGGCTCGCGGGACGCCGCGCCCCAGCGCATCGACTTCGGCCAGGGAAAGCTCCTGACGATCGCCGGCAGGATCTCGGCCAGAACCTCGATCGTCTCGCGGCCGGGCCGCTCGATCACCGCGACGTAGAACTCGCCCTTCTTCGGGTCGGAGACGATCCTGGCCTCGTCGAGGCTCGCGAGACCGGCGCTCTTGAGGAAGCCCTGCACCGCGCCCTCGGGGGCGCCGACGCGGGGCCCCTTGCGCTCCTCGCGCACGTCCTGGCCGCGGGGCGGCAGGCCGGCGACGTGGAGGGCGAGGCGCCGGGGCGTCGCGAAGGCCTTGGCGCCCTCGTAGAGGAAGCCGCGCTCGACCAGCGCATCGGTGACGAGCTTGCGCAGGTCCTCGGCCGCGCGCCGCTGCATGCGGGCGGGGATTTCCTCGGAGAAGAGTTCGAGCAGCAGGTCGGGCATCGGGCGGCCTCAAGGCTCTGCTTCAGCAGAGCCCAGTATCGAGGAATGGCGTGGCGGGTGTGTAGCGCCGGGGCGCGGGGATGTCAGGGGGCGGCCGTCTCGCCGACGAGGCCGCCGGCCTCCGTGCGCCGCCAGGCCTCGCCGCAGGCCTTGGCGAGCTCGCGCACCCGCAGGATGTAGCTCTGCCGCTCGGTCACCGAGATCACCCCGCGAGCGTCGAGCAGGTTGAAGACGTGGCTCGCCTTGATGCACTGGTCGTAGGCCGGCTGCGCCATGCGGTGGCGGGCGTCGTTGCCGCCCGGCCCCGGCTCGCCGGCCTGGAGGTAGGCCCGGCAGGCGGCCTCGGCGTCGCGGAACTGCCGAAAGAGCATCTCGGTGTCGGCGGCCTCGAAGTTGTGGCGCGAGTATTCCTGCTCGGCCTGCAGGAAGACGTCGCCGTAGGTGACCTTCTCGTCGCCCTCGCGGCCGTTGAAGTTGAGGTCGTAGACGTTCTCGACGCCCTGGACGTACATCGCCAGGCGCTCGAGGCCGTAGGTCAACTCACCCGCGACCGGGGCGCATTCGAAGCCGGCGACCTGCTGGAAGTAGGTGAACTGGCTCACCTCCATCCCGTCGCACCAGCATTCCCAGCCCAGCCCCCAGGCGCCGAGGGTCGGGCTCTCCCAGTCGTCCTCGACGAAGCGGATGTCGTGCAGGCCGAGATCGACCCCGATCGCCTTGAGCGAGTCGAGGTAGAGCTCCTGAAGGTTCGGCGGGTTCGGCTTCAGGATCACCTGGAACTGGTAGTAATGCTGGAGCCGGTTCGGGTTCTCGCCGTAGCGCCCGTCCTTCGGCCGGCGCGAGGGCTGCACGTAGGCCGCCTTCCAGGGCTTCGGCCCGAGCGCCCGCAGGGTGGTGGCCGGATGGAACGTGCCCGCCCCGACCTCCATGTCGTAGGGCTGCAGGATCACGCAGCCCTGCGCGGCCCAGAACCGCTGGAGCGTCAGGATCAGCCCCTGGAACGAGCGGGTCGGCTGGAGGTCGGCGTCGGTGGCGGTCAGGGGCCTTGCGGTGCTCATGGGCCTTGCGGTGTCGGACGGGGCAATTCTCGGCGCGGAGCCTTAGAACCGGCAGCCCCCGAGTCAAGCGCGGGTGCGCCGCCGCACCTGCTCGCCGGGGCGCTGGAACCGGATAACGGTCAAGCTCGTTGACAGTACAGATCCGAACATGATGCCGCCGGATGCGGCGCAAGACTTGAGGGAGACTGTCCGTGACCCACCGCCTGACCTTGGTCGCTGCCGCCGCGCTCCTGTCCCTGGTCGCGACCCCGCTGGTGGTGCGGGCGGGTTCGGACGCCCCGAAAGCTGAGCCGGCGCCCGTCGCCGTCGAGGCCGCCACGCCTGCCGCCACCGAGGCGCCGGCCCCCGCCTGCCGGTCGGTGCGGGTGGTGTATGCGGGCTACGCGGCGCCGGCCTGCGGGCGGTGAGGGACGACCCCCGCCCGACGTGAAACCCTCCATCGTCACCCCGGGGCCGCGAAGCGGAGCCCGGGATCCGGAACCGCCGACGCTGCAGGATGAAGCGGACAGTGTTCGGCCTGACCCTGCGACGTCAGCGGTTCCGGATCCCGGGATCTCGCCCGCGGCGAGCCCCGGGATGACTCGGTGCCTCGGAAGGCGTCGGCTCACCTTCGCCTTGTCGGGCGGCCCGGCGCTCACAGCACCGGCATCGCTCCCGCCACGGTCACCAGCGCCCCCGAGGTGTAGCTGCTCTCGTCGGAGGCCAGCATGACGTAGGCCGAGGCCAGCTCCGCCGGCTGGCCCGGGCGGCCGAACGGGACCTGGCTGCCGAAGGACTTCACCGAATCGTCCTCCATCCCGGACGGGATGAACGGCGTCCAGATCGGGCCAGGCAGCACGCCGTTCACGCGGATGCCCTTCTCGGCGAGGAGCTGGGCGAGGCTCAGCACCAGGTTGCTGAGCGCGCCCTTGGTGGCGCTGTAGGCCAGCAGCGACGGCATCGGATGCTTCGAGTTCACGGACGAGGTGAAGATCACCGAGGCGCCGGGCTTCAGGTGCGCCATCGCCGCCTTGGTGACGTAGAACGACCCGAACACGTTGGTGCGGAAGTGGTCCTCGAACACTTGGTCGTCGATCGCGTCGAGGCCCTGGTTCGGCTGCTGGAAGGCGCCGTTGTTCACCACCACGTCGAGGCGGCCGAAGGTCTCGGCCGTGCGGGCGACGATCTCGCGGCCGTAGGACGCGTCCTTCAGGTCGCCCGGCAGCAGCAGGGCCCGGCGTCCGGCCTTCTCGACCCACTGCGCCACTGCCTCGGCGTCGCCCTGCTCGGAGGGCAGGTAGGAGATCGCGACGTCGGCGCCCTCGCGGGCATACGCGATGGCGACCGCGCGGCCGATGCCGGAATCACCCCCGGTGATCAGCGCCGCCCGGCCGGTGAGCTTGCCGGAGCCCTTGTAGCTCGCCTCGCCGTGGTCGGGCTCGGGCGTCATCCGGCCGGTCAGGCCGGGAAAGCCCTGCGGCTGGCTCTCGAAGGGCGGGCGGGGATACTTGGTGAGCGGGTTGGGGACATCGGACGACATGAGGGACGGCCTCCGGCTGGCGGTGGGTCAGGCCGCCGTCAACCGGGGAGGATCCCCGCCGTTCCCGACTTTCCCCGGGTACCCCTCACCCGTCCCGCGGCTCCTCGTCCTGGCTCAAGGAATCCTCCTCGCGGCCGGGGATCGCGTAGCGGCCGCTGAGCCAGCGCTGCAGGTCGACATCGGCGCAGCGCTTGGAGCAGAACGGCTTGTAGGCCGGGGCCGCCGGCTTGCCGCAGATCGGGCAGGCCGGATCGGCCGGCGGAGGGGTCTCGTCGGCTTGCGTCATGCGCCTCCTCGCGAGATCAGGCCGCGTCGCGCCAGGCGCCGCGGACCGGGAAGCCCTCGCCCTCGAGCAGCCCCACCGTCTCGTAGAGCGGCAGGCCGACCACGGCGCTGTAGGAGCCGACGAGCTTGACCACGAAGCTGCCGGCGAGGCCCTGGATCGCGTAAGCCCCGGCCTTGCCGCGCCACTCGCCGCTGGCGAGGTAGCCGTCGACCTCCCGGGCCGAGAGGCGCTTGAACCGCACCCGGGTCTCGACCAGGCGCTCCCGCGGCCGGTCCTTCGGCCCGATGACGCAGACCGCGGTGTAGACCCGGTGGGCCCGGCCGGAGAGAAGGCGGAGGCAGGCCGCCGCCTCGTCCGTCACCTCGGCCTTCGGCAGGATGCGCCGCCCCACCGCCACAACGGTGTCGGCCGCCACCACGTAGGCCTGGTGCAGCTCCTCGCCGCTGCGCGCCGCCGAGACCGCCACGTCCAGCTTGGCCCGGGCCAGGCGGCGCACCAGGTCCCGGGGCTTCTCGGATTTCAGCGGCGTCTCGTCGAGGTCGGCCGGCAGCAGGGCGTCCGGCTCGAGTCCCGCCTGCTGTAGCAGGGCGAGGCGCCGCGGCGAGGCCGAGGCCAGGACGAGCTTCGGGCGCGCGGCCTGCGGGATCGGTGAGGTCTCGGTCATGAGGCGCCGTGTCTCGAGGGGGTTCAACGCCCGATGCCCTATCTGGCCGGCGAAATCCAGCATCGCGGGCAAGGACGAGGAAGGGAGCCCGGCGGCCCGGCCTGCACGACATTCTGCAAGGTCTGCATTGGTCCGGAATCGTGGGGACGGGTTTAACCGCCCCTTATGTCCTCGTCCCCTATGACGGAGGGCGACACTCCGTCGATGGCCGGGCGCGAGCGCGGCCGGATCCGCCTTGCATGGACCGATGCGCCTCGTCCTCGTCGAACCCGGCCTGATCCTGCGCAAGACCGTCGCCCGTCTCATCGAGGAGGGCGGGCATCAGGTCGAGGCGTTCTCCGATTCGGAGCAGGCCCTCGCCTACGTCGCGGCCCACGAGGACGTGGCCTGCGTCATCACGAGCCTCGAGGTCGCGCCGATCTGCGGCCTCGAACTGTGCTGGTCGCTGCGCTCCCTCGCCGGCACGACGCGGCCGCTGGCCGTGATCGCCATGTCGACCGACCGGGCCGGCGGGCGCCTCGGCGAGGTGCTGGACAGCGGTGCGGACGACTTCATCTCCAAGCCCCCGGAGGCGATCGAGCTGCACGCCCGCCTGCGGGTGGTCGAGCGCGCCTTGAGCCTGCAGCGCAAGCTGATCCGGGAGGCCGACACCGATGCGCTGACCCAGCTCCACAGCCGCGGCGGCTTCATGCGCCGGGCCCAGGCCAGCGTCGCGGCGCTCAAGGCCCACGACCTCCTCTCCGCCTTGATGATCGACATCGACCACTTCAAGGCGATCAACGACCGGCACGGCCACGACAGCGGCGACCGGGTGATCCGCGCCGTCGCCGACGTGCTGAAGGAGACCGGGGCGCTCGCCGGCCGGATCGGCGGCGAGGAGTTCGCCGTGCTGATGCCCGGGCACGGCCTCGGGAGCGCCGGGGTGGTGGCGGACCGGATCCAGAAGACCTGCGCCCGCCTGCGGGTGCCGGGCCGACGCGGGCCGATCCAGGTCACCTGCAGCCTCGGTCTCGCCACCTGGGCCGAGGGCGACACGCTCGAGACCCTGCTCGCCCGCGCCGACGGGGCGCTCTACGCGGCCAAGGCGGGCGGGCGCAACCGGGTGATGTCGGGGACGGGGCACCAGCTCGACCGGGTGAGCTGAGGGACCGCACGGCAGTCAGCCGGTCTGTCGCGGCCGCGTGCCTGCCCCCATTCTCTCGACTCACGACCGCCGGACGAGGCCGCTGGTCGGGCATGGAGCATCAAGACTCACCCGCCGAAGCGGAACGAGCCGGACGCATGGCGTCCGGCCCGCAGGATCCCTCTCGGGGATGGTCCGGCCCGGGGGCGATCCCGGGCCGGCGCCGCCTCACGCCATCGCCTCGTTGCGCAGCCGCTCGTAGTCGGACTTCGGCAGCGGCACCGCGCGGGGCTGGCCGAGGTCCTTCATCGGGATGCGGTAGGTCTCCCGGGCGCTGAAGGCCGCCAGGGCCGCCACCGCGGTAATCCCCAAGGTGATGGCGCCGATGGTGAGCGGGATGTTGGTCGAGCCGGGGGGTGCCACCGTGGCGAACAGGGCCGGCAGCATCGCGGTCACGGCGGTGCCGAGGTTCTGCGAGATCGCCATCGCGGAGACCCGGGTGCGGGTCGGGAACAACTCGGGGTAGAAGCTCGGGAAGACCGCGTTGTAGCCCTGGTAGACGATGCCCCACATCAGGAGCGACATCACGATCGCCAGCGGCACGTTGGCGATGCTGATCGCGTAGAGGTAGCCGAAGGACAGGATGCCGGAGCCGATCGCCCCGACGATGATCGGCGGGCGCCGGCCGATCTTGTCCGACAGGTTGCCGACGAACGGGATCACCACCACCGCCAGGATGTTCCCGAGCACCGGGATCCAGAGATAGACGTCCTTGTGGAAGCCGACGCCGTAGGCCGCCTGGACCGCGTAGGCCGCGCCGAAGATCGTGGTGACCACCGGGATCACGTTCATCAGCGCCATGCACACCACCCGCAGCATGTCGGGCCAGGAGGTGGCGAAGGCCTCGACAATCGGCGCGCGGGCGACCTCGCCCTGCTTCTCCTCCGCCGTGAAGGCCGGGGTCTCGTCGACCTCGCGGCGGATGATGTAGCCGACGATGATGACGATGAAGCTCAGGAGGAACGGGATGCGCCAGCCCCACGCGTTGAAGGCGTCGGCCGGCATATAGTGGGCGAGCGGCAGGAAGACGGCGGCGGCGAGGATCTGGCCGGCCTGGACGCCCTGCAGGGTGAAGCTGGCGAAGAAGCCACGGCGGCCGAACGGCGCGTGCTCCATGGTCATCGAACTCGCGCCCGAGATCTCGCCGGCGACGGCGAAGCCCTGGATCAGGCGCAGGATGACGAGCAGGATCGGGGCGAGGATGCCGACCTGGCTGTAGGTGGGCAAGAGGCCGACCGCGATGGTCGAGAAGCCCATCAGGAACATGCACAGGACGAGGACGTGCTTGCGGCCGTGGGTGTCGCCCCAGTGGCCGAGCACGAAGGCGCCGATCGGCCGGCTGACGTAGCCGACGCCGTAGGTGGCGAGCGACGCCACGATCGCCACGGTCGGGTTGTTGGACGGGAAGAACAGCTGCGGGAAGATCAGCGAGGCCGCCGTCGCGTAGATGAAGAAGTCGTAGTATTCCAGCGCCGAGCCGATCCAGCCGCTCGCGGCGGCCTTCTTCGATTGCTGGCGGTCGTGAAGGGAATCTGCTGGCACGGCACTCATCGGGTTTTCCTCCATTCTCGGGTATGGTCGACGCCGCCACTGGAACCGGGCGGCATGGGGTCTGCCTGTTTTCTTGCTAATATATTAGACAGAATTACTTAAAGTAGGCAGCAATCAAAACGTTCAACTGCAATCTTGCGATCCGCTCCGGCGAGCAGGGTCGGACCGGGCCTCAGGCCGCCATCGGCGCCACGGCGCGGTCGAAGGCCCGTTCCATCGCCTCCTGCGGCGCCTCGCGTCCGGTGAACAGCGCGAAGGCGTCGAGCGCCTGGTGGATGGCGAGCGCGCGTCCCGTCATGGTGCGGGCCCCGATCCGGGCCGCGCCCGCGAGGAGCGGCGTCCAGAGCGGGGAATAGACCGCGTCGGCGACCCACATCCCGGGCCGCAGCAGCCCGAGGGGCACCGGGGTGCCGCGGTCCGGCAGCATGCCGACCGGCGTGCCGTTGACGACGCCCGCCGCGCCGTCGAGGGCGTCCTCGACCCGCCGGCACACGCTCACGCGGCCGGCGAGCGCCCTCGCCACGGCCTCGGCCTTGGCGGGATCGGAATCGACGAGCCGGATCGCGAGGTCCGGGAACTTCGCGAGCGCCACCGCCACGGCCTTGCCGACGCCGCCGGCGCCGATCAGTGCGACCGGGCCCTCCGGCTGCGGCCCGAAGGCCTGCGTCAGGGCGCGGACGAAGCCGCTCATGTCGGTGTTGTGGCCGATCAGGCGCCCGTCGCGGATCACGATGGTGTTGACGGCGCCGACGGCCTGCGCGCCCGCCGACACGTCGTCGAGGAGCGGCAGCACCATCTCCTTGTACGGGTAGGTGACGTTGACGCCCGAGAAGCCGATCGGGGCGAGCGACCCGAGCAGGTCGCGCAGGCGCGGCGCATCCGCGCTGGCGAGGTCGATGAGCTGGTAATGGACGTGGAGGCCAACCGCCTCGGCGGCGGCCTCGTGCATCGCCGGCGAGGCCGAGTGCGCGATCGGCGAGCCGATCAGCCCGAGCAGGATGCGCTTGGCGTGCTCATGGGCGTGTCCGTGAGCCATGGG
Source organism: Methylobacterium variabile (assembly GCF_001043975.1). GTDB lineage: Bacteria > Pseudomonadota > Alphaproteobacteria > Rhizobiales > Beijerinckiaceae > Methylobacterium > Methylobacterium variabile. The sequence goes on from NZ_LABY01000032.1 coordinate 24,149, forward strand.
CGTGCGGCCCCTTTTTGTCGTTCATGCCCGCCCGCGGCGAGCTCTCCCTGAGCCGGACATTACCGCCGCCCCGTCCGTCATCTGAGTACCAATTTACGCGATCATCGTAACATCATGTTACGGTCGACCCGGGGAGGCGGACCTGGTTCGACCGGGCCATCTCCTGGCGCAGGAGGCGCACGAAGCTCGCGGCGAACATGCTGAGCGCGGTCCCGGCCTTCATGGCGATCCAGGTCTCGAAGACCGGTGCCTCCTCGATCGGCAGCACGCGGATGCCCGGGAAGGCGTCGTACGCGATGGTGAACTGGTCGATCACCGCGATGCCGAGGCCCGCCCGCACCAGCGAGCACACGGTCGAGCCGAACCGGGCCCGGATCGTGATCGCGTAGGACAGGCCGCGCTGGCGGAAGATGTCGGACATGATCCGGCCGTAGGGGTCGTTCGGGTCGATGCCGATCAGGGGATGGCGGGCGATCTCCTCGGCCGAGATCGAGGCCCGGGCGGCGAGCGGATGGTTCAGCGGCACGATGCAGAACAGCCCGCCGCGGGCGAGGGGCTCGAAGGTCAGGGCCGGGTGGTCGAGGCGGTAGCTCATCGCCACCACCTCGCCCTTGCCGAGCAGGAGGTAGTCGATCGCCTCCTCGAGCTTGAGGATGTTGATGTCGATGACGAGGTGGGGATAGGCCGCCCGCACCCGCTCGATCGCCCGCGGCACCATGACGTGCGAGATCGACGGCACCGAGCCGATCAGCAGCTCCTGGCCGGAACCGCCCTGCGTGCGCTCCAGGACGAAGCGCAGGTCCTCGACCTTGTCGAAGACGGCGTTGATCTGCTCGAAGACGTGGCGGGCCTGCTCGGAGGGCACCAGGCGGCCGCCGCGCCGGTCGAACAGCCGGATGCCGAGCGAGGTCTCGGTGTACTTCATCAGCCGGCTGATGCCGGGTGCCGAGACGTTGAGGAGCCGCGCCGCGCCGGCGATCGTCCCGGTCACCATCACGGCGCGGGCGACCTCGATCTGGCGCAGGGTCAACATCGTCCGCCGTCCTCTGCCGTGACTCAAGGGCACGCGCCGGTGTTCCGCGGCGGCCCGGGGCGATGCTACACAGGTTTGCCCGGCACGGGCGCTCCCGAGATCCGATGCGCGTCCTCTTCGTCCACCAGAACTTCCCCGGCCAGTACCGCCACGTCGCGCCCGCCCTCGCGGCCCGGCCCGGCACCGAGGTCGTGGCGCTCGGCATCAACCCCGCGCCGCCCCTGCCGGGGGTCCGCCACCTCCGCTACGCCGTCGCCGGACGCTCCAGCCCCGGGATCCACCCCCTCGCGGCGAGCTTCGAGACCGCCGTCCTGCGGGCCGAGGCCGCGGCGCGGGCGGCGCGGGCGCTGAAGGCCGGGGGCTTCCACCCGGACGTGATCTGCGGCCATTCGGGCTGGGGCGAGACCCTGTTTCTCAAGGACGTCTGGCCGGGGGCCCGCCTCCTGACCTTCGCGGAGTTCTTCTACGGCGCCTCCGGGGCCGATACCGGCTTCGACCCGGAATTCCCGTCGCCCGAGGGCGACGCCCTGCGCATCCGTGCCCGCAACGCCGCCCAGCTCGTCGCCTTCGAGGCCTCGGACCGGCTCGTCAGCCCCACCGCCTGGCAGGCGAGCCGCGTCCCCGCCGCCTTCCGCGACCGGCTCAGCGTCATCCACGACGGCATCGACACCGACCTGCTGCGGCCGGACCCGGGCGCGAGGATCGCCCTCGGCCGGGACGGGGTGTCGCTCGGGCCCGACGACGAGGTCGTCACCTTCGTCAACCGCAACCTCGAGCCCTATCGCGGCTATCACAGCTTCATGCGGGCGCTGCCCGAGATCCTGCGCCGGCGGCCCCGGGCCCGGGCGGTGATCGTCGGCGGCAGCGACACCAGCTACGGCGCGAAGCCGCCCGAGGGCCGGACCTGGCGCGAGATCTACCTCGACGAGGTCAGGTCCGCCCTCGACCTGTCGCGGGTCCACTTCGTCGGCAAGGTGCCCTACCGCGACTACGTCGACCTGCTGCGCATCTCGGCGGCGCACGTCTACCTGACCTACCCGTTCGTGCTGTCGTGGTCGATGCTGGAAGCCATGGCGCTCGGCTGCTGCATCGTCGGCTCGGCGACGCCGCCGGTCGAGGAGGTGATCCGGCACGGCGAGAACGGCCTGCTGGTCGACTTCTTCTCGGCGCCCGCGATCGCCGAGGCGGTGGTCTCGGTGCTGGCCGATCCCGGTGCCGCGGCGCCGCTGCGCGCGGCGGCGCGGCTGAGCGCGCAGGCCTAAGACCTCAAGCGGGTCTGCCTGCCGGCCCAGCTGCGCCTCGTCGACGAGGTCGCCGCCGGGGGCCGGCCCGCCGCGTGAGCCGGCCCCGATCCCGCGGCCGGACGTTTCCCCGGCCCCGGCACCTCGCCGAGGAGGGGCAGAAGCCGCTATGCTGGCCCGATCCGCCTCTCACCGATTCCGACCGTTGGACCATTCCGTGCGCCTGACCCAGATCACCCACCACGACCTCGACGGCTACGGCGCCGCGACCCTCGTCGCGGCCTATGCCGAGCCTGCCCGCGTCGTGCACGTGCCGCGCTACGGCGATGTCGGCCCCGTCGTCGACGACGAGCTGAAGCGCCTCGGCAAGGCCAAGGCGGCGGAGATGGTGCTCATCACCGATCTCGGCATCGAGGAGCCGACGATCGCCTTCCTGCGCCGCTTCGCCGCCATGAACCGCAAGCGCGAGCCGGAGGCGCCGCACCGGCTGGTGGTGCTCGACCACCACACCTCCTCGATCGACCAGATGCGCCGCCAGGGGCTGGAGCCGAAGCCCGCGCCTGAGAACCCGCGCCTGTCGCGCTTCGACCTCGGCGACCCGGCCGTCACGGTGCTGGTCGACGAGGGCTCGAGCGCGACCCGGATGGTCGACACCCACCGCGCCCTGTTCGCGACCCGCGAGCCGGACCCCGCCCGGGCCGAGGACCTCGCCCTTCTGGTGGCCTCCGTCGACGCCCTCGACCTCTGGCGCAAGGACGATCCCCGCTTCCCGGGCGGCTTCGCCCTCGACGAGATCTTCTGGGACAATGTCGGCACCCTGGTGCCGGTCGGGCATCCGGACCACGACCCGTTCGTCGCCCGCCTGCTGCTCGAGGCGACCGCCAAGCTTCGCGCCGGCGCCACCCCGGCCGAGCTCGAGCGCGCCGTGCCGGCGATCCGCGGCGCCATCGTCGACGACCTGATGCGCGACGCGCCCGACGACGATCCGGCGCTCACCACGCGGCAGCGGATGGCCCGGGCGCTCGCCCGCTCCGACGCGCTGTTCCACGCCCTCTCGGACGGCACGCTCCTGTCCTTCGCCCTCGATGCCGGCACCTTCCAGCGGGTCTCGGACCTGGTGATGGCGAGCGGGCGGGCCAGGCGCCTCGTCAACGTGCAGCGCGCCGGCACCCTGTCGTTCCGCTCGATCGACGGCACCGCCCTCGACGGCGCCCGGCTCTTCCGCGGCGGCGGCCACCAGGACGCCGCCGGCGGCAAGCTCCCGAGCGGCACCGCCTTCTCCCTCTCCGACGCCGTGGCGCAGGTCGAGCCGGTGCTGAACCCGCCGAAATCCGCGACCGCCGACAGCCCGTTCGCGGCCCTGCGCAACTGGAAGGGGTGAGGGCGCATCCGCGAGCCGGTCGGACCGCCCGCCGGTGCGATCCCCGTTGCCGCCGGGCGGCCTGCGCTCAAAGATCGCGCCGGATCACGATAAATGAGGGGGACGGGCCGCATCGCGGCGCGCACAAGGCGGGACGCAGTCTCGCGTGGTTCACGCGACGACGATGTCCCACGAGACCTTCCTGGCAGTCACGCCAAGCTTCTACGATGCGGCGCTTTCGGGAGGTCTCTCAATCGAGGATCCCGGACGATGGCCGATCTTCCTCTCTCAGCAGTGCCGGGCTGGTCGCCCGATCAGGTCGCGCGCATGGGCCGGGCGTGGGTCACGACCGCCGAGCAGGTCGTGGCGGTCAGCGCCACGGATGGCGGCCTGCATTCCGTGGCGGAGCAGCTCGGCATTCCCGATGCCGAGGCGCAGCGCCTCGTCGCGGCCGCGCACGCCGCCCTGCCGTCCGCCACCGCCCGGGAAATGGCGCAGCCCGCGGATACCAGCCAGTACGGCCTGGGCGTGCTGAAGCCGTAGCAGGGCGGTTCGGCACGGTCTCGTCCGGCCGGCATGCCGGATCGGGCGGCGCAGGGCCCGGATCGCCGAGCACGACCCGGTGGATCGCGCCCGGCCCAGTCTGCCGTCAGGGTCCGCGCCCCGGCGTCAGGTGTCGACCTTGTCGCCCGTGATCGTGATCTTCACGTTGCGGCCGACCTCGATGGTGACGGTCGACGGCTTGCCTTCCGTCTCCGCCTCGCTGACGGCCTCGTCCCCCATCATGCCCGGCACGGCGGCGGTGAAGGCTTCCGTGGCGTCGTTGGCGATGTACTGATAGGGAATCGTGCCGTAGCCGGCCCCGTACGGGGACTGGGAAGCCCAGTTCGTGCTCCAGCTGTTGCGCACGATGAACCAGCCGCCGCCCGGACTGGCGGGATTGTCCTGGTAGCCGACGAGGCAGACCGCGTGCCCGCCGACGGCGGGTTCGCTGCCGATTCTCATCGTGATGCGGCCGGAGCGACGGGTCTCCGCCGACTGGTACCAGCTGTTGTAGACCGGTATGGACAAGGTGACCGCCCGCTGCCGTGCCATGTGCGCCTTGTAGGCTTGCACGTTGCGTGTCGGCACGGCGATCGTCGTGAGCCGGTACCGCAACCCGTCCGTCCTCGCCCGGACTGGAACGGCGCCATGGTTGTTGCAGGGCGGGTTGGGGTTGTAGGGCCAGACGATCTCGCGACACTGACCGCGGGAAGTCAGGACGGTCACGGCCTTCGACTGCCACGTGCCGCATGCGGACGGATAGCCGTCGATGAGCTTGACCTCGTAATAGAGGTGCTGCTCGGATAGATCCTGCGGCGTTCCGCGGCGGCGCAGGATGTATTCGTGCAGGGCCGTGAGCGTGAACGCCACGCAGGTTCCGCGTGAGGCCTGATTCCGGATCGGGGTCATGTAGGGGATCAAGTTGATCGAGGCGGGAAGCTCGATCGCCTCCTCGAGCGTCATGGCCCCGGCCGAGGCTTCCGCCGTGGCGAGCATCTCCGGCGTCATCGGCAGGACGCCGAGTCCGAACTCCGCCGGCGCCGGTGAGCTCACCAGCGCGGCGCGCTCCGCCGGGAGGGCCTTCAGGTATCTCTTGACGAAGGCATCGAATGCTTTCTCGTCGAGGCTGAGCTGTGATTTGAGTTCGTCGCGCACGTTGGGGATGGATGAAATCGCGACCAGTTGCTCGATGTCGTCGATTCCCAGCGACGCCAGGGCACCCGCAGAGTTGCTCTCGGCGCCGACGGCGGCGGCATTCAGCATCTGATCCAGGCGCTGGCCTCCGAATCCGGAATATCCAGCTGCTTCATTCCGAACTGATTCAAGATCTTGCTCTGGCATTGTCCTCTCCCTATCTCTTCAATGGGCGCTCCATAATTTTTTCGTTGTGGTGACATCCGGCATGAAATCACAAGCGCAGTTGAATTTCATCGACTAAACGGAGTACGATGAGTTGCAATAAGGAGGTAAAATGCGAGTTCGCTTTTTTTATTTTTTGCTCTGATATTGCGAAGCTTTTTTGCAGGCTTACTATCGAAGTGACGGTTGATAGAGGATTGGCTTGGCCCTATCGTTCTTGGGCGAGCCTCGGGGGTTTATGCGTGCCGGCTGCGGCGCACCCCGGATCTTCATGGGTCAGATCTTCATGGAGCCGCCACGGTCATGACCGATCCCATCACCACCGAGAGCGGGAAGCCGCTCACCGAGGTGCCCGGCTGGTCGCCCGATCAGGTCGCGCGCATGGCGCGGATCGGCGTCTCCACCGCCGAGCAGATCGTCGCGGTCGCCGCCACGAGCGGCGGTGCGCGCGCGCTGGCGGAGCAGCTCGGCGTCCCGGAGGCGGAGGCGCAGCATCTCGTTGCCGCCGCCCGCACGGCGTTGCCGCCCGGCACGGTGAAGGCGCTGGAGCAGCCCGTCGATACCTTCGAGTACGGCCTCGGCGTTCCGCTTCACGGGCCCGAGTGAGCAGCCTTGCCGGATCGGCATGCCGATGGCTGTCATCCACCGGTTATGAACGGTCCGGCGTCGCTGCTCCACGCAGCGTGAGCGGGTCGCAGCCCCGCCTCCGCTCCGGGCCCGCGCCGATGAGGGCGGTCCGCCGCCGCTACCCGGCCGCGCTCTCGATCCCCGCCATCCCGCCTTCGGCATACCGCGCGCCCGCCGCCGCGCCCGGGGCGAACAGGGCGTCGAGGGCCGCGATGTCGGCCGGCGTCAGGGCGAGGTCGGAGGCGGCAGCGTTCTCGGCCAGGCGCTCGGGCCGGCGGGTGCCCGGGATCGGGATCACGTGCGGGGCGCGGGCCATCAGCCAAGCGAGCGCCACTTGGCCCGGGGTGGCCCCGCGCTCGCGGGCGAGGTCGCCGAGGGCTGCGGCCAGTGCGCGGTTGCAGGCGAGCGCCTCGCCCTGGAAGCGCGGGTTGCCGCGGCGGAAATCGTCCGGCGCCAACGCCTCGACGTCGAGGGCGCCGGTGAGGAAGCCGCGGCCGAGGGGCGAGTAGGCCACCAGGGCGACGCCGAGCTCGCCGCAGGCCTGGATCAGGCCGGCTTCGGGCTCGCGGCTCCACAGCGAGTACTCGGTCTGCACCGCCGCGATCGGGTGGACCGCGTCGGCCGCCCGCAGGGTCTCGGGGGAGACCTCGGACAGGCCGAGCGCCCGCACCTTGCCGGCCTCGACGAGGCGCGCCATGGCGCCGACCATCTCGGCCACCGGCACGGACGGGTCGCGGCGGTGGCAGTAGTAGAGGTCGATGGTCTCGACGCCGAGGCGCCGCAGGGAGGCCTCGCAGGCGGCGGTGAGGTAGGCCGGGCTGTTGTCGATCCGCCGCGCGCCCGAGCCCTCCTCGCGCACGATGCCGAACTTGGTCGCCAGCACCACCTGGTCGCGGCGGCCCCGCAGCACGCGCCCGATCAGGGCCTCGTTGCGGCCGTGGCCGTACATGTCGGCGGTGTCGAGGAAGTCGTAGCCCAGCGCCAGGGCCGCCTCCAGGGCCGCCGGCGCCGCGGCCTCGTCGGTCGGGCCGTAGAATTCCGAGAAGCCCATGCAGCCGAGGCCGGGGGCGGAGACGGTGAGGCCGGAGCGGCCGAGGGAACGTCGCTGCATGGGATCTCTCCTGGACGAGCTGCCCCGATCTGGCATTCCGGCCGCCGCCGGATAAGCTCCGCCATACCGCATGAACCGATGAGCCAGGCTCACCAATGGTCCGCGCCGACCTTCCCGACCTCGCGGCCTTCGCGGCGGTGGCCCGGCATCGCAGCTTCCGGCGGGCGGCGGCCGAGCTCGGCCTCTCGCCCTCGGCCCTCAGCCACGCCCTGCGGGGGCTGGAGGCGCGCATGGGCGTGCGGCTCCTCAACCGCACCACCCGCAGCGTCGCGCCGACCGAGGCCGGTGCCGCCCTGCTGCTGCGGCTCGCGCCGGCCTTCGACGACATCGCGCAGGCGGTGGCCGAGGCCGGCGCGCAGGCGGCGCGGCCCGCCGGGACCCTGCGCCTCAACGCCCCGCGCAGCGCCTGTCGCCTCGTGCTGATGCCGCTCCTCGTCCGCTTCCTCGCCGCGTATCCGGACGTCCGGGTCGAGGTGGCGAGCGACGACGCCCTCACCGACATCGTCGGCGAGGGCTTCGATGCCGGGGTGCGCTTCGGCGAGCGCCTCGCCCTCGACATGGTGGCGGTCCCGTTGAGCGGGCCGCAGCGCTTCGCCGTCGTCGCCGCGCCGGCCTACCTGGCCCGCCGCGGCACCCCGGCCGAGCCGGGGGACCTCGCGGGCCATGCCTGCCTGCGCCAGCGCTTCCCGGGCGGAGGGCTGTTTCACTGGGAGCTGGAGCGCGACGGGGTCGTGTCGGCGGTCTCCGTCGACGGCCCGCTGATCCTCGGCGACCAGGAACTGATCCGGCTCGCCGCCCTCGACGGGGTCGGGGTCGGCCTCGTCTTCGAGGGCTACGTCGCCGCCGACATCGCGGCCGGGCGCCTGGTGCGGCTGCTGGCGCCGTGGTGTCCGCCCTTCCCGGGCTTCCACCTCTACTATCCGGGGCGCCGGCAGGTGCCGGCGCCGCTGCGGGCCTTCCTCGACGTGGTGCGGCAGGAGGCGGGCCGCCTCGCGCCGCCCTGATCCGGCACATCGTCGCCTTCGCCTCCTGCCGGCCCGTGACGGGACCGAGGCCGGTCCCGCTTCCCACAGGGCCGGTTCCGGCCTCGCCTCAGGCCTTCCCCCGCCCTATGGGCGGGCCCGCGGCGTCCCGCGCCGGTGGCCGCTCACGCCTTCACGAAGGCCAGGAGGTCCGCGTTCAGCACCTCGGCGTTCACCGTCAGCATCCCGTGGCTGTAGCCCGGATAGGTCCTGAGCGTGCCGTTCCGGAGCAGCGTGACCGACCGCCGGGCGCTGTCGTCGATGGGCACGATCTGGTCGTCCTCGCCGTGCAGGACGAGGGTCGGCACCGAGATCGCCTTCAGGTCCTCGGTCTGGTCGGTCTCGGAGAAGGCCTTGATGCCGTCGTAATGGGCCTTGGCGCTGCCCATCATGCCCTGGCGCCACCAGTTGCGGATGACGCCCTCGGAGACCTGCGCGCCCGGCCGGTTGAAGCCGTAGAACGGCCCGGTCGGGACATCGAGGAAGAACTGCGCCCGGTTGGCGGCCAGCGCCTCGCGGAACCCGTCGAAGACCTCGATCGGCAGGCCGCCGGGATTGGCCTCGGTGCGCAGCATCAGCGGCGGCACGGCGCTCACGAGGACGGCCTTGGCGACCCGCCCCTGCGGCTCGCCGTGCCGCGCGACGTAGCGCGCGACCTCGCCGCCGCCGGTGGAGTGGCCGACATGGATGGCGTTCCTGAGGTCGAGGTGCTGCACGACGGCGGCCGCGTCCGCCGCGTAGACGTCCATGGTGTGGCCGTCCCAGACCTGCGCCGACCGGCCGTGGCCGCGCCGGTCATGGGCCACGACCCGAAAACCCTTCTGCACGAAGAAGAGCATCTGCGCGTCCCAGTCGTCGGAGGAGAGCGGCCAGCCGTGGTGGAACACGATCGGCTGCGCGTCCCGAGGGCCCCAATCCTTGTAGAAGATCTGAACGCCGTCGCCGGTGGTCACGAAGCTCATCGGGAAGTCTCCTCGCACGGGACGCCGGCCCACGGCCGCGTCGGCGAGGAGAATCTAACACGACGGGGCCACTCCGGGGCGGTGACCACAGGAGAAAGGAGACGTCCGGAAGGGGGCTCCGGGATGCGCCGTCCGGGGACGCTCAGACGGCGATCCGCGTCCCGGCGGAGGCGAGGTGCGGCGCTCCGGTCAGGACGCCCTGGAACCCGACGAGCGGCGCGCCGACACGGAAACCGCCGCCGTCGATCCGCAGTTCCCGGATCGTGTCCTCGTGCGGTCCCACCCGCTTCTTGACCACCGACACCGCCCGGCGCAGCCGCCCCGCCGCCTCGAAGAACCGGAACAGCACCACCGTGTCGCTGAGGTAGGTCAGGTCCACTGCCGACGACATCTGGCCGAGCAAGCCGTGCTGGGCCAGCACCAGCAGCGTCGTCACGCCTTGCTGGTTCAGGTAGGTCAGGATCTCGTGCATCTGCAGCAGCAGATACTGCTCGCCCGGCATCGCGCTCTGGTAGCCGGTCAGCGAGTCGATCAGCACCAGTCGCACGTCCTCGTCCTCGACGGCGTGACGCACCATCGCGGCGAGCTCCCCCGGCGAGACCTCCGCCGGGTCGATCTGCTCGACCCGCAGCCGCCCCTCCGCGATCGGCTCCCGGATGTCCATGCCCAGCCCCGCCGCCCGCCGCAGCAGGATCCCGGTCGGCTCGTCGAAGCTCAGGATCAGCCCGCGCTCGCCCCGCGCCAGCGCCGCCACCATGTAGGCGAGCGCCGTCGAGGACTTGCCCACCCCGGAGGGGCCCAGCAGCATCGTGCTCGTGCCGCGGTCGAGCCCCCCCGCCCAGCAGCGCGTCGAGGCCCGGGTTGCCGCTGCCGAGCTGGTCAACCGTGTAGGCGTGGCCGTGCTCGGCCGCGATCAGGCGCGGAAACACCGTCAGGCCGCCGCGGCGGATGACGTAGTCGTGGTAGCCGCCGCGGAAATGCGTGCCGCGCATCTTGATCACCCGCAGGCGCCGGCGCTCGCCGCCGTAGACGGGCGCGAGCTGCTCGAGGCGGATCACCGCGTGGCAGAGGCTGTGCAGGTTGAGGTCGTCCTGCTCGGCGGTGAGGTCGTCGAGGAGGAGCGCGGTGGTGTCGTGGATGAGGAGGTAGCTGCGCAGCGCCAGCACCTGGCGGCGGTAGCGCAGGGAGCCCTGGGACAGGAGGCGGATCTCGGACAGGCTGTCGAAGACGACGCGCTGGGGCCTGACGCGCTCGATCTCCGCGATGGCGAGGCGGACGGACTCGCCGAGCTCGAGGTCGGAGGTGTGGACGAGGCTCTGCTGCTGGCGGGGGTCGAGGCTGAGCTCCGGGGGCACGAGCTCGAAGATCTCGATGCCGTCGAGGCTCCAACCGTGGCGGGCGGCGACGGAGGCGAGCTCGCGGCGGCTCTCGGAGAGGGTGATGTAGAGGCAGCGCTCGCCGCGGCGTGCGCCGTCGAGGAGGAACTGCAGCGCCAGGGTGGTCTTGCCCGAGCCCGGCCGCCCCTCGACTAGGTGGGCGCGGCCGGCCTCGTAGCCGCCCGTGAGGATGACGTCGAGGCCGGCCGCTCCGGTGGGGATGACGGCGTCGGCAGGTCGCGAGAGCATGCGGGCCCTTTCAGGAGGCGGCGCGCGACGCCGCCGGGTTCGCCGGCCGAGCCGGTCCGCGCACCGATCAGGGCCCGGCGCCGTTCAGTCCGCGTCGCTCGCCGTGCCGCCTGCGGGATCGCTCGCCGCATCGTCTGCGGAATCGACCGCCGCGTCCTCCGACGAGCGCCTGAGCGGCTGCTGCGCGAAGGACGGCTTCGAGGGCTTGTTGCGCCGCCCGGTCGCGGGCGAGGCCGGCACGGCCGGCATCTCCGCCAGGCGCGCGACGCGCTGCTTGAACTCTTCGGTCGACGGGCTCCGCGCGGAGCCGGTGATGAACATCTTCGCCATGGTTGATCCTCGTGCAGGAACACGGATCACGGCCCCACCGAAGGAAGATCGAGCGCGGACGAGGCGTGGTCTCGCGCGAAAGCTCGCTTTGACTGAGGGGCTGAACGATCCGTTCGACGGGTCGTCACGCCGGTCGGAACTTGAAGCCCCGAGCTTCACCGCGGCGGCCGATTGCCGATTGCTGGCCTCCGTCGGTCTCCGGCTCGCAGGAGACGGTCCGGCCGTCGGTGAGGGTGGTCAGCTCCGCCCGTGCGGCGGCGGAAAGGCGGACGATCACGCCCCTGCCGCCACCGGCGGGCTGGATGAAGCCGAAGCCCTTCTGGCCGTTGAACCATTTGGCCGTGCCGACGCTCATGTCCGACCTCCCCGAGAGCTTGCTGCCCGCGAATCGTGCGGCAGGAAGAAGCAACGATATCACTGGGAGGGAGTGTCAGAGCCGGCGCCCGATACCTCAGGTCACAAGATCCAAAAAAGCCAGCCACATATCGACTGTTCTACTATGAACGATTTTGCCGCTGCTGACAAGGCAGCTTCTTCTTCGCATTTGTTATATGCCGGAGCGATCTGCGAAGCAGGAAGCCTTGGCTCATCGCTGAGATCGCGGCCGGATCAGAGACCCGCCGCCCCGGCCATGGCCCGGGGTGCCCTGCCGAAGGGAGGGCTGGTCCGGCGGCGGGGGGTGGATCGAAGGGGCGATCGCACCGCGATCGGGCGCGGCCCGGAGCAGGCTTGCATGGCGGGCCAATGCTTCGTCCGCTCGGACCGCAGCTCGTGCCGCGGGGTTCCGTCGCGAAGCCCGGCGGCCGATCGGGCGAGGCCGGCTCAGCGCCGCCGCGGGTCGGCGGGGCGGAAGGCGCGCTCGACGGCAGCGGTCGCGCTGGCGTAGGCCCGCTCCTCGCTGTCGTGCGGGCGGTCCGATCGCTCGAGAAGCTTACCGTGCTTTCGGATCGCCCAGCCGAATTTTCCTTTCGGGCTGTTCAGCGGGGCCACCTCGATGGAGAAGGGATAAAATTCGTTGTCGCTCATCGGCGGGTGTATGGCACGGAACGCCCGCGAAGGACAGATGCCCATCTGCGGGCGGCACCGGGCCGGTCGGCGCTCGACGGGGCAGGCCGGCGCGTGCGATAGCCGGCGCAACTCCCGCATCCCTTCCGCAGGACAAGGGCGGCCGTCCGCAGCGACCTGCTTTCTTCGCCGCAGATCAGACCAAGGTTTCACTGCCAAGATTTCGATCTGTCCCGACCTTTCATCCTCGAGCCTGTCATCCCCAGGCCCGACTTCCCCAAGCCGCCCATCACCAAGCCGCCCGTCCCCTGGCCCGATCGCCGACCGGTGGCCGCTCGTCCCGGCGCGCCGCGGTTCGAATGGAGTTCCGTCCTTGATTCCGTGGGTTCACCTCGACACCAGTTCCATCCCCGGCGAGACCGCCGCCCTGCGCCTCATGCGGCGCGGCGACGAGTTCGCGATCGTGGTCGATACGATCGAGCTGATGAACAGCCGCCGCAGCGGGTCGGAGCGGGCCCTCGCCACCCTGGCCTGCGCGCGCCTGCGCGACCGGCCGCGGCCGCGCGTGCTGATCGGCGGGCTCGGCATGGGCTTCACCCTGCGGGCGGCCCTCGGCGAGCTCGGGCCCGACGCGCAGGTCGTCGTCGCCGAGCTGATCCCGGCCGTCGCCGCCTGGGCGCGCGGACCCCTCGCGCACCTGTTCGCCGGCAGCCTCGACGACCCCCGCGTCGCCCTGCACGAGACCGACGTCCATCACCTCATCGCGGCGGGCCCGGGCGGCTACGACGCCATCCTGCTCGACGTCGACAACGGCCCGGAGGGGCTGGTGCAGCGCACGAACGACCGCCTCTACGACGTTGCGGGCCTCGGCCGCGCCCACCGGGCGCTGCGGCCCGGTGGCCTGCTCGGGGTGTGGTCGGAGAGCCCCGACCGCAAGTTCAAGTCCCGGCTGCAGCGCGGCGGCTTCGCGGTCGAGGAGCACAAGGTGCGCTCGGCAGGGAGCGGCGGCCGGCACGTGGTCTGGATCGCGGCGCGGATGGAGGGAGCGGCCGGGAGCGTGGGCCGGCGATAGAGGTGCGGCCGTCTCCGAGGCGAGCCGGCCTCCGTTGGCCGGCTGACGTCCGACTTCACCTCACGACACCCATGGTCGCCGGGATAGCTCCTGCGGCGGCGTCGGCGCCGTGAGGCGCATGGCGTGAGAAGGGGAGGGCACCGTCGCCGGGCGAGGCCACCATCCCCTGCGAGCCGCCGACGCGCTCGAGGTGAGGTCTAACCGACCTCGATGTCGCTGGCGCCAGGGAACAAGCTCGGCTTCAGCTCGAAGAACTCGACTTTGAGCTTCTTGTTGGTCGCGTATTTCGTGCGCCAGCGGCCCAGCGTGAAATTCTGCATGAATTTGGCTTCAGACGAGCTGTTTGAATAGATCAGAGTTTTGTCCTCATCCGCTGGATCGACCTTGCCGAGGACGCCGACATGCCCGATCGTCCACTTGCCGCCCACCGACGCACTTGCCGAAATAATGACCGCCCCGGCGATCGGCTTCGTGGTGGGGTTGTGCTTGTTTCGAAGGACGACCACCATATTGGCCGTCGCAAGGCCACCGCCGATCTGCTTGCCGAGCGCCTTGCTGGCGCATTGGTTGACCGCCCAGGCGCAGGCGAGATTGCCGCCGTCGGTCCCCGGCGCGTCGGCCGATGAGAACCCATCCTTCGCCATCTTGACGGCCATCTTGAGAAACTGTGAGTTCAGATCGGCTTGGCTGAGAGGGGTGCCGCCGCCTGCGATGTCGTCGGCCTGCTCCTGGCCTTCGCCGCGATAGGCCTTGAGAACCTCCGTCGCGCGCGAGGTGATCGATAGCGCACCCCCGGTGGTTTGATCCTCCGGCTTGACTTCCGGCGTGACCTCGGCGTTGCCACCGCCGTCAACGCGCACGAGGACCGGATCGCCTCCTTCTTCGTCGCTCGATCCGACGATGTGATAGGTGACGCCGTCGCCGGTCTTGAACGTCTCGAGCACCTTGAGTCTTGCCGAGTCTTCGAACAGCGTTTTGGCCGCCTCTGGTACGTCCGTCATGGTCGTTCCTCCCATCATCATGCGTGTCAAGAATCCGGAACGCTGGCACATCGTACGCACGGCCGAGGATGCTAATGCACCAGACCGTTGATCCATCTCCGTTCGCCAATTTCAAGACGGATTTGCGGAAATTCGAGGGTGGATCCAAGATATTCTTTCAATGATAGCCGGTGCTCTCAAATCATAACTAAATACATGATTTAATGGATTTATTGATATTCGTCGGCGATGATCGATGTCATGTTGAATAAAGCAGTCGTTCAGCTTCGCGCAGGGTCCGAAGGGCATCGTTCGGCGGGGTGCCTCCCTCCAAATTCGACGATTGTTGCTCCACCTTTTTGATGGCGTCCGAGATCAGCTGTCCAGCTTTGTGCTTGTCTTCCTTGGCTTTCTGGGCCGCGTTAGTGGCGGCGTCGGCCTGCTTGCGGGATGCGTTTGCTTGCTGTTCTGCCGGCAGCCGCCCGAAATAGTAGCCTATCACTGTTCCGAGAAACCCCAAGGCCAAGAGAAGAATGTCCTTCTGTCGTCCGAAGGCTTCGGCGTTGAAGTTGTTCACGACTCCTGCCGCTTGATAAGTCCAGACGAGCAGCACGAGCGTAACCCCGACGAGCGCGGCGCCGATCGCTGCGGCGATGTACTCTCGGATCTCCAGGCTCGTGCTGTCGGTCGACGACGTCTCGGGCGACGTCTTGGGTGAGGTCGGCGGCGGACTCGTGGGTCCCTCGTGGTCCGGCATCGCCGTCACCTGCTCATCAGGTCACGACCCGGCGCGCGCTCGTCGGCCTCCGGCAGCCGCTTGTTGAGTTCGGCGAAGAAATCCTGCGGGGACAATTGCTTCCCGCGGATGGGCGCGCCAGCGGCTCCGTCGATGTATGGCACGAAGGACGCTGTCGCGTGAACGATCCACAGCGCAGCAACCTTGGCCGCCGGCACCTCGATCGCCCTCAACTCGCAATCGCCCTCCAACGGCTTGGCGGCACGCTCCGCGAGGCCGGCGGCCTCCAGCAGCGCCGCTGCGTTCGGGTTGCGCGCGATGCTGCTGAAGCGCGTGTCGTTGTTCCGTTCATGGAGGTCGACGTAGGAGACCTCCCCGCCCCCCTCCGTCTCGAGCAGGTAGCGCCAGCCGACCATCTCAGCCTTGTCCAGGGAGGCGACTCCGTACTCGCGAAGGTCGTCCAGCTTGAGCCTGTAAATCGGGATCGGCTTCGACAAATCGAGGGCCGCGCCGCCTGCCAGGGGATCGTCGGAGCCGAACAGCCCCAGATCCCGCACGGCCTTTCCGATGACTTTGGCGCCGTCCCGTGGCGCATCCGCTCTCAGTGAAATCGCCATGGTCAGGCTCCCACCAAGTCTTCCTCGGAGACCGATATCGACCTCTCGGCGACCGCCGCGTCCGTTGCTTCCAAGCCGCCGGCGACCGCCGGGGAGACCGGAGCGGTGAAGTAGGTGACGTTCCACCATCCGCCGGCCTCGTAGCGCGACGCGAATTCGGTGAAGGCTACGTCGACCTCCCTGTAGATCGGGTCGGTCACCCTGATGAATTTTTCTCCGGACGGCGATTCCGAGTAGCCGAAGATTGCCTGGAAGTGGCCGCCGCCACCGTCCCAGCCGACACGTGTAGCGATGACGCGATTGCTGTCGATTTCGCTCTTTATATCCTCGAAGGAGACGCCGGGCCAGTCGTCCTGATTGTTCAGAACGACCCAGCGCACGAAGTTCGACGTTTTCTTCAGGGCCTCATCGAGGCGCGCTTGCTTGTTGCACTGGCTTTCGGCTTCCTGCGGATCGCAGCAGACTGCCTTGGCGAGCTGCGCATCGGCAACCCGGCATTGCGTCCATGGGCTGGCATGATCGTAGAATCTGGAAATCGAGCTGGCCACTGCCGCCCAGCACCATTGAGTTTGGGTTTGATGATCAACGCGAAAAGCCAACTCGTTGGAACGAGAAGCGGCCTTGCTCTCAAACATTGTCTCAGATCTGCCCGCTTCGATTGTCTTTGCCGGCAGGCTCGGCGCAAGCTTATCTGTAGGGCCTAGGAAGCCAGGTATAGGCATCGTCACCTTCCCACAGCATTGGCCGTTCCTGGATCTAAAATATAGCCGAGTGCTGTCTCATCTGTAAATCAGGAAAATGAGACATCATACGAAATCCGCCTGATTTGTTCCGTGCCAATAAAGCCTGGGATCCCCTCTCCAGGCGATCCCGGGCTTGCCCGGGATCGCTGCAAGGTGTGGGAGAGGGGTAGGGGTGAGGGTGCTACGGTTCAGTGTGTATCGCTGAGCGTCGTGCTGGCAGCGGGACGGTTAGAGCTAGACTCAGTACCGTATCACCCTCACCCCTGGCCCCTCTCCCACACGGGAGAGGGGAGATGCGCTCTGTCTTTATGCGAACGGATCAAGTGCAACGCGGATCACTCGGAGAGTGCGTGTCATGGCCGGCTGACGACGACTGCCAGGCGTCCGTCCGCAGGGTGCCTCCGGTCGGGTCCGGACCTCCGATGACGCCCGGCCGGACGTCGCGAACGGGTCGCGCGGCGCCCTCGCCGGGCCGCGCCGACGGGGCGTCGGCCCTACCGCGCCGCCCCCACCTCCAGCGTCCCGAACGCCGTCCGCCCGTAGCGCTCGGGCCGGTACATGTCCTCGATCGTCGCCGCCGGGTGGACGTAGCGGCCGGGCGTCACCGCCCGCACCGTGTAGGCGACGCTGAAGAAGGCGGACTGGCTCGGGTCGCGGTCGTAGGCCGCCACGAAGCGGTCGTCGCGGAACTCGGTGTGGGTCGGCTTCACGTCCGAGTTGGTCAAGGCGGATGACTTGGCCCAGGCGAGGCCGGCGGTGGCGTCGGCGTCGAGGAGCTTCGGGTTGTCGATCTCGAGGCCCGCCGGCAGGCGGTCGACGAGGAGCAGGCGCCCGGCGCTCGCCTTGGCCTCCGTCACCTTCAGCACCACCACCAGGCGGTCGTTCTGGCGTAAGGACCCGAGGTCGGCCGGGCTGCCGTCGAGGCGGTGGTAGCTGCGCTCGATCGCATAGCCCTTCGCCTCCGCCGGCTCTGGCACCGCCGGGTTGCCGGAGATGCCGAGGGCGAGCTGCACCGGGGCGGTGCCGCGGTTCGCGACCGTCACCGGCCGGGCCTCCAGGGCGGCGCCCGGCAGGGTGCGGTAGAGCGCCCCCGGCACCGCCGTGCCGTCGACCGCGAGCGCCATCGCGCCGGTGTCCTGGCCGGCATCCTTGGCGAGCTCGGCCGCTGCCAGCACCAGCCAGGCCTGTTCCTGGGTGCTGGTCGGGCGGCCGGAGCCGCGCTCCTCGCCCACCACGGCACCGACCGGGCCCAGGGCCTCGCGCGCCATCCCGGTCTCGGCGGCCAGCGCGATCAGTCCGGCGCCGTCGCGCAGCCGCGAGCCGTAATCGGCCCGGTAGGCGCCGCTGTCGCGCTCGGCCCGCAGCGCCGCCACGGCGGCCTCGAAGGCGATGCGGGCCCGGGCCCGGTCGCCCAGCAGCGCCAGGGCCGCGGCGATCTGGCCGCGGGCGAGCGGTGTCGCGAAGGAGGCGAGCTTGGTGTCGGCGAGGTAGCGCAGGTCGCCCATCACCGGCCGGCCGTTGCGGGCGAGCACGTAGGCCGCGTAGGCGAGGTCGAGGCCGCCCTCGGTGACCTCGGTGGCGTTGGCGACCGTGTTGCGCAGCCGGTCGAGGGCCAGCGTCATCGCGGTCTGCGGCACCGGGATGCCGCGCTCCCGCGCCCGGGTCAGGAAGTCGGTGGCGTAGGCGGTGAGCCAGAGATCCTCGGCGTTGCCGGCCGACCACAGCCCGAAGGCGCCGCTCGAATCCTGCCGCGCCAGCACCCGCTCGACGGCGCCGCGCACCCGCTCGTCGGCCGTGCCGTCGAGGCCGAGCTGCGCCAGCGTCGCGAGGCGGTTGACCGACAGGAGCGGCAGGGCCCGGCTCACGATCTGCTCGGTGCAGCCATACGGGTAGCGGTCGAGGGCCTGGAGCAGGGCCGGCACGTCGATGCCGCCGAAGGGCGAGGCCGCCACCGTGACCGAGCCGGTGCCCGGGATCACGTCGGCGAGGAGGTCGCCCGACAGGGTCAGGCTGGCGCCGGGCTCGAGGGTGCGGACCTGGCGCCGCAGCAGCGCCCCGGTGCCGGGCTGGACGCCCAAGGCGAAGCTCTGGCCGGCGGGCTCGGTCAGCCCCGGCCCGGTCAGCCGCAGGTCGAGGCGGGCGAGGCCCGGCCCCGCGGCGGGGGGCGGGATCTCGACCGTGCCGCGCCCGCCGGGCTCGAGGCGCAGGGACCGGCTCAGCGCACCCGCCGGCACCACCACCGGGCCGGCGAGGTCGATGTCGACGGTGTAGTCGCCGCCCGTCCCCTCGACGTTGTCGAGGGCGACGTGCAGGCGCGAGCGGTCGCCGACGTCGAGGAAGCGGGGCAGGGTGCCGCTCGCCACCACGGGATCGCGGATGACGACGTCGGCGGCGGCCGCCCCGACCCGGGCGGCGCTCCAGGCCGTCACCATCACCCGGGCGGTGCCGTTGAAGGCCGGCAGCGGGAAGCTCACCTCGGCGCGTCCGTCCGGCCCGACGGTGACGACGCCCGAGTAGCGCGCCAGCGGCGCCTGCGCCGGCGGCGCCCCCTCCAGCTCCGCCCCGCCGGCATCGCCGCCGGAGCGGATCGCCCCCAGCGTGCCCTGCATGCCGTCGATGAGGTAGCCGTAGAGGTCGCGGATCTCGGCCGAGAGCGCCTTCTGGCCGAAGAAGAACCCGAACGGGTCCGGGTTGGCGTAGCGGGTCAGGTTGAGGATGCCGACATCGACCGCCGCCACCGTCACCCGGGCCTCCTCGCCGGGCTTCAGGTCGGAGAGGCGGATCGGCAGGCGCAGCTCGCCCCGGGGCCGGACCTTCGTCGGCGCCTCGAGCGCGACGCCGAGGGAGCGCGCGTCGCGGTCGATTCCGAACCAGGCGAGGCCGAGCGCCCGGCCGGGCAGGCGCTTGGCCGCCTGGTCGAGGGGCCGGTAGGCGGTGGCGACGAGGTAGGCGCCCGCGCCCCATTCGGGCTTCACCGGGATCTCGACGGTGCTGCCGGCCGCCGGCAGGTCGAGGGTGCGGATCTCGTGCACCCGGTCGCTCACCACCGCCACGGTGGCGGTCCCGGCGAAGCGTGGGCGCAACCGCGCCCGCAGGGTGTCGCCGGTGGCGTAGGCGTCGCGGTCGAGGGTGAGGTCGAGGAGGTCGGGGGCGTCGGCGCTCTCGGATCCGCCCCAGCCGACGGCGAAGGAGAGGCTCGCCGCCTCGAAGCCGGACCCGCGCACCTCCAGGCGGTAGGAGCCGAGATCCACCGGCACCGCCACCCGGGCCGGCGCGCCGGCCTCGAGGGCGAGGCGGCCGTTCGCGACCTTCGCGGTGGTCTTGACCGGCTCGTAGGACCAGCGCCCGTCGGCCCGGTACCACTGGTAGCGCCGCTCGACCCGCAGGAGGGTCCAGCTCGCCTCGCCGGCGAGGCGCGCTCCGTCGGGGCGAGCGGCCGCCACGTCGAAGGTCGCGGTGGCGCCCTCGCGCAGCTCGCCGAAGGCTTTTCTGATGCCCAGGACCGGGCCGGCAGGCAGGATCGGCAGGGTCAGGCTGCGCTGCACCGCCCGCCCGCCGGGCTCGCCGACCTGGAGCGAGACCCTGGCCTCGAACGGTCGCGGCCCGGAGCCGGCCGGCACCGGGGCCCGCACGGTGGCGCGGCCCTGCGCGTCGGTGGTGACGGGTGTGTCCAGCTCCGCCGTCACCGGCTCGACGCGCTCGTCGTCGAGGCCGGTGGAGAAGTCCTCGAAGCCCGCGACGCCGCTGCGGGCGGCCGGCTGCACCGCGACCGTGCCGCCGACGCTCAAGGCCGCGCCCGGGGCGCCGTAGAGGTAGCGGGCCACGACCGCGACCGTCGCCGGCTCGCCCGGCCGCAGGGCGGGCTCCGCCGGCGTCAGGCTGACGTCGAGGCGCTCGGGGACGTAATCCTCGACGAGGAAGCTCGCCTCTCCGACGGGGGGCGCCTTCGGGTCGGTGTAGGCGGCAACCCGCCAGGTGCCTCCTTGCGCGCCGGGCAGGAGCGGCAGGGAGAAGGCGCGGCCGCCGAGGCCGCCATCGGGGACTTGCGCCCGGCGGTACTCGACGCCGTCCGGGCGCTTGGCCACCAGGGTGAGGGGCAGGTTCGGGATCGCCGCGCCCTTCGCGTCGCGCAGGAGCGCGGTCAGCTGCACCGTCTCGCCGGAGCGATAAACCCCGCGCTCGGGAAACAGGTAGGCCTCCGCCGCCCCGGGCGCCGGCCGGCCCTTCACGCCGCGGTCGGCGAGGTCGAAGGCGCCGAGCGACAGGTCGAGGAAGCCGTAATCGTCGCCGAGGCGCGCCACCACCAGGCTCGGCGCCGCCCCGCCCTCGCCGCGGGCGAGGCCGGGATCGAAGGCGGCATGGCCCTGCCCGTCGGTGCTGCGGGTGGCGAGCACCTCGTTGTTGCGGGCGACGAGCCGGATCTCCGCCCCCTTCAGCACCCCGGCCGAGGCGAGCGAGCGGGCCAGCACGTGGATGCCGTCCCGGCCCTTGAAGGCGGTGAGGCCGAGATCCGAGACGACGAACCACTGCGTCGCCTCGCTCTCGTAGCCGCCCTCCTCGGCGTCGGCGAGGGAGGTGCTGCCGCTCGGCCGCGCCGTCATCACGTAGAGCCCGGGCTCGACCTTGCCGACCGCCTGCAGCACCGGGAAGGCGGTCACCGCCTCGCGGTTCAGCTCGGCCGGGGCGGTGTCGAGGCTGCCCTTCCAGACCTGCACGCCGCGCTCGCGGGCGATGGTGCGGGCGGCGGAGCCTGAGAGCTGCGACAGGAACTCGTCGGTGCGCAGGGCCGGCAAGAGGCCGCGATCGCCGATGCGCAGCACCTCGACGTCGAGCTTGGGGGCGTTGACCGAGACCAGCGGCACCCCGGCCTGGCCGGTGCGGGGCAGCACGTAGTTGCGGCCGGTGAAGCGCACCTGCGGGCTGCGGTCGCGGACGTAGATGTCGTAGTCGGCGGCCTTGCGCAGGGACTCGCCCACGCTCGAGGGCAGGCCCTGGCGCAGGACGACGCCGTAGCGCTCGCCGTGGCGCAGGCCGTCGACGCAGACCTGCTGGCCCTGGGCCGTCACGGCGGCGTCGGTCGCGCCCGACACGGCGACGAAGGGCGCCACGTCCGCCTTCGGGTCGATCGTCTCGGAGAGGGTGAAGCAGGCGCGCGGGGCGGCGGCGTCGGAATCGACCTTGTAGTCGAGCACCCGGAAGCCGTGGGCGTCGCGCAGGGCCTCGTAGGTCTTGGCGGTCTCAGGGGTAGCCGCCAGCGCCAGGCTCGCCGCGTAGGCCTCCAGCGCCGGGCGCCAGCTCTCCTGCCGGGCCTGGACCGCGCCGAGGAGGGCGAGCGCCCGCGCCTCGTCGGCCGGGCCGGTCGCCCGCTGGTAGGCCAGGTAGGCGCCGGCCCGGGCCTCCGCCTTCAGCTTCTGGCCGGCGTCGTAATCGTCGGTCTCGGCGCCGTCGGCGGTCTCCGCCAGGGCGTACCAGCTGCGCCAGTCCGCCGGATCGGCCGCGGCGGCCCGGCGATAGGCGGTGAGCGCCCCGTCGGTGTCGTCCTTGAGCCGCAGGGCCTCGCCCTCCCGGCGCCACTGCGCGGCGGGCTTCCCCCCGCTGCCCGCCTCGGCGGCCAGCCGCGCCTCGAGCCGCACCGCCTCGCTGGCGAGGCCGGGGCGCACGAAGCTCTTCGGCGCGGGCTTGCGGGGCGCCGGCTGCACCAGGGCGCTGCCGCGGGGCGCCGGCTGCTGGCCCAGCGCCGGGACGCCCGCGAGCACCGTCAGGGCGCCGGCCAGTCCTCCCGCCAGGCGCCCGACCCGGGTGATGATCGACATGTCCGGCCTCGCAGCAAGTCCCGCCCCGCGAGAGCCTAGCATTTGCGCGCACAGGCGCAACGCGGGCCGAGCCTGGAAGTCCGGCGCCGCCTCTGCCACTCTCCGGCGCCTATCCCCGGAGAGCCCGATGC
>NZ_LABY01000320.1 GCF_001043975.1 Methylobacterium variabile
TTTCTCAACACAGAAGACGAGACGGTACATGTCCCCCTGTCTCGTGTGCCCGGAGGGGTCTAGAAGGGACACGCCCGGCCCGCGCCGTGCCGCCCCCGCCCCCCGGCCTGCCGGGGGGCCTCCCCCAGGACCCGGGCCTCCGGCCCCGGCGCCGCCACCGGCCGGGCGGCGTCGCCGGGCGGACGAGCCGAGTCGCTCGCCTGGCGAGCCGAGTCGCTCGCTTGGCGAGCCAGGATGACGCGGACCTGCATCTGGCGCGGCACGCCGGCCCGGTCCGCCTCGGTGACCTCACCGGGCGCCGGGCTCGCGGGCGGAGGTGGCGCGGCGGGAACCGGCGCACCGTCGAGGGGCGTTCCCTCCATCGTGAGCGCCACACCGACTGCCCCCAGGACCAGGCAGGCCGTCAAACCGAGCCAGAACCTCATGCCGTGTCCCTCCGCCGGGCGGCGCGGGAGCGCCGCCGCGTGCGGACGACATTGGGCTTCCGCAGCGGTCCCCCGCTATCTGCGCGATGGGAGCGGGCGGGACGGCCGCGCTTCCCCGAAAGGCACGGGCGCGCCTCATGCTTCCGGGGTAGGCCCGCGCGGCGCCGGGGCGAGGATGCGGGAGGCGTCTCAGCCCGCCGCGACGGCCCGGCGGATCGCGGCGCGGACCCGGTCGGGTGCCTCGAAGGGCAGGAAGTGGGTAGTGCCCGGCACCGTCTCGACCTCCACCCCCGGACCGGGGCTCTCGCCGATCGCGCAGGTGCTGCCGGCCTCCGCCCGCAGGATCTCCGCCGGGCAGCGCAGCCGCGCGAGCGCCGCCCAGGGATCATGCCCCTGCGCCATGTAGCTCGACGCCTCCCAGGCCCCGGTGCAGGCGAGCGTCACGCCGCCGGGCGCCTCGCGAAAGCCGTCCGCCACGTAGTCGGCGAGCGGCGCCTCCGGCCAGGTGCGAAAGGCGCCGCGCCCCCGATAGGCGGCCAGGGCCGCCTCCCAGGACGGGAAGTCGCTGCGCCGCTTGAGCGCCCCCTCGGCGAGGCCGGCATGGCCCTCCCCCCGGCGCTCCGGCGGCTGGATCACCGGGTCGAGGAGCACGAGGCCGCGCACCCGCCCGGGCCGCTCGGCGGCGGCGAGCAGCGCGGCGGTACCGCCCATCGAATGGCCGACGAGGACGAGCGGCGCCGTGTCCAGGCGGTCGAGGAGCGCGATGAGGTCCTTGGTGACGTCCCACCAATCCGCCCGCCCCGCGGGCTCGGCCGGCAGGGTGGTGCGGCCGTGCCCGCGGTGGTCGTAGGCGAGGACGTGCAGGTCGGCGAGCGGCGCGAGCAGGCTCCGGTAGGTGCGGGCGTTGAAGCCGTTCGCGTGCATCAGGAGCGCGTCGAGCGGCCGCACCGCCGGCCCGAATTCCAGCGCGGCGAGGTGCCCGCCCGCGGGATCGCCGATGTCGATGGTCCGCCGTACCAGGCCCGCGTCGCTCACGCCCTCATCCCCTTCGGCCGCGCCAGGGCGGTGCCGGCCGCCCCGAGCGCCATCAGCACCGCGGTGCCGAGAAAGACCGCCCGCATGCCGATGTGGCCGCCCACGAAGCCGCCGAGCAGCGGCCCCACCACCTGCCCGACGTACTGCGACGAGGTGGAATAGCCAAGCATCGTCCCGGCCACCCGGTCGGGGACGGAGTGGCGGATCACGCTGGCGATGCAGGGCAGGAGCCCGCCGAGCGCCAGCCCCATCAGGAAGCGCAAAGCCACGAGCTGCCAGTCGGTCGTCACCAGGGCCTGCGGCACGAGGAGCACGGCCGAGGCGGCCAGGCTCGCGGTGATGACGGTCCAGGGACCGATCCGGTCGGCGAGGCGCCCAAGGCGCGGGGCCGACAGGATGCTCCCCAGGGCGGTGGCCGACATCGCCAGCCCCGCGATCAGCGTGACCCGGGTGGGATCGGGCGTCAGCTCGGCGACGTAGACGGTGATGATCGGCTCGACCGACATCACCGCCAGCATCAGCAGCATCCCGGTCGCCAGCATGGCGAGCGCCGGCCGCTTGTCCGGGATGCTGGCGAAGCCGCCGCCCTCCCGCGCGGCCTTGCGCGGCCGCGGCTCCTCGCGGATCAGCAGCAGGGTGGCGAGGAAGGCGAGGAAGATCACCCCGCCAGCGGCCAGGAAGGTGGCGCGGATGCCGATCAAGGGCGGCAGCACCCCGCCGACGAGGGGCCCGACGAGGTTGCCGGCCATGATGCCGGAGGCGAGCATACCGAGCGCCCAGGCCGAGCGGTCCTTCGGGGTCTGCGTCGCCACCAGCACCGTCGAGCCTGAGGCGTAGCCGCCGAGCAGGCCCGCGAGCAGCCGCAGGGCCACGAGCTGCCAGACGTTGCCGGCCATGCCGATCAGCGACATCGCCACCGCCATGCCGAGGCTCGCCCGGATCAGCATCAGCTTGCGGCCGTAGAGGTCGGCGAGGCGGCCCCAGAGCGGGGCTACCAGGGCGGCGCTGAAGAACGTCGCCCCGAACGCCACCCCGGACCATTGCACGATGGCGGCCTGGTCCTTGACGCCGAGCTCCTCGACGTAGAGCGGCAGGAACGGCAGCAGCAGCGTCATCGCCACGATGGTGGTGAAGGAGCCGAACACGCAGACCGCGAGGTTGCGGCGCCAATAGGCCTCCACCGGCGCCTCGTCCGGATCCGCCGCGGTGCTGTCGCGGGTCATCGTCGCTTCCTTCCCCCCTCGCGCTGATCGCCATCGGGCGTGGACTTCCCCTCTCCCCGCGGGCGGGGAGAGGCTTTCGCCCCCCCTCGTCGGGGGCGAAAGGAGCGCAGGCGAAGCCGGAGCGAGGGTGAGGGGGTCTCGACGAGTGAGACTCCTTCGGAAATACCCCCCTCACCTTCGGCTACCGCCTCGCTGTGCCCCCTGAACGGGAGGTGGGATCTTCGATCCCCAGGCCCTCTCCCCGCCCGCGGGGAGAGGGGAAGCCCACGTCGCTCGGGTCGACCAGGAGTCGGACCGTAGACGCCCCGCCGCCCTACGCGAACCCGTCCCGGACGCGCGCGGGCATGCCTTCCCGTCATGCCGGCCGCCAGTCCGGCCAGGCCGTGACCCGGTGCACCAGGCGGCGGTCGCGAGACACCTCGCCGAAGGGCGCCAGGACCCAGTTCCAGCTCCGCGGAGCCGGCCCGGGATCGACGCCGTAGAGGAGGTCGAGGCGCTCCAGCACCCAGCCGTCCCGGTCCTCCTCGGTCTCGTCGCGGTCGGTGACGAGGCAGATCCGGGCGGACAGCCCCGCCAGGGCCGCGAGGTGGGCCGTCACGATGCGGCGCCCGAAGGCGTCGGCCTCGCCGGCCTCCCAGGGTCCGAGGCGGCCCGCGGCCTCGAGTCGGGCGACCGGCAGGATCGGCAGCTGCGACAGGAGGTTGGCCGAGACCACGAGGTCGGTGCCGGCCTCCGCGCAGACCGGCGGCAGCGCCGGCCCGAGCCCGTCGCCGCGGCCGAGCAGCAATCCGTCCGTCCCGCTCAGATCGAAGGTGAGGCGCGTGACGTTGCGGTGCCGCCGCGCCCGCAGGCGGGCCCGCCAGGGATGCACGACATCCACCAGCACCACCCGCCGGAAGGCCGCCGCGAGGTCGTCGACCGGGACGTCGTCGAGGCCCCCTGAGCCCAGCACCACGGCGGTGTCGCGCCGGGGCAGGTCGGCCATCGCCGCCCGCACCGTGTCCCGGGCCGCCGCGAGGTGCGGCGCCCAGGCCGCGCGGCAGCGCCGGGCGCGGGAGGCGAGCCGGACGCTGTCGCCGACGTAGCCCAGGCGCCGGGCGCCGAG
The DNA here is from genome assembly GCF_001043975.1 of Methylobacterium variabile. Taxonomy (GTDB): domain Bacteria; phylum Pseudomonadota; class Alphaproteobacteria; order Rhizobiales; family Beijerinckiaceae; genus Methylobacterium; species Methylobacterium variabile. Next base: position 3,789 of record NZ_LABY01000320.1, read on the forward strand.
CGGCGCCGGCAGCACGAGCCAGTGCAGCAGGTCGAGCAGCACCTACAGGCCCCCGGCCTCCACCACGAAGCGGGCCACCGCCTCGACGCCGTCGCCCTGGCGCAGGGACGCGAACACGTAGGGGCGCGTGCCCCGCATCCGCTTGGTGTCCTGTTCCATCACGCCGAGATCGGCGCCGACCAGGGGGGCGAGGTCGGTCTTGTTGATGACGAGCAAGTCAGAGCGGGTGATGCCGGGCCCGCCCTTGCGCGGAATCTTCTCCCCGCCCGCCACGTCGATGACGTAGATCGTCAGGTCGGCAAGCTCCGGCGAGAAGGTGGCGGCGAGGTTGTCGCCGCCGGATTCGAGCAGGACGAGGTCGAGGGCCGGGAAGCGCCGGCGCATCTCGGCCACCGCCGCGAGGTTGATCGAGGCGTCCTCGCGGATCGCCGTGTGCGGGCAGCCGCCGGTCTCGACGCCCATGATGCGCTCCTCCGGCAGGGCGCCCGCCACCGTCAGGAGGCGCGCATCCTCCTTGGTGTAGATGTCGTTGGTGATGGCGCAGAGGTCGTAGCGCTCGCGCAGGGCCTTGCACAGGCCTTCCATCAGGGCGGTCTTGCCCGACCCGACCGGGCCGCCGATGCCGACCCGCAGCGGGCCGTGGCTCGAGGTCATGACGTGATCTCTCTCCGTTGTCTCAGTAAAGCCGCCCACCGTTCGGCACCGGCCGCTCGGGCGCCACCAGCACCACCGCTCCCGCCGCGTCCGGCACCCCGAGGGTCAGCACCTCGGAGCGCACCGGACCGACCTGGCGCGGCGGCAGGTTGACGACGCAGAGCACCTGCCGGCCGATCAGGGCCTCGGGGGTGTAGTTCACCGTCACCTGGGCGGAGGATTTCTTCAAGCCGAGCGCCTCGCCGAGATCGACGACGAGGCGGTAGGCCGGACGGCGCGCCTCCGGGATCGGCGCCGCCTCGACGATGGTGCCGACCCGCACGTCGAGCTTCAGGAAGTCGTCGATGGCGATCGGGGCCGGCGGCTGGGTCTGGTCCATGGGGCGTCCGGGCTGGAAGGGGGGGGCCGCCTCCTTAGCCGAGGCGGCGCTGCGCGACGAGCGGGGCTTCGGCCGCGCCGCGTACGGACAGCGGAAGGAGCCGTCACACGACCGAACGCCTCCCCCGGCGGGTCCCGGGGCTCGCCGGAGGCGAGAGTCCGGAACGACGATGGAGGGCGACTCGTCCTTCGGTTGAGACTGTCGATTCGTCGACGAACGTCGAACCGGTCTCTCACCCCACCGACATCGTCAGCGGCGGTTGCACCTCCGCCGGCAGGGGCGAGACGTAGCCCTCGGGCCCGGTGCGCGCCGCCAGATCTGCCTTCGCGGCGGCGCGAAGCGCACCGTCGGTGGCGAGCCGGGCGCCCAGAGCCGCCATGGCCTTGGCCACCTGCACCATCGCCTTGTGGGCGGCCGGGGTCTTGCCCTGCGCCACCACCTGCCAGGTGTGGAACGGCGTGCCCACCGCCACGGTCGGGGCGTGGGCCTGGACGGTCGGAACCACCCAGCTCACGTCGCCGACGTCGGTCGAGCCGATCGCCGGGTTGCGGCGGGCGTCGAGCGGCACGAGGAAATCGGCGAGCGGCGCGTCCGTCACCGGCAGACCGATGGTGCGGTAGACCGCCGCGATGTCCTGCGGCGTCAGGGTGGTCTGGATCTCGCGGGCGAAGGCGCGGTCGGCCTCGTCGAAGTGGGGCGCGCCGAGTTCCTCCATCACCCCGTGCAGGGCTTCCTCCAGCGGCGTGTTGCCGACGAGGTCCGAGACCGCGCTGACGATGCGCATCTCCATCGTGGTCTCGGTCATCAGCGCCGCGCCCTCAGCGATCTTGCGCACGCGGTTCACGAGGTCGCGCATGCCGGCCAGGTCGCGGGCACGGATCGAGTAGCGCACCCGGGCGTGGGCCTGGACCACGTTGGGGGCGATGCCGCCGGCGTCGAGGAGCGCGTAATGCACCCGCGCGTCGCTCGGCATGTGCTCGCGCATGTAGTTGACGCCGACATTCATCAGCTCGACCGCGTCGAGGGCCGAGCGGCCGAGATGGGGTGCGGCCGCCGCGTGCGAGGCGCGGCCGGTGAACACGAAGTCGGCCCGGGTGTTGGCGAGCGAGAGCGGCGGCGCGACCTCCCAGAAGCTCGACGGGTGCCAGGTGACCGCGGCGTCCGCGTCCGCGAACAGGCCCTCCCGCACCATGAAGGCCTTGGCGGCCCCGCCTTCCTCGGCCGGGCAGCCGTAGTAGCGCACGCGGCCCGGCAGGCCCGCCTCGGCGAGCCAGTCCTTGAGGGCGGTGGCGGCGAGCAGCGCCGCGGAACCGAGCAGGTTGTGCCCGCAGCCGTGGCCGTGGCCGCCGGCCTCGATCGGGGTGTGGGCGGCCACGCCCGCCTCCTGGCTCAGGCCCGGCAGGGCGTCGTACTCGCCCAGGAACGCGATGACCGGCCCGCCCTCGCCGGCCTCGCCGATCACGGCGGTCGGGATGCCGGCGGCTCCTGCCGTCACGCGAAAGCCCTGGTGGCGCAGTTCGGCCGCGTGCGCGGCCGCCGAGCGGTCTTCCGTGTAGCAGACCTCCGGCGTGCCCCAGACCTCGTCGGAGAGGGCGATCAGCCGGTCCTTGTGGGCGTCGACCTGCCGCCACACGGCGCTGCGGTTGTCCATGGGGTTCCTCCCGCGCCGGCCCCCGGCAGGCCGCCTCGCCCGCGAGCCTATGCAGGCAGCGGGCCGGCTCAAGCGCGGACGGAGCGGACGTGGCGCGCGAATTGCGAATGGCTACGCGAGTGCCTGGGCCCGGGCGAATGCCTGGGCTTGGGCGAATGCCGGGTGAATGGCCGGGGGGCGTCATTCACGGCGGCTTGCGGACCGGGACCGCGGGCGCGATGCTGACGGCCAGTTCAAGGCCAGCCTGAAGGGTGAACTTCCATGACCGAGCATGACCTGCGGACGCTGATCGGCGAGGTGAAGGACGGGAGCCTGTCGCGGCGCAGCTTCGTGCGGCGGATGGTGGCGCTAGGCCTCACCGCGCCGATGGCCGGGATGATGCTGGCCCAGAACGGCGTCGCCTTCGCGGCGAACGGCTTGCGCGACGCCTACAAGCCGACCAAGGCGGGCGGCGGCGGGCCGCTCAAGCTCCTGTTCTGGCAGGCCGCCACCCTCATCAACCCGCACTTCGCCATCGGCACCAAGGACCAGGAAGGCTCGCGCATCTTCTACGAGCCGCTGGCGGCCTGGGACGCGGACGGCAACCTGTTCCCGATCCTGGCGGCGGAGATCCCTTCGAAGGAGAATGGCGGCGTCGCGGCGGACGGTCGCTCGGTGACCTGGAAGCTCAAGCCCGGGGTGAAGTGGCACGACGGCAAGCCCTTCACCGCCGACGACGTGGTGTTCACCGCCGAGTACGCCGCCAACCCGGCGACGGCCGCGGTCACCGGCGGCAGCTACATCAATGTCAAGGTCACGAAGGTCGACGATCTGACGGTCAAGCTCTCCTTCAAGGAGCCGACGCCGTTCTGGGCCGACGCCTTCGTGTCGAGCGCCGGGATGATCATCCCCAAGCACGTCTTTGCGGATTACAGCGGCGACAAATCCCGCGACGCGCCGGCGAACCTCGCGCCGGTCGGCACCGGGCCCTACAAGTTCAGCGAGTTCCGCCCCGGCGACATCCTGCGCGGCGTGCGCAACCCGGACTACCACGTCCCGAACCGGCCGTTCTTCGACTCGATCGAGATGAAGGGCGGCGGCGACGCGGTCTCGGCCGCCCGCGCCGTGCTGCAGACCGCAGAGTATGACTACGCCTGGAACATGCAGGTCGAGGACGAGATCCTCAAGCGGCTCGAGGCCGAGGGCAAGGGCCGGGTCAAGATGGATTACGGTGGCAACCTCGAGTTCCTGCTGCTCAACGCCACCGACCCGAACGTCGAGGTCGACGGCGAGCGCGCCTCGCTGAAGACCAAGCACCCGGCCTTCTCCGATCCGGCGGTGCGCAAGGCGATGAACCTGCTCGTCAACCGGGCGGCGATCCAGCAATTCATCTACGGCCGCACGGGGCGGGCCACCGCCAACGTGTTCAACGGCCCGGCCCCCTTCGTCTCGAAGAACACCTCCTTCGCCTTCGAGCCCGACAAGGCGGCCCAGATCCTGGAGGAGGCCGGCTGGAAGAAGGGCGGCGACGGAATCCGTGCCAAGGACGGCAAGAGGCTGAAGTTCGTCTTCCAGACCTCGATCAACGCGCCGCGCCAGAAGACCCAGGCCATCATCAAGCAGGCCGCCCAGAAGGCCGGGATCGACATGGAGCTGAAGTCGGTCCCCGGCTCGGTGTTCTTCTCTTCCGACGTGGCGAATCCGGATACCTACCCGCATTTCTACGCCGACATGGAGATGTACACCTGGAATATGACGCAGGCCGATCCGGCGGTGTTCGCCCTGCAATACGTGTCCTGGGAGGCCGCCACCAAGGCCAACAAGTGGCAGGGCCGCAACATCTGCCGGATGCAGAACCCGGAGGTCGACGCCGCCTATCGTGCGGCGCAAGGCGAACTCGACCTCGTCAAGCGCGCCGCCCTGTTCGTCAAGATGAACGACCTCGTGGTCGCCGACTACGTCCTGCCTCTGCTCCACCGCGCCCAGGTCTCGGCGATCAACGGCAAGCTCGAGGCGCCGGCGAGCGGCTGGGACAACTCGCTGGCCTTCCTGGCCGAGTGGTACAAGCAGGCGTAACGACACCCGATGGGAGCCTACCTCCTCCGCCGTCTCCTGATCGCGATCCCGAGCCTGCTCGGGATCAGCCTCATCCTGTTCACGGTGCTGGCGCTAGCACCGGGCGACCCGTTCGGGGAACTCGCCACCAACCCCAACGTGCCGCCGGAGGTGCGCGAGGCCCTGCGGCTGAAGTTCGGCCTCGATGATCCGATCCTGGTGCGCTACCTGCACTGGCTGACCGCGATGCTCCAGGGCGACTGGGGCTTCTCCTTCGCCAGCCGGGTCGACGTCGACGACCTGATCCTCCAGCGCCTGCCGACCACCCTGTTCGTGGTCGGCTCCTCGCAGGTGCTGGCGCTGCTGATCGCGGTGCCGGTCGGCATCCTGGCGGCGATCCGGCCCTACTCGGTCTTCGACCAGGTGGCGAACACGCTCGCCTTCATCGGCTTCTCGCTGCCGACCTTCTTCACCGGCCTCCTGTTCATCCTGCTGTTCAGCCTCACCCTCGACTGGCTGCCCTTCGTCTACCAGGCCGACGTCGCGGCGACGGGCTGGCGCTGGTACTGGGAGCATGTCCGGCAGGCGATCATGCCGGTCTGCGTGCTCGGCTTCTTCCAGGCCGCGTCCTACACACGCTACGTCCGCGCCTCGGTGCTCGACGTGGCGCGCCTCGACTACGTCACCACTGCCCGGGCCAAGGGCCTCTCGGACGGCACCGTCACGGTGCGCCACATCGCCCGAAACGCGCTGATCCCGGTGGTGACCCTGGTGGCGCTCCAGATCCCGGCGGTGTTCGGCGGCGCCATCGTGACCGAGCAGATCTTCCGCATCCCGGGGATCGGCTCGCTCCTCATCAACGCGATGCTCGCCAACGACACGCCGGTCGTGATGGCCGTCACCTTCGTGTTCGCCTGCCTCGTCGTCCTGTTCAACCTCGTCGCGGACCTCCTCTATGGCTGGCTCGACCCTCGCATCTCCTACCGCTGAGGCGGCCCCCGCGCCGGCCCCGGCGGCATCGGGTCGGGACACCTGGCGGCGCTTCCGCCGGCACCGCCTGGCGGTCGTCAGCGTCGGGGTGCTGGGGCTGCTCGTCCTCGCCGTCCTCGTCGGCGGCTGGGTCTGGCCGGTGGCGATCGACGAGATCGACTTCGGCGCCACGCTTCAGGGCCCGTCCTGGGCCCACCCGCTCGGCACCGACGACCTCGGCCAGGACCTGCTCGCCCGGATGATCTACGGCGGCCGCATCTCGCTCGCCGTCGGCTTCGCCGCCATGGTGGTGGCGACCGTCGTCGGCGTGGTGGTGGGGGCGCTCGCCGGAATGTCGCGCCGCTTCCTCGATCCCGTCCTGATGTGGCTGACCGACCTCTTCCTGTCGCTGCCGCAGCTGCCGCTCCTGCTGCTCGTGATCTACCTGTTTCGCGACCAGCTGAAGCAGGTCTTCGGGGTCGAGGGCGGCGTCTTCGTGATGATCGTCGCGGTCATCGGGGGCCTGCGCTGGATGCCGGTGGCGCGGCTGGTGCGGGCGCAGTTTCTCTCCCTGCGCGAGAAGGAGTTCGTCGAGGCGGCGCGCTCGCAGGGGGCGACCGCCTGGCACCTCGTCTCCCGCCACATCCTGCCGAACGCGATCGGGCCGGTGATCGTCGCGGCGACGATCGAGGTGTCGTCCGCGATCATCGCCGAATCGACCCTGTCGTTCTTAGGGCTGGGCTTCCCGCCCGACATCCCGACCTGGGGCCGCCTGCTCTACGACGCCAAGGACCATCTCGACGTCGCGCCGCACTGGGCGCTGTTCCCGGGCGCCGCGATCTTCCTGACCGTCCTGTCGATCAACTTCATCGGCGACGGCCTGCGCGACGCCCTCGACCCGCGGCGGGTGCTGTGAGGCAAATGCCACTCCCTCTCCACCGTTTCCCGGACGACCGAAGCGACAGCGAAGGGAGATCCGGGAACCAGCACAGGAATGCGCGAAGCGTTTGGTCGTCTGCAACGGTGCAGCCTGCAGAGCCGCTTCGCGGCACGTCTCTCCTGGATCCCGGATCTCCTTCCACTTCACTTCGGTCACCCGGGAAAGGGGCGATCGTCATGAGCGCCAGCCCGCCCTTCCAGAGAATCTCCTCAAGGGGACATCCATGACCACCCCGATCCTCTCGGTCCAGGACCTCACCGTCGCCTTCCGCTCCGAGCGGACCTGGCGCCCGGTGGTGCACGGCGTCTCGTTCGAGATCGGCCCCAAGGAGACGGTCGCCCTCGTGGGCGAGTCGGGCTCGGGGAAGAGCGTCACGGCGCTCTCGATCATGCGGCTCACCCCCCGGGACGCCACCCGCACCGGGGGCCGCGTGCTGCTCGAGGGCCGCGACCTCCTGCGCCTGCCCGACCCCGAGATGCGTCGCATCCGGGGCGACGACGTCGCGATGATCTTCCAGGAGCCGATGACGAGCCTCAACCCGGTGCTCACCGTCGGCTTCCAGATCGGCGAGGCGCTGCGGCTGCACCGCGGCCTGTCGCGGGCCGCGGCCGAGGCCGAGACCGTGCGGCTGTTCGACAAGGTGCGGATCCCGGCCGCCGCCTCGCGCATCCACGAGTACCCGCACCGCTTCTCGGGCGGGATGCGCCAGCGGGTGATGATCGCGATGGCGCTCGCCTGCCGGCCGAAGCTCCTCATCGCCGACGAGCCGACGACGGCGCTCGACGTCACGATCCAGGCCCAGATCCTCGACCTGATCAAGCTCCTCCAGGACGAGGAGGGCATGTCGGTCCTGTTCATCACCCACGACATGGGGGTGGTGGCGGAGATCGCCGATCGCACCGTGGTGATGGTCGACGGCCGCGCCGTCGAGACGGGCGCGACCGAGCAGATCTTCCGCCGCCCGGCCCATCCCTACAGCCGCGCGCTGCTGGCCGCCGTGCCGCGCCTCGGCGCCATGCAGGGCAGGCCGCACCCGGCCCGCTTCGAGATCGTCGACCGCACCACCGGCGAGCCCGAGCCGGCCGTGCCGCTCCCGGACACCGTGCGCGAGGGCGAGCGCCCGGTCCTCGAGGTCAAGGGCCTCACCACCCGCTTCGACATCCGCGGCGGCCTGCTGTCGCGGGTGCGCGGCCGGGTCCACGCGGTCGAGAACGTGTCGTTCGCGGTCCGCGCCGGCGAGACCCTGGCCCTCGTCGGTGAGTCGGGCTGCGGCAAGTCCACCACCGGCCGCTCGGTGCTGCGGCTGATCGAGCCCACCGCCGGGTCGGTGCTCCTCGACGGCGAGGACGTGCTGAGCCTGTCGCCCGCGGCCCTGCGCGCCCGGCGCCGGCGGATGCAGATGATCTTCCAGGATCCCTTCGCCAGCCTCGACCCGCGCATGAGCGTGGGCGCCGCCGTTGCCGAGCCGCTGCTCATCAACCGCCTGTGCTCCCGCTCGGAGGCCCGGGAGCGCGCCGCCGACCTGCTGCGCCGGGTCGGCCTCAAGCCCGAGATGGCTGGCCGCTTCCCGCACGAGTTCTCCGGCGGCCAGAGGCAGCGCATCTGCATCGCCCGGACGCTGGCGCTCGAGCCCAGGCTGATCGTGGCCGACGAATCCGTCTCGGCCCTCGACGTCTCGGTGAAGGCGCAGGTGGTGAACCTGATGCTCGACCTGCAGGCCTCGCTCGGGCTGGCCTACCTGTTCATCTCGCACGACATGGCGGTGGTGGAGCGGGTGAGCCACCGGGTCGCCGTGATGTATCTCGGCGAGATCGTCGAGATCGGCCCCCGCGCGGCGATCTTCGGCGCGCCCCAGCACCCCTACACCAGGAAGCTGATGGCCGCCGTGCCGGTCCCCGACCCGGGCCGCCGCCGCCAGCTACACGCCGTGCGCAGCGACGAGATCAAGAGCCCGCTCCGCCCGGTCGACTACGTCCCGCCCGAGCGCCTCTACCGCGAGGTCTCGCCCGGCCACGTCGTGCAGGTCTGGGGAGCGGAGTGGGAGGCGCAGGCGGGCGGGATGGCGGCGGTGGCGTGAGCGCCCGCTCGGCCGCTCGACGAAGCTGACACTCTCCGTGTCAGCCCGAGGCCGCTCAGCGGAGCCCGGGATGACATGCAGGGTGTCAACTCTGTGGAATCCAATCGAACAGGCTCTCAGCGTCCCGGCCCGACCACCTCGGGCAGCTTCGCGGGCGCGGCCTTGGTGGGCACCGGCACCACCGCCGGGGTCACGGTGCCCCCGGGCAGCGTGCCGGAGGCGTCGAGGCCGTTGCCGGGCTTCGCCGGCGGCGTGGTCTCGGGCCCGGCGAGCGGGCTCGGCGCCGTGACCGGCTCCGCATCGTGCGCGGGCCCGGAGGCGCGGCCGAGCAGGTCGGGCGGCGTCTGCCAGACGAAGGCGTCGAGACGGCCGCTGACCGGCGAGATCGGCGCCCAGCGGTCGGAGACGAGGCCGTCGGCGCACCAGGCCGGGTCGCGCGGGGCGTGGACGGCCCGGGCCTGCCACTGGCGGGCCTTGCCGGAATTCGCGCCGTGCTCGGCCTCCTCGATCTCGGCCATCAGCTCGTAGGCCCGCACCGTCGGATTGTCGGCCAGCAGCGGCGCCAGCACGTCGCGGGCACGGCCGAACTCCCGGGCGTCGAGGGCGGCGCGGGCGATGGCGAAGCGCGCCTCCGGGTGCCAGGACGAGATCCGGGCCAGGGTCTCGGCGCGGGCCATCCGGTCGCGGCTGGAATCACCCGTGCGCAGGTCGAGGTAGACCCGGGCGAGGTCCGGGTGCGGGTTGGCGCGCCAGGCCGCCTCCACGACCTTGGCGCCGCGCTTGAGGTCGCCGCGACGGGCGAAGAGGCGCCCGGCCACCGCAGCCGCCGGCACCAGGTCGGGGGCGAGCTTCACCGCCTCGCGGGCCTGGGCCAGGGCGCGCTCGGGGTCGCCGGCCTCCAGGTCGAGGGCGCTGGCGGTGAGGAGCACCGCCCGCTGGCGCCGGACCGCGGCCTTGTCGGACAGGCCGAGCGCCGCGCGGCGGGAGACGGTCTCGAGGGCGCCGGACCAGTCGCGGTCGGCGCACTGGCCCTCCATCACCGCCTCGTTGGCCCAGGTCACGCTCGGGGCGAGGCGGGCCGCCTCCAGGGCGTAGGCCCGGGCCGAGGCCTCGTCGTCCTGGCGCCGGGCCTCGACGAACAGGCCGCGCAGGCCGAGCACCCGGGTCTCGGGATCGTCGACCATGCGGCGGAAGGCGCGCTCGGCCCCGGCGCGGTCGCCGGAGATCTGGGCGGCCTGGGCGGTCAGCAGCAGGGCGAGCGGCTCGGCGCCGAGCAGGCGCTCGGCCTCGCCGGCGTGCCGGCGTGCCGCGATCGGGTCGCCCGAGCCCACCGCCACCATGCCGCGGGAGAGCGCGTTGTAGCCGCGCGCCTGGCGCCGGCGCCGGCTCGACAGCGTCAGGCGCTCGGGCAGGTGCAGGATGCCGCGGGCGAAGGCCCAGACGAAGCCCAGCACCACCGCCAGCACCATCACGCCGACGAGCGCCGCCGCGAGGCTGGTCGCCACCTCGTAGCCGCCCCAGGTGACGGTGACCACGCCGGGCCGGTCGGCGAGCCAGACCGCCCCGTAGGCGGCGAGGGCGAGGAGTGCCACGAAGGCGAGTGCGCGCCACATCGGTCCATCAACTCCAGAAATCCGCGCTGCCGCTCCGGGGCGCGCGAGGGGGCGTCGATCGAGCCCCGAGAGGTCACCGCGGTCGCCCGGGAGCGGCCGCACCGGAACAGACCGGCGCGGCCGCCCCTACGGGCGGCCGCGCGGCCTTCACGATCAGCGGGTCGGCTTCGCCTCGGGCCCCGAGAGCGCCGCGAAGGAGGCCGCGAGGCGCGCCCGGGCGGCATCGCCGGCCGCGGCCCGGGCCTTCAGGCGCTGGCCGAACTCCGCGGCCTCCTGGCGGGCCGCCTCCGGCAGGGCGTCGAAGGCCTTGGCCGCCTCCGCGACCGAGCCGCGGGCGAGCGCGTCCTGGATCTTCGCCACGCCCGCCTCGGTCGGGTCGGCGCCGGCCGTCGCCGCCGGGGCCGCGCCGTCGGCGCCGACCTTGCGCACCGAGACGATCGACTCCGCCATGCTGGTCAGGCGGTCGGTGATGCTGCCGCGCTCCGCCACCGCCCGCTGCCGGGCGGCCTGGGCCGCGGCGTTCAGCTTGGCGGCCACCGGCTGGAAGCTCTGGGCGAGCGCGGCGGCGGTCGGCGCGCCGCCCTGCGCGAAGGGCTCGAGCGGCGCAAGCGCCGCGGCCTGGCCGGGATCGAGCTGCTTGAGGGTCGCGAGCGCGTCGGCGTAGGGGGCGCCGGAGGCGAGCGCGCTGGCGATCCGGTCGGAGGCGACCACCCGCAGGGCCGCCTGGACCGTGCCGGCCTCGGCCCGGCCCTCCACCGCCTTGGCGAGGTCGGCGAGGCGCTGGTCGACCGTCTTGGTCCGCGCGTCGAGGGCCTGCTGCAGCCCGTCGAAGCGCTGGTCCGCCGCCTTTGCCCGGCCGTCGAGCGCCTGTCGCAGCTCGTCGATGCGCTGGCCGATGGCCTTGTCGGCCTGATCGTCCGCCGCCGCGCGGGTACCGAGATCGGCCTGGAGCGCCTTCAGGCCCTTGTCGAGCCCGTCGAGGCGGCCGCGCAGGTCGGCGCCGTCGCCGCGGCCCTGCAGGGCGGTGACCGCCTGGGCGAGGCCGTCGACGCGCTGGCGCAGGCCGGCATCGCCGCCGGTCCGGCCCTGGAGGTCGGCGAGCTGCTTCTCGATGCCCTGGAGGCGGGCCGGATCGAGCCCGGCGCCCGCGGCCGGGGCGGAGGGCGCCGTCTGCCCGGTGACCGGCGCCGGCGTCGCGGCGGGCGCCGCCTCGGCCTTGCGCAGGGCCTCGTCGGCCCGCTGGCCGGCCGCCTTGGCGGCGGCGTCGGCCGCGCGCACCGCGTCGGGCAGCGACCGCAGGGCGGTCTCGACCGAGGCGATGCGGCGGTCGAGGGCCTGGACGCTGTCGCGCGGCGCGAGGTCGGCGAGGCGCTGCTCGAGGGGGACGGCGCCGGGCGGCTCGGCCTGGGGCTCCTCGGGCTTGGGCAGGTTGATGCCGTAGGCCGGGCCGTAGGTGGTCACGCCGTAGAGAAGGCCGGCGCCGACCACGCCGCCGAGGAGCGAGGCGGCGAGAAGCGAGCCGAAGCCGGCCCCGGACCGGGCCGGCGCCACGGCGACCGGAGCGGCGCTCGCCGTCCGGGCCGCCTCGGGCCTCGGCGCATCCTTGCCAGCGTCCTTGCCAGCATCCTTGGGCGCTCCCGGAGCCGCGCCCGGCGCGCCGCTGGATTGCGGGCCGGTCTTCGGCACCGTCGAGAGCGTGGCGCCGGCGGCACCCGCCGCGGCCGGACTCGCCGGGTTGGGCCCCGAGCCCGCCGAGCCCGCCCCCGACGTCGCGCCGGTGCCGGGCGTCGGCTTGCCGTCGAGCGGCTTGCCCGGCTCAGGGGCCTTGCCGGCCTCCGGCGGTTTGCCAGCCTCCGGAGGCTTGGCTCCCGCGCCGCCCGCCACGCCGGCGCCAGGCTTCCCGTCCCCGAGCTTCGTCTCGCCGGGCTTCATTTCGCCGGGCTTGGCGTCCCCGACCTTCAGCGGGCCGCTGCCGGGGCCCGCGGCCACGGGTCCGGGTCCCGGCTTCGGGGCTCCGGAGGCCGGCACCCCCGATGTCGGGGCGCTCGACGTCGGGGCGCCCGGGCTTGTCGCGCCGGGCGCCGTCGCCCCCTGCGCCGCCGGCTTGGCCGCGTCGTTCGGCTTGGTCTCGCCCGGCTTCGGCGCCGCTGCCGCCGGTCCGGCGCCGGCCGAGGCCGCCGTCCCGGTGGGGGCTCCGCCGCCGAGGGGCCTTGCCGGCACGGCGGGCGTGCCGGCTGGACCGGGCGTCGGCGATGCACCGGTCACGCCGGGCTTCGGGGCCTCCCCGGGCTTCGTCTCTCCCGGTTTGGTCTCGCCCGGCTTCACCTCCGCGGCCTTGGCCGGCTCGCCGGGCCTCGCCGCCGTCGCGGCGGGCGTCGGGGCGTTCTTCGCCGGCTCACTCTTACCGGGCTCACCCTTGCCCGGCTCGCCCTTCGGCGTCTCGGACACACGGGTGGCCTTGAGGTCGATGATCGGCCCATCCGCCGGGTTGCCGCCGCGCCCGCCGGGACGGTTGCGCGAATCCTTCTGGTCCTTGTCGGATGGGGTCACGGCCGAAGATCCTCACCTCTGGGCCGGGCCGAGGGCGCGCCGGGAGGCGGCCTGTTCGGCTCGGCGGATGCGCGGCCGCCGGGCAGGATCCCGCCGGGGCCGCGCGCTGATTCATCGTCCCTTAGCATCGCTCCCGGCCAGGGCGAAGGCCCGGCGACGCCTCTGCGTCACTGTCCAAAGCGATGAGAGGGAGGCCGGCGAGGAGGGCGTCCTCGTCCGGCCGGGTCGCGACGACATGGGACAGGACGCCGGCCGCGACCAGGGGCGCGGCCACGTCCGCCGACAGGCAATGGTGCGGCAGCCGCCGGAACGCCTCCTCGCGCCCCGCCGCCCGGGCGAGGCCGAGCGCCGTCACGGCGCTGCGCCGGGAATAATGCAGCGCCGCGTCGAGGCCGCCCTCGGCGAGGGCCGCCGCCACGGGCTCCGGCAGGGCCGGCAGGGGCCGGGCCGCGTAGGCGACCCAGACCGTCAGCCGGTAGCCACGGGCGCCGAGGGTCTCCCCCGGCTCGTCCTTGCGCTCGCGCCCGGCGGCGTGGAGGAGGCGTGTCCCTGGCGGCAGGGCGGCGCCGATCAGCTCGGCGAGGGCGAGGGCGTCGCCCCCGGCCTCGTGCACGGGCCCGAGCCCCGCCGCCCGCGCCGCCGCCGCGGTGCGGGCCCCGACGCAGTAGGCCGGCAGTTCGGCGAGGTGCGAGCCCGCGACCGCCGGAATCGCGCTCGCACTCGTCAGGACCAGGGCGTCGAAGGGGCCGGCGGGGGGCGGCGCGCCGCTCGGCGCCAGGTCGAGGACCGGCGCGAGGAGCGGCCGGTGGCCGAGGGCGGCGAGGCGGTCGGCCGTGCGCGCGCCGGCCGGCAGCGGCCGGGCGATCCAGACCCGCAGGGCGGTTGCGCACTCCGATACCCGCGTCACGCGCCCTCCCCCCTTTGCCGGCCCCGCGCCGGCAGGCTATCTGGGATCACCATACCGGCCGCCGCGCGGCGTGCCAGCCCCCTCGCGAGACACCGCCTCAAGCCATGAACGTCCTCGGGATCGAGACCACCTGCGACGAGACCGCAGCCGCGATCGTGGCGGTGGGGGAGGATGGGCGCGGCGTGATCCGCTCCAACGAGGTGCTGAGCCAGATCGCCGAGCACGCCGCCTATGGCGGGGTGGTGCCGGAGATCGCGGCCCGCGCCCATGTCGAGGTGCTCGACCGGCTGGTCGCCCGGGCGCTCGCCAATGCGGGGCTCGGCCTCTCCGACCTCGACGGCATCGCGGTGGCGGCGGGCCCCGGCCTGATCGGTGGCGTTCTGGTCGGCCTCGTCACCGGCAAGACCCTGGCGCTCGTGTCCCGCAAGCCGCTCGTCGCCGTCAACCACCTCGAGGCGCACGCCCTCACGGCCCGGCTCACCGACGGCCTCGCCTTCCCCTACCTCCTGCTGCTCGCCTCCGGCGGCCACACTCAGCTCGTCGCCGTGAAGGGCGTCGGCGAGTACGTGCGCCTCGGCGGCACCATCGACGACGCCATCGGGGAAGCCTTCGACAAGGTGGCCAAGCTCCTCGGCCTCGCCTATCCGGGCGGGCCGGAGGTCGAGCGCGCCGCGGAGGCCGGCAACCCGGAACGCTTCGCCCTGCCGCGGCCGATGCTCGGCCGGCGCGAGCCGAACTTTTCCCTCTCGGGCCTCAAGACGGCGCTCAGGATCGAGGCCGAGCGCATCGCTCCCCTCACCCACCAGGACGTCGCGGACCTCTGCGCGAGCTTCCAGGCGGCGGTGGTCGACGTCGTGGTCGACCGGGTGCGGGTCGCCCTGCGCGACTTCGGGAACGTCGCCGGCCACCCCACCGCCCTCGTGGCGGCGGGGGGCGTCGCCGCGAACGGCGCCCTGCGGCGGGCGCTGGCCCAGCAGGCCGGGGAGGCCGGCCTGCCCCTCGTGGCCCCGCCCCTGCCGCTGTGCGGCGACAACGGCGCGATGATCGCGTGGGCCGGCATCGAGCGCCTGCGCCTCGGCCTCACCGACGACATCACCGCGCCGGCCCGGCCGCGCTGGCCCTTCGCACAGGCCCAGTCCGAAGCCGAGCCCCAACCCCATTCCGCCGGATGACGCCGGACGGCACGACGCCGGGGGATTCCGAGGCGCAGCAGCGCCGCTGGCGGGCCCTGGTCGACGAGCGCCTGCCCGCCGCCGCCGCGGCGCGTCCGGACTGGCCGGTCTCGCGCAACCACTGCTTCGCCCGCATCCTGCTCGACAACGCCTGCGGCGGGCCCTGGCGCGAGAGCGTCGCCCCGCCCGCCTGGGCCAACATGCCGCCCGAGCGCCTGGCGGTGGCCCTGGCGCTCGGCGAGGCGGTGCTGGAGGGCCGCCAGGACCTCGCGGTGCTGAACCACCGCTCCCTGCTGTGGCGGCGCAAGCGCCCGGTGCCGCCGCCACCGCCGAGGCTCGTCGGGGACGGCTTCTCCCTGCGGCGCTGGCGGCTCACCGACGACGCGCCCTTCGCGGCGCTCTGCGCCGACCCGGAGGTGATGCGCTTCTTCCCGGCCCCGAAGACCCCGCGCGAGAGCCAGGCCGAGGCCCGGGCCCTCGCCCGGCGCTTCGAGGAGGACGGCTTCGGCCCCTGGGTCGTCGAGGCGCCGGAGGGCTTTGCCGGCTTCGTCGGCTGCTGGCGCCTGGCCCGGCCGCTGCCGTTCGGTCCGCTGATCGGGCGGGAGACCGGCCTCGTCGAGATCGGCTGGCGCCTCGCCCGCTTCGCCTGGGGCCGGGGCTTCGCCGTGCGGGGCGCCCGCCTGGCGCTGGCCGACGTTTTTTCCCGCTGCGCCCTGCCCGAGGTCGTGGCCCACACCGCGGGCCTGAACGCCCCCTCGCGCCGGGTGATCGAGCGCCTCGGCATGACGGAGGCGGGCGCCTTCGACCATCCGGCCCTGCCCGAGGGCCACCCGCTGCGGCCGCACCGGCTCTACCGGCTGGCGGCGGCGGAGTTCGCGACCGGAGACGTTTCATGAGCACGGTCGGCCCGATCGCGGTCCTGGGCGGCGGCGCCTGGGGCACGGCGCTCGCCAACGCCGCCGCCACCGCGGCCCCGCGGCCGGTGGTGCTGTGGCTGCGCGACGCCGGGGCCGCCGCCGCCATGGCGGAGAGCCGCGAGAACGCCCGCCACCTGCCCGGCGTGCCGCTGCATCCGGGCGTGCGCCCGACCGGGGCGGCCGAGGACCTGGCCGGGGCCGAGGCGGTGCTGGTGGTGACGCCGGCCCAGACCCTCCGGGAGGTGCTGACGACCTTGAGCCCGCGCCTTCCTGCGCGGGCGCCGCTGATCCTCTGCGCCAAGGGCATCGAGCGCGGCACCGACGCCTTCCTGACCGACGTCGCCGCCGAGGCCGCGCCGGGCGCGGCGATCGCGGTCCTGTCCGGCCCGAGCTTCGCGGCGGACGTCGCCCGCGGGCTGCCCACCGCCGTGACCCTGGCGAGCCGCGACGGCGCGCTCGCGGCGAGCCTGGCGGTGGCCCTGTCGGGCCCGACCTTCCGGGTCTACCACGGCAACGACCCGCGGGGCGTCGAGATCGGCGGGGCGGCCAAGAACGTGCTCGCCATCGCGTGCGGAGCGGCGATCGGGCGCGGCCTCGGCGAGAGCGCCCGGGCGGCCCTCGTCGCCCGCAGCTTCGCCGAACTGATGCGCTTCGCCCGCGCCTGGGACGCCCGGCCCGAGACCCTGATGGGCCTCTCCGGCCTCGGCGACCTCGTGCTCACCGCCGCCTCGGCCCAGTCGCGCAACTTCGCCTTCGGCGAGCGCCTCGGCCGCGGGGCGAGCCTTCAGGAGGCGTCCGGCGGCAAGCTCGCGGAGGGCGCGCTCACCGCCGCGGCCCTGGTGGCGCTCGCCCGCCGGCGCGGGGTCGAGATGCCGGTGGCGGAGGCGGTGGCGGGTCTGGTCGCCGGAGACCTGGGGCTCGACGAGGCGATCGCCGGCCTGCTCAGCCGCCCCCTGCGCGCCGAGATCTGAGCGTCTCTCACACAGGCTCCCGATCACCGGCGTCGCCCGTCGCGGCGGTCGTGCAGCGGGAGTT
>NZ_LABY01000321.1 GCF_001043975.1 Methylobacterium variabile
TGGCGAGCGCGCTGCGGCCGGAGGTCGCCGCGGTGACGGTGGTCGAGCGCGACCCCGCCATCGTCGCGCTGCACGAGGCCCTCGACATCGCCGCGCAGCTGCCGGCGGAGTCCCGGGCGAAGATCCGCGTGGTGGAGGGCGACGCCCATGCGTGGCGGCCGGACGCCCCGGTCGACCTCCTGATGCCGGATATCTGGCTCCCCCTGGTCTCGGACGGCCGGGTCGAGGAGGTGCGTCGCATGCAGGCGAATGTGCGGGCGGACGCGATCTACTTCTGGGGCCAGGAGCTCGAGATCGCCCGCCACGCCGTCGCAGCCGGGCGCGCCCTCGACGACAGGGGCATCCGCGCGACCATCGCCGATTTCGGCCTGCCGCTGATCGGGCCGGACTATCCGGGCTATGCCGGGATCCTGCGGCGGGTCGCCGGCACCCACATGCGCGGGCGCTGGTTGCCGGGCACCCCGGCGCCCCCTATCGAAGCGGAGGCGGGATCCGCCTGTCTCGCCGCTCCGCCCGATCCCGCATGATCCCCTCCGCCGATCCGTCCCAGGTCGACTCGACCGCCCACATCATCCAGGTGGCGCTGACGCCGGTCTTCCTGCTCTCCGGCATCGCG
>NZ_LABY01000322.1 GCF_001043975.1 Methylobacterium variabile
GTCTGCCGGGACGAGGGCCTGCAGCGCGTGATCTGGTTCAGCCAAGTCCTCTCGGTTCCCGAACGGGTGGACCTGTACGAGCAACTCCTGGCCGATGGCGTCGGCCGGCATGGCGCTTCGCGGCCCGGCCCCTATCCGCGTTCGGTGATCTGGCCGACGGGTGTCCTACTGGGAGTGCGCGACAGTCCCGGCCGGGGTGAACAGATCATCATGGTGAGCGAGGGCGACGGGTTCTCCCGCTGCTCCGACCGTCACCACGAGGAGACCGGCCACTCTGCGGTCGAGCATGTGGCCGAGCTCTTCCAACCTCTGGCGTCGCGACCGCCGCGCATCCGAAGCCAAGCTCCTGCCTCGCTCCCGAACGGGGGCCAACGATAGGCCGATCACACCATGGCAGACGGACATCGGCGCGGGCGCTGGTCGTCGGGATGGGCGATCGTGTCGACCGCCCTCGTCCTGACGCATTCGGTAACTGCGGCCGAGCCTTCTGCCGACGGGGCGCCTTTCGGCCTCGCCTGGGGTCCGATCACCAAAGTGCCACGCCCATTCAAGGCCGAGCACGAGGCGAACCTGACCGCGCTGTTCTATCCGCACGGCTGGGACCCGGCCAACGGGCCGGCGACGGCCGAGGTGATCCTGGTAATCTGCCGGGACGAGGGTCTGCAGCAGGTTGTTTGGGTCGGCCTGCCGATGTCTGGAGAAGCCCTCGCGCGAACACGTCGAGCCATCCATGCCGAGGGCGTCCGCCGCTATGGGGAGCCCGGTGTGGGCGGGACGGCCGACTCGGAGGTCTGGCCAGGCGGCCGCGCGCTCCTGGCGAGCCGGGAGGCTGCGGATGGAAACCGCGAACTGGTCATGACGGCAGTCGGCCCTGGCTACGCGGCTTGCTCCGAGACCCACCACGCCGAGACCGGGCATCCGGCCGGTACGCACATGGCTGATCTCATCGGGACCGGCAGTCCCTGACACCGACCAGCTTCGTCGACCATCACCACAGAGGTTGAAGGTAATCATGGGACACGGACACGCGCACGGCGGCGGCATCCCCTCGGGCTCGGCAGCGGGGAGGAACAAGAACCGCCTCGCCTGGGCGCTCGCCCTGACCCTGACCTACATGGCCGCCGAGGTCGTGGGCGGCCTTCTCACCGGCAGCCTCGCGCTGCTGGCCGACGCTGCGCACATGGTCACGGATGCCGGCGGCTTGGCCCTGTCGCTGCTCGCCATTCACTACGCGGCCAAGGCGCCGACACCGGGGAAGAGCTTCGGCTACATGCGCTTCGAAATCCTGGCGGCGCTCGCCAACGCGATCGTGCTGCTCGGGGTGACGGCCTACATCCTCTACGAGGC
>NZ_LABY01000323.1 GCF_001043975.1 Methylobacterium variabile
CCGGCCGACGCGATTGAATTCGTGGCGGCGTTGCGCGCCGAGTCTGTCGCGACCGCTGCCGCGGCGTTGCTGGCGTCGGTCGTCGCGGTGGCGGCGCTCGCGACGGTGCCGGCGACCGCGTTGGTGGTAGCCGAGCCGCGGGCCCGGGCCCCCGAGGTCGAGACGTAGATGAGCTTCAGGGTCTCGGGGTTGTCGAGGTAGCGCGGCGCGATCTCCATCACGACGTGGTACTGGTTGAGCGGGTTGTAGATCGTCGAGACCTGGCGCTGGCCGAAGGCGTCGTAGAGGGTGTTGTCGATCTGGTCGGGCGTCAGGCCGTACCGGAAGGCGGTGGGACGGTCGATGACGAGGCGGGTCTCCAGGCCACCCTGCTGCTGGTCGGAGGTGACGTCGGTGAAGGTCGGGTCCTTCTGCAGCGCCTCGAGCAGCTTCGGGGTCCAGGCGTAGAGCTCCTCGCTGGTGTCGCCCTGGAGCGTGTACTGGTACTGCGAGAAGCTCTGGCGCCCGCCGACGGCGAAGTCCTGGCGCGGGAAGAGGTAGAGCCGCGCTCCGGGGATGCCGGCGAGCTTTGGCCGCAGGCGAGCCATCACGTCGCTGATCGGGTCGCGCTGGCCGAGGGGCTTGAGGCCGACGAAGACGTTGGCCGAGTTGGTGCCGCGCCCGCCGGTGAAGCCGACGACGCTCTCCACCGCCGGGTCGGCCTGCACGATGGCGGTGGCGCGGCGCAGCTTGGCGCTCATCGCCTGGAACGAGATGCGCTGATCGGCCTGGATGCCGCCGATCATCTGGCCGGTATCCTGCTGAGGAAAGAACCCCTTCGGCACGATCACGTAGAGGTAGACGTTCAGCACCACCGCGGCGAGCAGCACCAGCATCACGGTCACGCCGTGGCGCAAGGCCCAGTCGAGGGTGACGCGGTAGAGGCCGAGCAGCCCCGCGAACCCGCCCTCCAGCACCCGGGCGATCGGCCCCGGCCGGGCCCCGTGCGCCCCCGGCTTCAGGAAGCGGGCGCACATCATCGGCGTCGTGGTGAGGGAGACGACCAGCGAGATCAGGATCGCCAGGGACAGGACGACAGCGAATTCCTGGAAGAACCGCCCGATCAGGCCCCCCGCCAGCAGGATCGGCAGGAACACCGCGATGAGCGACAGGCTCATCGACAGCACCGTGAAGCCGACCTCGCGGGCGCCGATCAGCGCCGCCTCGACCCGGGAGCGCCCGTCCTCGATGTGGCGCTGGATGTTCTCCAGCACCACGATCGCGTCGTCGACGACGAAGCCCGCCGCGATGATGAGGGCCATCAGCGAGATGTTGTCGAGGCTGTAGTCGCACAGCCACATCGCCGCGAAGGTGCCCACGAGCGAGATCGGCACCGCCACCGCCGGGATCAGGGTGGCGGGTCCTGAGCGCAGGAAGGCGAAGACGACTAGGATGACGAGGCCGACCGAGATGATCAGCGTGCGCTCGGCCTCCGCCAAGGACGCCCGGATGGTGAGCGAGCGGTCGCCGGTGACGATCAGCTCGGTGTCACCCGGCAGCGCCGCCTTCAGCTGCGGCAGCGCCTCCTTCAGGCGATCGATGGTCTCGACCACGTTGCCGCCGGGCTGCTTGTAGACGATCAGGAGCACGCCGCGCTGGCCGTTGACGAGCCCGAGGTTGCGCCGGTCCTCGACGCCGTCGATCACCTGGCCGACGTCGCGCAGGCGCACGCCGGCCCCGTTGCGGTAGGCCACGACGATGTCGCGGTAATCCTCCGCCTTGCGGCCCTGGTCGTTGGCGTAGAGCTGGTAGCGCCGCTCGCCGGCCTCGATCGCGCCTTTCGGCGAGTTGGCGTTGGCGCTGGCGAGCGCCGCCCGGATGCCCTCGAGCCCGATGCCGTAGTGGAACAGGGCGTTCGGATCGAGTTCGACCCGCACCGCCGGCAGGGACGAGCCGCCGATCTCGACGTTGCCGATGCCCTCGAGCTGCGACAGCTTCTGGGCCAGCACGGTCGCGGCGGAATCGTAGAGCGCGCCGGGGCTGAGCGTCTTTGAGGTGAGCCCCAGGATCACGATCGGCGCGTCGGCCGGGTTGAACTTGCGGTAGGTCGGATTCGCGCGGAGCGCCGTCGGCAGGTCGGCGCGCGCCGCGTTGATCGCCGCCTGCACGTCGCGGGCCGCACCGTTGATGTCCCGGTCGAGGCCGAACTGCAGCACGATCCGGGTCTGCCCGACCGAGCTCGTCGAGGTCATCTGGTCGACGTTGGCGATCTGCCCGAGGCGCCGCTCCAAAGGGGCGGCCACCGTCGTCGCCATGGTGTCGGGGCTGGCGCCGGGCATCTGCGCCTGGACCAGGATGGTCGGGAAGTCGATCTGCGGTAGCGGCGCCACCGGCAACCGCACGAAGGCGAACAGGCCGGCCAGCAGCACGCCGAGGGTGAGGAGCGTGGTGGCGACCGGGCGCAGGATGAAGGGGGCGGAGAGGTTCACGGGCGGGCGCCCGCGGTGTCACGGCGGCCGGCGCGCCGAACCGACGAACAGACTGTTCTCCGCAGCCCTTTCCCGGGCGCATGCAGCGTCAGCGGAATGCGCCCCGGGATCCAGCAGAAGACGTGCCGCGAAGCGGCCCTGCATGCTGCAACGGTGCTGGAAGCCGGAGCCGCTTCGCGGCGAGTCCTTGCGCTGGATCCCGGATCTCCTACCGCTGACGCTCCAGTCGTCCGGGACAGGGCGGTGCGCGATGAGAGACTTCGCACCGATCGGGAGCGGTCAGAGTCGGAGGCCATCGCGCTCACGGCACCGCCTCCCCGGGCGCCAGCCCGCTCCGCCGCCGCCCGCTCAACCGACGCCCGAGGCGGTCGAAGGCGAGGTAGATCACCGGCGTGGTGTAGAGCGTCAGCACCTGGCTCACGATCAGGCCGCCGGCGATCGAGATGCCGAGCGGCTGGCGCAGCTCCGAGCCGGTCCCCGTCCCGAGGATCAGCGGCACCGCCGCGAACAGGGCCGCGAAGGTCGTCATCATGATCGGGCGGAAGCGCAGGATGCAGGCCTCGTAGATCGCGTCCCGCGGGGTCATGCCCTCCTCGCGCTCGGCCTGGAGCGCGAAGTCGATCATCATGATGGCGTTCTTCTTCACGATGCCGATCAGCAGCACGATGCCGATGATGCCGATGATGTCGAGGTCGTGCTCGAACAGCATCAAGCCGGCGAGCGCCCCGATGCCGGCGGAGGGGAGCGTCGAGAGGATCGTGATCGGGTGGACGAAGCTCTCATAGAGCACGCCGAGCACGATGTAGACCGTGACGATGGCGGCGAGCACCAGGAACAGGGTGTTGTCGAGGGAGGCCTGGAAGGCGAGCGCCGAGCCCTGGAAGATCAGCCGGAAGCTGTCGGGC
This sequence comes from Methylobacterium variabile, assembly GCF_001043975.1. GTDB lineage: Bacteria > Pseudomonadota > Alphaproteobacteria > Rhizobiales > Beijerinckiaceae > Methylobacterium > Methylobacterium variabile. The sequence goes on from NZ_LABY01000323.1 coordinate 3,374, forward strand.
ATCCCGAGCTCCTGCTCCGCCGTCTTGATCGCCGCCACCGCCGGCCCGAGCGAGGCCCCCGGCGCGAGGTTGAACGAGATCGTGGTCGCCGGGAACTGGCCGAGATGGCTGATGAGGAGCGGCGCCCGGCGCTCGGTGACCTTGGCGATGGCGGTGAGCGGCACCTGGCCGTTGGTGGCGGTGGAGGACGGCAGGTAGATCCGCTGCAGCGAATCGAGGGTCCGGTGCAGGTCGGGGTCGGCCTCGAGGATCACCCGGTACTGGTTCGACTGGGTGAAGATCGTCGAGATGATGCGCTGGCCGAAGGCGTCGTAGAGGGCGTTGTCGACCGAGGCCGGGGTGATGCCGTAGCGGCCGGCCGTCGCCCGGTCGATGGTGATGTAGGCAGCGAGCCCGCTCGCCTGCCGGTCGCTCGCCACGTCGGCGAGGTCGGGAATCTGCTTCAGGCGGTCGACGAGGCGGGGCACCCAGGTGTCGAAGGCGGCGAGGTCCGGATTCTCAAGGATGAACTGGTACTGCGTCGCGCTCACCGCCGTGTCGATGGTGAGGTCCTGGACCGGTTGCATGAACAGCGCGATGCCCGGCACGTCGGCGACCCGGGCGCTGATGCGCCGGATGATCGCGCTCGCATTCTCCGCCCGCTCCTCCCTCGGGCGCAGGTTGATGAGGAAGCGGCCCGAGTTCAGCGTCACGTTCTGGCCGTCGACGCCGATGAACGAGGACAGGCTGACCACGTCCGGGTCCTTCAGGATCTCCTCCGCCAGGCGCTGCTGGCGCTCGGCCATGGCGGCGTAGGAGACGGTCTGGTCGGCCTGGGTGATGCCCTGGATCAGGCCGGTGTCCTGCACCGGGAAGAAGCCCTTCGGGATCACGACGTACATGTAGACGGTGAGCACCAGGGTGCCGAGCGCCACGAGGAGCGTCAGCCCCTGGACGGCGAGCACGCCCCTCAGGGTGCGGCCGTAGAACGCGATGCCGCCCTCCATCAGCCGGCGCCCGGCGCTGGCGATCCGCCCGGCGGCCCGCGCCTGCGGCGGCTGGTGGCGCAGGAGGCGCGCGCACAGCATCGGCACCAGGGTCAGCGAGACGACCCCTGAGATCACGATGGTGGCGGCGAGCGTGATGGCGAATTCGTGGAAAAGGCGGCCGACCACCTCGCCCATGAACAGGAGCGGGATCAGCACCGCGAGCAGCGACACGGTGAGCGAGATGATGGTGAAGCCGATCTCGCGCGAGCCCTTGAGCGAGGCTTCCAGGGGGCTGTCGCCCTCCTCGACGTGGCGGGCGATGTTCTCGATCACCACGATCGCGTCGTCGACCACGAAGCCGGTGGCGATGGTGAGCGCCATCAGCGACAGGTTGTCGAGGGAGAAGCCCCACAGGTCCATGACGGCGAGCGCCCCGACGAGGGACAGCGGCACCGACAGGCTCGGGATGAGCGTCGCGGGGAGCGAGCGCAGGAACAGGAAGATCACCAGCACCACGAGGGCGATGGCAAGCAGCAGCTCGAACTGCACGTCCTCGACCGAGGCGCGGATCGTCACCGTGCGGTCGGTGAGCGGCGTGACCTGGATCGCCGCCGGCAGGGTGGCCTGGAGCTGGGGCAGCAGCGCCTTGATCCGGTCGACCACCGCGATGACGTTGGCCCCGGGCTGGCGCTGGATGTTGAGGATCACCGCCGGCGTCGTGTCCATCCAGGCGCCGAGCTGGGTGTTCTCCGCCCCCTCGACCACCTCCGCCACCGCCGAGAGCCGCACCGGCGCGCCGTTGCGGTAGGCGATCACCGCGTCGCGGTAGGCGCTCGGATCGCGGATCTGGTCGTTGGCGTTGATGGTGAAGGACTGGGTCGGCCCGTCGATCGAGCCCTTCGGCGTGTTGACGTTGAGGTTGTTGATGGTGGTGCGCAGGTCGTCGATGTTGAGGCCGTAGGCCGCGAGCGCCGTCGCGTTGAAGCGCACACGCACCGCCGGCCGCTGCCCGCCCGCCATCGAGACGAGGCCGACGCCGGAGACCTGGCTGATCTTCTGGGCGAGCCGCGTCTCGGCGAGGTCGCGGACCTGGGTCAGCGCCAGGGTCTTGGAGGTGAGCGCCAGCGTCAGGATCGGCGCGTCGGCGGGGTTGACCTTGGCGTAGACCGGCGGGGCGGGCAGGTCGCTCGGCAAGAGGTTGCCGGCGGCGTTGATGGCCGCCTGGACCTCCTGCGTCGCGACGTCGATGCCGAGGTCGAGGTTGAACTGAAGCGTGATGACGGAGGCGCCGGCCGACGATTGCGACGTCATCTGGTTGAGGTTGGCGAGCTGCCCGAACTGCCGCTCGAGCGGCGCCGTCACCGCCGAGGTCATCACCTCCGGGCTGGCGCCCGGATAGAAGGTCTGCACCTGGATCGTCGGGTAATCGACCGAGGGCAGCGCCGAGAGCGGCAGGTTGAAGTAGGAGATCATGCCCGTGAGCAGGATCGCCAGCATCAGCAGCGTGGTGGCGACCGGGCGCAGGATGAACAGGCGGGAGGGGTTCATCGGAACGCCCGATCATTTTGCGTGGACGGACGTGCGCGCCGAACGCTCCCCCCTCTGCGGGGGAGGGCGCCCCGCGAGGCGGGGCGGGAGAGGGGCAGCGCGACGCTGATCCAGGTGACGCCCGTCAGGACGGCCGCGGCCCCTCCGAAGAAGTGGGTCCGCTCTCCCAGCCTGGCACGAGTGCTGCGCACTCGCCGCAGGCCACCCTCCCCCGCAGAGGGAGGAGGGAGAAGGGCGGCGCGCTTCGAATGAGTCACGGGTTCTGGCTCTGCTGCCGGCGACGGTGCGGGCGCTCGCCCTCGGGACGCTGCCCCTCCTGGCGCTGCCCCTCCTGGTGCGGCTGGGCGGCGCCCTCCCCGCCCGCCGGCTGTGCCGCTTTCGCCTCCGGCCCGGCCGCCTTCTCAGGCCTCCCGCCGGTGACGCGCACCTGCGCCCCGTCCTTCAGCCGGTCGGTTCCGTCGACCACCACCCGGTCGCCGACCGCGAGCCCCTTGGTCACGACGGTCCGCACCCCGTCGCTCTCGCCGATCTCGATCGGGCGCACCGCGACCTTGTCGTCGCCGGTGAGCAGGTAGACGTAGGTGCCCGGCGTGCCCCGCAGCACCGCCGCTGCCGGCACCAGGGCGGCGTCCCGCACCGTGTCGACGTCGAGGCGGGCGTTGACGAACTGGTTGGGGAAGAGCCGGTCGTCCTTGTTCGGAAACAGGGCGCGCAGCTTCACCGTGCCGGTGGTGACGTCGATCTGGTTGTCGACGGTGTCGAGGGTGCCGCGGGCGATCTCGGTGGTGTCGGAGCGGTCGAAGACCCGCACCGGCAGGGTGGCGCCGGCGCGCAGGCGATCCATCACCTGCGCCAGCACGGTCTCCGGCAGGGTGAACACCACCGAGATCGGGTGGAGCTGGGTCACCACCACGATCGCGGTCGAGCCGGCGGTG
>NZ_LABY01000324.1 GCF_001043975.1 Methylobacterium variabile
TACAACCGTGGCGGGATGCCGAAAATTCGAGATGGCCCAATGGCCCGATGCGTCAGCATCCTGGGCCATTGGTATAATACCCTCGCGCCTTCGCATCGACGCGTCGATGCGAAGGCGTCCGGCGCATTGGCGCCGGCGCCCGTTCGGGCTCGCCTTGCGCCTCCGAACGAGTCCGTTCGAAGGCGCAACGGTATAATTCGCATTGCTGCCGTCGGATCACCGGTCCGCCGGGCGGAGTCGAGGTCTCGGGCGGATCAGGTGCCGGACCGCCACGGCGGCGGGTCGAGGGCGCGCGCCAGGGCGTCGAGGAAGCGGCCGGTCCGGGCGGCGCGGGCGCGGGTGCGCGATCCGAGCAGCGCGACCACGGGTGCGTCGGGCAGCGCATAGGCGTCGAGGAGCCGGACCAGGCGTCCCGCCCGCAGGTCGTCCGCGACGTCCCATTCCGAGCGCAGGATGATGCCCCGCCCGGCGAGCGCCCAGCGGCGCACCACCTCGCCGTCGTTGCTGGCGAGGCGCGGCTCGATCCGGACCCGCTCCTCCTGCCTGTCGCGCCGGAAGCGCCACAGGGTCACGTCCTCGTCGTTCTCGCGCAGGGCGATGCAGGCACGGGACCGGAGATCCGCCGGCACCGCCGGCCCGCCGTGGGCTGCGAGATAGGCCGGCGCGGCGCAGACCAGCCGCGCATTGGGGGCGAGGCGCCGCGCGATCAGCCCGGGCGCGGCGCGTTCGATTTCGCCGACATGGATCGCCAGGTCGAAGGTGCCGGCTGGCACACCGCCGAGGCGGTCGGAGAGCAGGAGGTCGATCGCGACCTGCGGGTGCTCGGCCTGGAACGCCGCCGCCACGGGCGCGACGTGGCGGCGCCCGAAGCCGAGGGGCGCGACGATCCGCAGGTGCCCGACCACTCGGCCCCGCCGGGCGGCGAGGGCCTCGTCGAGGTCGCCGAGGGACTCGAGGATCGCGCGCCCGCGCTCGGCGAGCAGCTCGCCCTCGTCGGTCAGCGCGAGGTGCCGCCCGGCCCGCTCCACCAGGTGCATGCCCAGGCGCTCCTCGAGGGCGCGCAGCCGCTGCGTGACCGCCGGGGGCGAGACGTCGAGGGCGCGCGATGCCGCCGCCAGGGAGGGCGCGGCCGCGACGGCGGCGAAGAAGCGGAGGTCGTCCGTGCTCAGCATTAAGATCGAGCTTAAGGCAGGAGGCAGGCGGCGTTAATGGCGGTCCCGATCGTCCCGTGCTTCCTGTCGGGCGACGCCAGCGAGGAGACGGAGCGCACGATCATGGCCGGTCCGAGCCCAGGGGCGGGGATGCCGCTCGACACCCTGCCGACGCCCTGCCTGCTCCTCGACGAGGCGCGGCTGCGCGCCAACGTGGCGCGGATGCGCGCCCACCTGACGGGCCTCGGCGTCGCATTCCGGCCCCACCTCAAGACCGCCAAGTCCCTCGAGGTCGCCCGGATCGCCATGACGTCGCCGGAGGGTCCCGCGATGGTCTCGACCCTGCGCGAGGCGGAGTACTTCGCGGCGGGCGGCGTGCGCGACATGATCTACGGCGTCGGCCTCGCTCCGGCGAAGCTGGCCCGCGTCGCGGCGATCCGGGCCGGCGGCGCCGACCTCGCGGTCATCCTCGACAGCGTCGAGCAGGCCGAGGCCGTGGCGGCTCACGCGCGGGCGAGCGGCGACGCCCTGCCGGTGCTGATCGAGGTCGATGCCGACGGCCACCGCTCCGGCGTCGCGCCGGGCGACCGCGACACGCTGGTGGCGATCGGCCGGCGCCTCGTCGACGGCGGCGCTTCCCTGCGCGGCGTGCTGCTCCATGCCGGCGACAGCTACTCCTTACGCGATCCCGCCGCCCTCGCGGCGGCGGCGGAGGCCGAGCGGGTCGCGGCGGTGACCGCGGCCGGCGCGTTGCGGGAGGCGGGCCTGCCCTGTCCGGTGGTCAGCGTCGGCTCGACTCCAACCGCGCGCTTCGCCCGCGACCTCGCCGGCGTCACCGAGGTCCGGGCCGGCGTGTTCATGTTCGGCGACCTCGTCCAGGCCGGGGTCGGGGCGGTGGCCGTCGAGGACATCGCCCTGTCGGTGCTCGCCACCGTGATCGGCCACCAGCGCGCGAAGGGCTGGATCGTCGTCGATGCCGGCTGGATGGCGCTCTCGCGCGACCGCGGGACGGCGAAGCAGCCGGTGGACCAGGGCTACGGCGTGGTCTGCGACCGCGCGGGCCGGCCGTACCGGGACCTCCTCGTCGCCGACGCCAATCAGGAGCACGGCATCCTCGCCCTCAGGCCGGGCTCGGCCGCGGACCTTCCGGACCTGCCGGTGGGTGCGCAGGTCCGCATCCTGCCGAACCACGCCTGCGCCACCGGCGCCCAGCACGACCGCTACCACGTCCTCGACGGCGCCGGCCGCGTCGCCGCAACCTGGCCCCGCATCAACGGCTGGTAGGAGCACCCGCCATGTCAGACCCGATCACCCGCATCGGCACCGCCGCCGCGCCGGCCCCAGCGGGGCACTACGCGCAGGCGACCGCCTGGCGCGACCTCGTCTTCGTCTCGGGCCAGCTCGCGCCGCGGCCCGACGGCACCCACACCGCCGACCAGCCCTTCGCGGCGCAGGCGCGCCAGGCCCTGGCCAATCTCCTCGCCATCCTGGCCGAGGCCGGAAGCGGGCCGGAGCGCATCCTGCGGGTGACGGCCTACATCGTCGGCGTCGCGCACTGGCCGGAGTTCAACCGGGTCTACGCCGAGATGCTCGGGGAGGCGAGGCCCGCCCGCACGGTCGTGCCGGTGCCGGAGCTCCACCACGGCTACCTCGTGGAGGTCGAGGCGATCGCGGCGTGCGACGCCTGAGGAGGCCCACGGCGGCACCGCCGCCCCGATCGGGACAAGGAGAGACCATGACCGCGCACCGCTATGACGCCGTCCTGTTCGACCTGCTCACGGCCCTGCTCGACAGCTGGACCCTGTGGAACGCGATCGCCGGCGACGACGATCTCGGCCGGCGCTGGCGGGCCGAGTACCTGCGGATCACCTATCTGACCGGGGAGTACCGGCCCTACGAGGACCTCGTCGCGCAGGCCGCCGAGACCGTCGGGCTGCCGCGCGACGCGGCCGACCGGCTGGCGGAGCGCTACGGCGAGCTGCGGCCCTGGCCGGGCGTGCCCGAGGCCCTGCGGGCGCTCGCCGGCGCTGCCGTGCCCCTCGGCATCGTGACGAACTGCTCGGAGCGGCTGGGCCGCATCGCGGCGGCGTGCGTCGGCGTCGACTTCGCGGCGGTGGTCACGGCGGAGCGGGCCGGGTTCTACAAGCCCGATCCGCGCGCCTACCGGCAGGGCCTGCGCGAGCTCGGCGTCGCGGCCCCGCGCTGCCTGTTCGTCGCCGGCTCGCCCTACGACCTCGCCGGCACGGCGGCCGTCGGCCTGCCGACCTACTGGCACGATCGCTCGGGGATGGCCCCGCCGCCCGGCGTCCCGGCGCCGCTCGTGCGCGAGACGACGCTGGATTCGCTGCCGGCCTTCGTCACCGGCTAGAGCCTTCTCCGAGAAAGGGGATGCCGGTTCGTCGAGGATCAGTACGCCGGAAAGGACCCGGAGCACGGCCCGGTCGCAGCGCGATCGGGCAGCGCCCTAACCGGCCTCCTCCGGCTCCGGCCCGCGGGTCAGGTCCAGGCCCTTCCCGCCCTGCTCCTTGTCGCCCGTGTCCTTGCTCCCCTTGCCGACCACCCGCTCCGGGGGCTTCAGCGCCACCGCGGCACCCGTCCGCGCCGCTTCGTAGATCGCCTCCATCAGGATCTGGTCCTGAAGGCCCTCCTCGCCCGGGGTGCGGGGGGTGCGGTTCTCCAGGATGCAGGTCGCCATGTGGTCGATCTCGAGGGCGAACTGGTTCTTGGCGCCGAGCACCCGCTCCTCCCGGGCCTCGGCCTTGCCCTCGCGGTGGCTCACGAACAGGCGCTGGCCCTCGTACGCGAAGGCGTTCTGAAGCTGGATCGCGCCGCCCTCGGCCTGGACGCTCAAGTACCGGGTCTCGTGGGCGCCGTAGCTGGTGGAGCAGAGGGCGAGCGCGCCGGAGGGGAAGCGCAGGGTGAAGGCCACCGTCTCCTCGACCTCGCGGAAGAGGGGATCGTCCGGCGAGTGGATCTGCGCCTGGACCGAGACCGGCTCCTCGCCGAGGAGCGTCCGCACCCCGTTGAGGCAGTAGATCCCGATATCCGGCAGCGCGCCGCCGCCGGCGAGCGCCTGCTTCAGGCGCCACTGCTCGGGCAGGCTCATGGTCTGGGTGTTCGTCGCCTCGATCAGCTTGACCTTGCCGTACTTGGCGCTGCGCACCAGGCGCACGACCTCGCGGTTGTGGGGCTCGTACTGGCAGCGATAGGCGATCATCAGCTTGACCTTCGCCTGGGCGCAGGCATCGATCATCGCCCGCGCCTCCGCCGCCGAGGCCGCCATCGGCTTCTCGCACAGCACGTGCTTGCCGGCTCCGGCGGCGGCGATCACCTGGTCGCGGTGCACGGCGTTCGGGGTGACGATGTAGACCGCCTTCACGTCCGGATTGCGCGCGAGCGCGTCCCAACCGTCGTAGCCGTAGACAGCCTCCGGCTTGATGCCGTACTGCGCCGCCACCGCCTTGGCCTTGTCGGGCGAGCCTGACATCAGGGCCACCGCCTTCGCCTTGCGGCACTCGCCGAAGGCCGGAAGGATCTCCTCCAGCGACAGCCGGCCGAGGCCCACGATGGCGAAGCCGACCCTCTCACCGGGCGGCAGGGGCGCCGGCGGGGGCGGCGCCGGGCGGTCGGAGGGACCGCGCCAGTTCGGAAACGTCACCTTCCCGTTCTCGACCTTGCCGGTATCGACCGGCCGCTCGGGTCCGGGCGTCCCTTGCCCGGCCGCCCCTTGCGCCGCCGCGCTGCCGAGGCCGACCAGGGTGGCGCCGCCGGCCATCATCAGGCTGCGGCGCGAGAGGGCGGTGACATCGTCCGGCATCGGCAACCATCCGTCTGGTGTTCGGGAGCCTGCGCAACGTGTCCGGTGTGGCAGGGTTCCGATACTGGGGGGCTGCAACGGCCGCCGCCGCCGTGCCGGCGGATCGCCTCGGTCCGCCAACGCGAAAGGGCCGGCCCCTGCGGGCCGGCCCTCCGGAATTCCTGCGCTCGGCCAGCCTACTCGCCCGCCATCATCTCCGGCGAGAAGTGGCCGCACCAATCCTGGGCCGAGACCACCGGCCACAGGCCGTGGCCCTGCGGCTCCGGCTGGCTCACCGGCGGGTTGAAGCGGCACAGGCCTTCCTCACCCTGCGCGGCGGCGCCGTTGAGCTTGTGGTCGTCGTAGTAGCGGCAGCTCCGGCAGTTCGCGGACGGGTTCGTCGCCATGCTGCGTCTCCTTGCGAATTAGAAGAACTCCAATCAGCCGGATAACGGGAGCCTCGTCGAGTGGTTCCCGGCCGGGCGCGGCTGATGCGGCTTTCGACCACGGGGACGCGCCGCCTTCCGGCTTGAACGAAACAAGAACAACGGACAGGGTGCCGCCATGGACGACGCCCTGACGAAGAAGCTCACGATCCTCGCCGACGCGGCGAAGTACGACGCCTCCTGCGCCTCGTCCGGGGCGCCGAAGCGCAAGGCCGAGGCCGGCGGGCTCGGCTCCACCACCGGGGCCGGCATCTGCCACGCCTACACGCCGGACGGGCGCTGCGTCTCGCTGCTCAAGATCCTGCTCACCAACTACTGCCTGTTCGACTGCGCCTACTGCGTCAACCGGCGCTCCTCGAACGTGCGGCGGGCGAAGTTCTCGGTCGACGAGGTCGTGACGCTGACCGTCGAGTTCTACAAGCGCAACTACATCGAGGGGCTTTTTCTCTCCTCCGGCATCATCCGCTCGCCCGACCACACGATGGAGCAGCTGATCCGGGTGGCGAAAGCCTTGCGCCAGCGCCACGGCTTTCGCGGCTACATCCACCTGAAGACCATCCCGGAGGCGAGCCCGTGGCTGATCGAGCAGGCCGGCCTCTACGCCGACCGGCTCTCGATCAACCTCGAGCTGCCGACCGAGGCGAGCCTGGAGCGGCTGGCGCCGGAGAAGGACGGCGCCGCGATCCAGACCGCGATGGGGCAGATGGGCGAGCGCATCCTGCAGGCCAAGGAGGAGAGGCGCCGCTTCGCCCCTGCCGGCCAGTCGACCCAGGTGATCGTCGGGGCCGATGCCAGCACCGACGAGTCGCTGATCCGCACCAGCGCCCGCCTGTACGATCATTACGGCCTGAAGCGGATCTACTACTCGGCCTTCAGCCCGATTCCCGACGCCGCCTCGATCCTGCCGAGCAAGTCCCCGCCGCTCCAGCGCGAGCACCGGCTGTACCAGGCCGACTGGCTGATGCGGTACTACGCCTTCTCGCCCGACGACGTCGCGGGGGCGACCGAATCCGGCATGCTCGCCCTCGACGTCGACCCCAAGCTCGCCTGGGCCCTGCGCAACCGCGACCGCTTCCCCGTCGACGTCAACCGGGCCGACCGGGAGATGCTCCTGCGGGTGCCGGGCCTCGGCGTGCGGGCGGTGGACAAGATCGTGGCGGCGCGGCGCCACGCCACCCTGCGGCTCGACGACGTGGCGCGCCTGACCTCTGGGCTCAAGCGCGCCCGGCCGTTCCTGGTCGCCGCCGACTACGCGCCGACGCGGCTCACCGACCGGCTCGACCTGCGGGCGCGCCTCGCCGAGCCGCCGCGCCAGCTGAGCCTCTTCTAGATGAGCGCCGCCCGCACGATCCGCCTGCGGCCCGGCGCCGACCTCGAGGGGTTCCGCGAGGCGGTCCGGCGCCTCGTCCACGACGGCGTGGCGCCGGAGGCGGTGGCCTGGGTCGAGGGCGACGCCCCGTCGCTGTTCCCGGACGAGCCCCCGCCCGGCGGCGCCGCGCCGGCCCTCGCCCTGCCGCGGGCGGTGGCGGCCCTCGTGCCGCCCGTCGTCATGCACCGCGACCCGGAGCGCTACGGCCTGCTCCACCGCCTGGTCGGGCGCGTCGCGGGAGGGGAGCGCCACCTCGCCGAGGTGGCGAGCGACCCGCTGGTCCATCGCCTGGCCCTGATGCGCAAGGCGGTGGGCCGCGACCTGCACAAGATGCACGCCTTCCTGCGATTCCGCCGGGCCGGGGCGACGACGAGCGGGCGGGAGCGCTTCGCGGCCTGGTTCGAGCCCGAGCACCACATCCTGGCGGAAGCCGCGCCGTTCTTCGCCGCCCGCTTTCCCTCCTTCGACTGGTCGATCCTGACGCCGGACGGCTCGGCCCACTGGGATGGGGCGCGCTTGCGCTTCGGACCGCCCGGCCGGCGCGAGGACGTGCCGGAGCACGACGCCTTCGAGGCCGGGTGGACCGGCTACTATGCCAGCACCTTCAACCCCGCCCGCACCAACCTGGCGGCGATGCGGGCCGAGATGCCGAAGAAGTACTGGCACAATCTGCCCGAGACGGCGGCGATCCCTGGCCTGGTGCGCGAGGCCGGGATGCGGGTCGGCCGGATGATCGAGCGCGCGCCCGAGGCGCCGGTCAAGCGCGTGCCCGCCCGGGCGCTGGCCGCCATGGTGGCGCAGGAGCCCGCCTCGCTCGACGCGCTGAACGCGATCATCCGCGCCTCCGAGCCCCTGGTGCCGGGGGCGACGCAGGCGGTGCTGGGCGAGGGTCCGCTCGGCGCGAGGATCGCCTTCGTGGGCGAGCAGCCGGGCGACCAGGAGGACCTGCAGGGGCGGCCCTTCGTCGGCCCGGCGGGTCGGCTCCTGTCGGCCGCCTTGCGGGAGGCCGGGATCGACCGCGAGCAGTCCTACCTCACCAATGCGGTCAAGCACTTCAAGTTCGAGGCACGGGGCAAGCGGCGCATCCACCAGAAGCCGACCGCCGGCGAGGTGGCGCATTACCGCTGGTGGCTCGACCGCGAGCTCGCCTTCGTGGCCCCGCGCCTCGTCGTCGCCCTCGGCGCCACCGCCGTGCTGGCGCTGACCCGCCGCCAGGTTCCGATCACCCGCGCCCGCGGCCCGTCCGACCTCGGCGGGAAACCGTACCGGGGCTTCGTCACCGTCCACCCGTCCTACCTGCTGCGCCTGCCCGACGAGGCGCGGGGGGACGCCTATGCGGGCTTCGTCGACGACCTGCGGCGCGCAGCGGCGCTGGCGGCGGAACCGGTCCCATCCGCCGCCCCGGTCTAGGGGCGGTTGCCGAAGGATCGCGACGGGGAACCGCTGCACTGCGGCAACCAAGCCCGCGCTGCCGAGTTTGTCGCGAGACCGAACCGGGAAACGAGGACCATGAGGCTGATCGTGTCCGCCCTCGCGGCGGGTTTTTGTCTGGCCGGCGCCGCCGCGCCCGTGCTGGCCGCCAAGGGCGGCGCCAAGGCGTCGAACCGCTTCGACGGCACCTGGAGCGTCGAGGTCATCACCGAGAGCGGCTCCTGCGACCGCGCCTACCGCTACGGCGTGATCATCGAGAACGGCCAGGCCCGCTACGCCGGCGGCAGCGACTTCACCGTCTCGGGCCGGGTGCAACCGAGCGGCGCCGTGCGGGCGACGATCAGCCGGGGCGACGCCGCCGCCCAGGTGGTCGGCCGGCTCGGTGCCGGCGCCGGCAACGGCAGCTGGACCACCTCCGGCTCGACCAGCTGCAAGGGCCGCTGGAACGCCGAGCGCCGGGGCTGACCGGCACGCCGGGCCCGAGCCTGCCCGGCCAAGCTTCGCGGAGATAACCCGCCGCGCCGGAAAACCCGCTTTTCTTCCGGGTTTCGCCGCAGATCCGCCCATGATCGGCACGAGGCTTGCCGGGAACAGGCGGTTGATTCGGCCGAGGCCCGGATGATGAGAGCTCTGCTTTACGGCGCGATCTGCACCCTCGCGGCGGTGGAACTGGCCGCCGCGGCCCATCCGGCCGCGGCCGCGCCGGTCCCGCGCGCGGAGCACCGGCGCGCGGTGCTCGCCCCCCTCGAGCAGGCCGCCACGGACTGCTTCGCCGAGACCATCGGCAACAACCCGGCGGCGCTCGCCCATGCCCGGGCCGGGCGCTGGTACGAGGCGGCCAGCGTGATCGGCTTCCTGTGCCGGCCGGAGGTCGACGCGATGACCAAGGCCCGCGACCACCTCGACGGCCGCGGCGCCGGCGGCCGCTACTTCACCGGGCCCTACACCCGCCACCTCGGCCAGGAGCTGGCCCGCCGCCTCGAGCCGGTGCTCGCCACCACGGCGGTGGCCAACGCCGAGCCGCGCGCCGACAGCGAAGCGCCGGCGGCGCCCGCCGGGGAGCCGTGAGGGCCCGCGGGGGATCCTCAGCCCGCCCGTGACGCCGGCCCGGCCGGTCCGCCGGGATCCGGCCGTCGTCGTTTTCGCCCGATCCACTTAACCGCCCCGCAAGCCCGGCCCGCTATCGAGAAGGGCGGCGCGGGATGCGGAGAAGCGGGATGGCGGCCGGGGCTTCTCTCGGCGAGGCGGAGGCGGGCGGCGGCGCCGGCACGGCGCTCGCGGTGTTCGGCGTGCGGATCGCGTCGGCGGCCTGCGCCTTCGTGGCCCAGGTGCTGATGGCGCGCCTGATGGGCGGCGCGGAGTACGGCGTCTTCGCCACGATCTGGGTCTGGACCGCGCTCCTCGGCCACGCCTCGACCTGGGGCCTGTCCCAGGCGGCCTGCCGGTTCCTGCCGACCTACCGGGCGCAAGGGGCGCACGGGCCGGCCCGCGGCTTCCTCGCCTTCGGGGCGGTGTTCACGCTCGCCGCCGCGGCCGCGTTGGCGGGCATCGGGGCCGCCGCGATCTGGCTCCTGCCGGATCTCGTCGCGACGCCCTACGCGGCGCCGGCCCTCGTCGCCGCCCTGGTGCTGCCGCTCTTCGCCCTCCAGGATTTCTGCGAGGGCGTGGCCCGGGGCCGCAACTGGACGCTGCTCGCCGTGGCGCCGCCCTACCTGCTGCGCCAGGGCCTGATCATGGCGCTGATGCTCGCGGCCGTCGGCTTCGGCGCGCCCGCGCAGGCCTCGGTCGCCGTCGCCTGCACGCTCGCCGCCACCGCCCTGTCGCTGGCGCTCCAGGCCGCGATCCTCGCCCGGCGGCTCCGGGCCGAGCGCTCGCCGGGCCGGGCGCTCTATCCGTACGGCGACTGGCTGAGAGCGTCGCTGCCGATGGCGCTGATCGACCTCGCCGGGTCCGGCTTCAACTTCGTCGACGTCCTGGTGCTCGGCTTCCTGCTGCCGCCGGAGGAGGTCGGCGCCTACTTCGCGGCGACGCGCCTGCTGCAATTCGTGGTCTTCGTCCAATACGCCGCCTCCTCGGTCACCGCCCAGCGTTTCGCCGAGGCGCAGGCGCGGGGCGACCGGGCCGGGCTCGAGGCCCTGGTGCGGCGCTGGTCGCGCCTGACGCTCCTCGCCACGCTGGCGACCGGCCTCGCCGTGGTGGCGGCCGGGCCGCTGCTGCTCGGGCTGTTCGGGCCGGAGTTCCGCGCCGCCCTGCCGCTGCTTGCCCTGCTCGTCGCCGGCCACGGCCTCGCCGCCGCCTGCGGCCCGGCAGAGGACCTCCTGACCATGCTGGGCGCCGAGCGCGCCTGCGCCGCCGTCACGGTCGCGCTCCTGGCGGCGGCGGTCGTCCTCACCCTGGCGCTGGTGCCGCTCCTCGGAATCGCCGGGGCGGCCCTGGCCGCCGCCCTCGTCACCGCGGGGCGGGGAGGGGTGCTGGCGCTCCTCGCCCATCGCCGCCTCGGCCTCGCCACCTCGGCCTTCGCCCGATGAACGCCCACGCGATCCCCCTTCCGACCGTCGCCGCGGACGTGGCCTGCGAGGTCACGACCCTCGCGGGCCTGAGCCGGGAGCCCGCTGCCTGGGACGCCCTGGTCGCCCGCGCGGCCGGGCCGACGCCCGACTATTCCCGGCGGGTAATGGAGGCGCACCGCGACCACGGCCTGGCGCCGGCGGACCTGCCCTGCCTGGCGGTGCGCCGCGGGCCGGAGATCCTGGCGCTGCTGCCGTTCCGGACCGGGCGCGGGCCCTTCGGTCTCGGGCGCGTCGCCCGGCCCTTCGCCTCGCCCTACCTCACCGTGACGGCGCCCCTGGTGGCGGCGGGGCCGGACGGCGCCCCGGCGCTCGCGGCCCTGGCCGGCGGACTGCGGGCCCTCGGCTGCCCGTGGTGGTGGCCGCTCCTGCCGGCGGACGGTTTGGTCGGGCCGGCGCTCCTCGGCACGCTGACCGGCGGCGGCTGGGACGTGGCGGAGGTCTCGGGCTTCCTGCGCCCGGTGCTCGACCGCCGGGCGAGCCACGCGGCCTTCCTCGGCGAGCACCCGCACAAGGGCCGGCTCAAGGACCTGCGCCGGCGCCGTCGGCGCCTGGAGGAGGCCGGCACCGTCGCGGTCGAGGCCGTCGGGCCGGACGGGGACCTCGCCGGCGCGGTCGAGGCCTTCCTCGCCCTCGAGGCGAGCGGCTGGAAGGGGCGGGCCGGCACCGCGCTCGCCTGCCGGGCGGAGACCGCCGGCTTCGCCCGGACCCTGTTCCGCCCCGGCGACGGGCCGGCGACCGCCCGGGCCGACCTCCTGCGCCTCGACGGGCGCGTGGTCGCGGCGAGCCTCGCCCTGGTCTGCGGCGGCACCGCGACGCTGCTCAAGACCGCCTACGACGAGGACCTGCGCCACCTCGCCCCGGGCGTGCTGCTCGAGGCCGAGATCGTGCGGGCGCTGCACGAGGCCCGCTTCGCCGACCGGCTCGATTCGGCGACGCTCGCGAGCGCGGTACTGGACGACCTCTATCCCGAGCGCACCCGCATCGCCGAGATCGTGGTCTCGCCGCCTGGCGGCCCCCCGGCCGCGCGGCTCGCCGCCCGGGCCCGGCGCCGGCACGCCGCCAGGGACTGGCTCAAGGCGCGGCTCGCCCGCCTGCGCGGCCGCTGACCTCGTCGCCGGTCGCGTCGGCCCCGTGGGGCGCGTCAGTCTCGCAGGCCGCGTCGGCCTCGCGCCAGCCGACCCGGGCCTGGGGCCGCGCATCGGTCGAGGCGAAGTAGGGCTTGATGTCGAGGAGCGGCGTGCCGTCGAGGCAGTCGAGCCCGCGCACCCGCACGCGACCGTCCTCGATGCCGAGGAGTTCCACCACCGAGACCGCGATCGGGTTCGGGCGGGCCGGCGAGCGCAGGGCGAAGGTGCCCCGGGGCTCGGGCGCGTGGCGGGGCTGCTGCGCCACGAGGTTCCGGGGCGCCCGGTCCATCCAGTAGAGGACGATCAGGTGCGTGGTGCCCGTAAGGCTCCGCAGGGCCGGGACGAAAGGCGGCGCGACCTCGAGGGTGCAGACCGCGTCCGACTGCGCCGCGTTGCGCGGGCACTCCTCCCGCCGCGTCCAGGGCGTGCGGACCCGGCCGACGAAGTACAGCCCGGCGTCGTAGGCCGCCGGCAGCGCGACCGCCTCCTCGCCGGGCCGCGGGCCGAACTCCGCGCCCTGGGGCGGACCGAACTCCTCCGCCGCATCCGCCTCGCTCATGCGTCACCTCGTCGGTCGCGCGGGATCCGGGTCGCCCCGCCGCTCCGCCCGGTATAGGCTGGTCCAC
Organism: Methylobacterium variabile; assembly: GCF_001043975.1. Classification (GTDB taxonomy): domain Bacteria; phylum Pseudomonadota; class Alphaproteobacteria; order Rhizobiales; family Beijerinckiaceae; genus Methylobacterium; species Methylobacterium variabile. The sequence continues at coordinate 12,517 of NZ_LABY01000324.1, forward strand.
GCGGCATCAGGGAGACCGACCGATCGTGTTCGCCGACGAGTTGAGACCGATGGAGACGGTGGCCGACCCCGAGACGGCGGTCGATCGCCTGGCGGCCCTGCACGCCGCCGCCACCGGGAGCCTGCGGGACGCGCTGTCCCGCTTCCTCGGCGAGGGCGTGCCCCCGGACGCCTCCGAACGGCTGACCTTCCGCTACCCCGAGCTGCGCCTGACCTACCGGCCGACCGGCCCGATGCCGCGGATCACCCGCGCCACCGGGAAGTTCCAGGGCCCGGGCGTCTACGCCACTACCCTGACCCAGCCGGCGCATTTCCGCGCCTACCTGCTGGAGCAGCTGCGGCCGCTGGTGCAGGATTACGGCGCGACCATCGAGGTCGGCCTGAGCGCCCAGGAGATCCCGTATCCCTACGTGGTCGAGCCCGGGGCCGAGCTCGCCCGCGGCGTGACCTCGAGCGACCTCGCGCGCTATTTCCCGACCCCGATGCTGTCGAGCGTCGGCGACGAGATCGCCGACGGGCTGTGGCTCGATCCCGGCGACGAGATCCGGCCGCTGGCCCTGTTCGACGGCCCGCGGGTCGACTACTCCCTGCGCCGCCTCGTGCACTATACCGGGGCCGACTGGCGCCAGATCCAGCCCTGGATCCTGCTCACCAACTACCACCGCTACGTCGACCAGTTCGTGCGGGTCGGCCTCAAGGCCCTCGCCGCCGAGCCCGAGCGCTACGCCCGTCTGGTGCTGCCCGGCGGCGTCGCGGTCGAGGCCGGGGAGGCGGCCGGCGCCTCGGCCGAGGCGCTCATCGCCGCCTCGCCCTGGCACCGGTTCCAGATGCCGGCCTACCATCTCGTCGCCCGCGACGGGCAGGGAACCAGCCTCGTCAACATCGGGGTCGGCCCGTCCAACGCCAAGACCATCACCGACCACCTGGCGGTGCTGCGGCCGCATTGCTGGCTGATGGTCGGCCATTGCGGGGGCCTGCGCCAGTCGCAGACCATCGGCGACTACGTGCTGGCCCACGGCTACCTGCGTCGCGACCGGATCCTCGACGAGCTGGTGCCGCCGGACGTGCCGATCCCGGCGCTCGCCGAGGTCCAGGTGGCGCTCCAGGAGGCCGCCGCCAGCGTCACCGGCGAGCGGGCGGAGGCCCTGAAGCAGCGCCTGCGTACCGGCACGGTCGTCACCTACGACGACCGCAACTGGGAGCTGCGCTGGTCGCAGGAGCGGCGGCGCATCAACCTCTCGCGGGCGATCGGCGTCGACATGGAGAGCGGCACCATCGCGGCGCAGGGCTACCGGCTGCGAGTGCCCTACGGCACGCTGCTCTGCGTCTCCGACAAGCCGCTGCACGGCGAGATCAAGCTCCCGGGCGCCGCCAACGCCTTCTACGAGCGGGCGGTGGGCGAGCACCTCTTGATCGGGCTCGCGACCCTCGACGCCCTGCGCAGCAACCGCCACGGCCTGCACTCGCGCAAGCTGCGCAGCTTCGACGAGCCGCCGTTCCGGTAGGCCGCCCCATGCCTCTGCCGATCTCGAACAGCCGCCACGTCGCGGTGGCGGAGGGCGGCCGGACGCGCGTCGTGGCGGTGGCCGACCTCGCCGCCGCCCTCGGCGTCGACGCGCTGATCCGCCTGCACCGGCAGGACTTCGAGGGCCTCGCGGGGATCGGCCGCGACCTCGTCCACTTCAACCTGGAGCGCACGATCAACCGCGCCGGGGCGCGCTACGCCCTGCTGCCGATCCTCCGGCCGGGCCGGCGCCGGCCCGGCGGGCCGGAGGAGCTCCCGGTCCTCGACCCGAGCCAATCTCGCCGGGGCCTGTGCACGGAGGTGCGCCAGGGCGTGCCGGTGGCGGCGGTGACGCCGGACCTGTTCGCCGACTCGCTGCCGGCGATCCGCGACGCCGACGCCCTGGCGGCGGCCCTGGTCCGCCGCTACGCCGGACTCTTCCCGGACCTCACCCCGGCCGAGATCGTGGGGCGCGGCTGCGCGATCACGCGGCTGCGGCTCGACGAGACCTGACGCAGCGGCACGCCCGAACGGCCTCGGTCGAAGGCCAGGACGAGCCGGCGCCGGGGCCGACAGTCCGGGCCCGCGAACCCGCGCCTCGCCCCTGACATCCCGATGGCGAGGCGCGAGGCCTGAAGGATCCCGGCCTCCTGCCCGCGCAGCCGGCGCGCCGCTCCCCTGCGTCAACGCCGCCGCGCGGCAGGATGAGAAAAACCTCCTGCCCGGGCAGCGATGAGCTCGACTGGCCGGACACTTCCGGTCGGGGCCCGCTTATCGGCATCGATTTCGTGCTGTTCGCGCCTGATCGGCTGATTGCGCGCGAGTGCTTTACCGCTTCGCAACCGGCGTCCCTTCACCGTGGGCGAAGCCGAGGCCGGACGAACTTCCATGCTGCTGACAGCCGAAACCCTGGTCGCCCTGCATGACGGGCAGCTCCTCGGCCTGTCGCTGCTGATCGCCGTGCTCGCGTCGGTCACCACGATCGACCTGCTCCATCACGCCCGCGGCACCGCCGGCAGCAGCCGCGGGATCTGGCTGTCGGCCGCCGCGATCGCCGGGGGGGTCGGGCTGTGGGCGAGCCAGGTCATCGCGCAGCTCGCGGTCCGCCCCGATTCCGACCTGTTCCGTCACAGCGAGCCCCTGCTGCTCGGCCTCCTCGTCATGACCCTCGCCGTCGGCGGCGGCGCGCGGGCGGCGGTCTCGGCGCCGCGCCGCATCGCGCCCGGGCTCGGTGGCGGGGTGATCGGCCTCGGCCTCGCCGCGGTCGGCGCCGCGGTGTCGGCGAGCCTGCCGTCGGCCGGCGGGCCGGCCTGGCTCGCCGGGCTGTGCCTCTCCGCCGCGGCCGGCGCCGCCTTGGCCGGCCTCGCCCTGGCCCTGAGCCTGCGGGAGAGCCCGGCGGCCCGCACGGCCGGCGCCGTGGTCCTGTCGGCCGCCGTGATGGTGCCGCACGCCGTCTGCCTCGTCGCGGCCGGCGGCGGGCTCGCCCCCGCGGCCCTCGACGGCCAGCTCGCCGCCTCCCTCGGCTTCGCCAGCCTGACGCTCCTCGTCCTCGCCTTCACGGGCCTGAGCCTGGACGGACGGGCCCGGCGCCGGCGCGAGGCGCAGGAGCTGATCCACAGCCTCGCCGACGCCGCGGTCGAGGGCATCGCGGTCTGCGAGGGACGGCGCATCGTGACCGTCAACACCAGCCTCGCCGAGCTGATCGGCCGGGCGCCCGCAACGCTGATCGGCCGGCCGATCACCGAGATCCTGCCGGAGGCGGTGGTGTCGCGCCTCGATGCCGGCCCGCACGGCGAGATCGTCGAGGCGGAGCTCGCGGGAGCGGACGGCGAGGTGCTGCCGGTCGACGTGATCCGCCGGCCGCTCGGCAGCCGGCCCTGCCACGCGGTGGCGTTCCGCGACCTGCGGGCCCGGCGCCAGGCCGAGCGGGACATCCAGTTCCTGGCCCATCACGATGCCCTGACCGGCCTGCCGAACCGGGCGAGCTTCCGCGCCCGCCTCGACGAGGAGATCGCCCTGGCGCGGGCCAGCGGAAGGCTGGTGGCGGTGCTCTGCCTCGACCTCGACCGGTTCAAGGACGTCAACGACCTCTACGGCCACGCCATGGGCGACGCGCTCCTGCAGGCGCTGGCGCGCTGGGTCTCGCCGGTGCTGGGACCGCGCCAGATGATGGCGCGCCTCGGCGGCGACGAGTTCGCCGTCCTGATGCCCGACGTCGAGCGGCGGGAGGAGGTCGGGCGCCTCGCCGAGGAGGTCCTGCGGGTCATCCGCGAGGGCAACGGACGGGCGGGGGGCGGGCCGATCCTGGCGACCAGCATCGGCATCGCCCTGTGCCCGACCGACGCCGACGACGCGCAGACGCTGCTCAACCATGCCGACGCCGCGCTCTACGCCGCCAAGAATCACGGGCGCGGCACGCACCGGTTCTTCGAATCGGTCCTCGCCGCGCAGATCCGCGACCGGCGCTCCCTCGAGCACGATCTGCGCCACGCCGCCGAGCGGGGCGAGCTGCGGGTCGTCTACCAGCCGCAGATGGCGGTCGGCAGCGGCACGATCGTCGGGTTCGAGGCGCTCCTGCGCTGGCAGCACCCGGAGCGGGGCAACGTGCCCCCGGACCGCTTCATCCCGATCGCCGAGGAGACCGGCAGCATCCTGGGCATCGGCGAGTGGGTGCTGCGCGAGACCTGCCGCGAGGCCGCCTCCTGGGACAGGAAGCTGCGCATCGCCGTCAACGTCTCGGCGGTCCAGCTCCACGCCCCCGGCTTCGCCGAGCTGATCCACGAGATCCTGTTCACCACCGGCCTCGCGCCGGCCCGCCTCGAGCTCGAGATCACCGAGACGGCGCTGGTGCGCGACCCGGTCCGGGCGCTGGCGACGCTGCGGCGGATCAAGGCGCTGGGGGTGCGCATCGCGATGGACGATTTCGGCACCGGCTACTCGTCGCTGTCGAACCTGCGCGCCTTCCCGTTCGACAAGATCAAGATCGACCGCTCGTTCATCCGCGCCGTCGACGTCAACCGGGAGACCGCCGCGATCATGCGGGCGGTGCTGGGCCTCGGGCGGGGCCTGGGCCTGCCGGTCCTGGCCGAGGGGGTCGAGACCAGCGCCGAGCTCGCCTTCCTGGACGCCGAGGCCTGCCACGAGGCCCAGGGCTACCTCCTGGGCCGTCCCGGACCGATCGCCCAGTTCGCCGAGCACACCCGCGAGGAGACGGGCGACAAGACGGCGGCGTGAGGCGCCGGCCGCACGCCGCCAGCCCCTGATCGCCGCGGGCGGCCGCCTCGACGACGTCATCCGATTGCCGGCCGATCGCGGCAGGCGATCGCTGCGCGGTCGCTGGCTGGTGATACGATGTCCGGACGATCAGGTCAGGACATCGTATCATACCGCCGCGCCTTCGAACGGACCCGTTCGGAGGCGCAAGGCAAGCCCGAACGGGCGTCGGCGC
>NZ_LABY01000325.1 GCF_001043975.1 Methylobacterium variabile
ATACCGCAGCGCCTTCGAACGGACCCGTTTGGAGGCGCAAGGCAAGCCCGAACGGGCGCCGGCGCTGATGCGCCGGACGCCTTCGCATCGACGTGTCGATGCGAAGGCGCGAGGGTATGACTCCTCGCGCAGCCAGCGAAGCCCTGCTCAGCGAGGCGCTTCGGCGGGGATCGCGTGCGCGAGGACGAGACCCGCGAACCGGGCCGTGGCAAGCAGGCGCTCCGGGCCGTGGCCCTCGCGGGCCATGGTGGAGAGGCCGACCATCATGGTCACGACGTAGTCGGACAGGCGTCCGGCCGCCTCTGGGTGGGTGGCTGCGACGAAGCGGCGAATGGTGTCCTCGGCCGCCGCGGTGAGGGCGCGGGCGACGTCCCGTGCCGCCGGGTCGTTGCAGCGGGTGCCCTCGATGGCGAGGCAACCGGCGGCCGACGGATCGGCACCGTAGCGGCGAGCCGCTTCCTCCAGCACGGCGGCGAGGGCCTCGGCCACGGGGCGACTGGGGCGCAGGAGTTCGGCCAGCGGGACGCCCTTGGTCTCGGTGTAGTGGCCGAGGGTGCGGGCGTAGAGGCCGGCCTTGCTGCCGAAGGCGGCGTAGAAGCTGGGAGGGTTGATGCCGAGTGCCTCGGTGAGGTCGGCGACGCTGACGGCGTCGTAGCCGCGGGCGTGGAACAGGCACTGGGCGGTGGCGATGGCCTGATCAGGGTCGAAGCGGCGGGGACGGCCGCGAGGGCGCGCTAATTTTGTAGGCATCGATACAAAAATGTCTTGACCGGTCGGTTGCCTGATTTATGTAGTGCGCACTAACTTAAGCCTCAAGGAGGAGCCGATGGCCGGTTTTCAGGGTAAGTCCGTTCTCGTGCTCGGCGGGAGCCGGGGGATCGGGGCGGCGATCGTGCGCCGCTTCGCGACCGAGGGCGCGGCCGTGACCTTCACGTATGCGGGCTCGCGCGACGCGGCGGAGCAGCTGGCGAGGGAGACGGGCGCCACCGCGGCGATGACCGACAGCGCGGATCGCGACGCGGTGATCGCGCGGGTGCGCGAGAGCGGGCCCCTGGACGTTCTGGTGGTGAATGCGGGGGTGGGGGCGTTCGGCGACCCGCTGGAGCAGGATCCGGACGACGTGGACCGGCTGATCCGGATCAACGTGAACGCGCCCTACCACGCCGCGGTCGAGGCGGCGCGGCGCATGCCGGAGGGCGGGCGGATCATCGTGATCGGCTCCGTCAACGGGGATCGGATCCCGTTTCCCGGCCTGTCGGCCTACGCGATGAGCAAGTCGGCCTTGCAGGGGATGGCGCGGGGGCTCGCGCGGGATTTCGGGCCGCGCGGGATCACGGTGAACGTCGTGCAGCCCGGTCCGATCGACACCGACATGAACCCGGCGGACGGGCCGATGAAGGACATCCAGCACGCCGTCATGGCCCTCAAGCGCCACGGGCGGCCGGAAGACGTGGCGGGACTGGTGACCTGGCTGGCCGGGCCGGAGGCGAGCTTCGTGACCGGGGCGATGCACACGATCGACGGCGGCTTCGGCGCCTGATACCGCCGCGCCTTCGAACGGACCCGTTCGGAGGCGCAAGGCAAGCCCGAACGGGCGCCGGCGCTGATGCGCCGGACTCATTCGCATCGACGTGTCGATGCGAAGGCGCGAGGGTATGA
>NZ_LABY01000326.1 GCF_001043975.1 Methylobacterium variabile
CCTCTCCCCGCGGGCGGGGAGAGGGCTGTGCTGCCGTTCAGGGAGCACAGCGAGCGGAGGCGAAGCCGGAGCGAGGGTGAGGGGGCGTATCCGGACGAGGCTCCTCCGACACCGCCCCCTCACCCTCGCCCTGCGGGCTCGCTGCGCCGACGACAAGGTCGTCGCAGCCCTCTCCCCGTCCGCGGGGAGAGGAGAAATTCCGCGCTTCACCTCGGAGCCCCGCATCTGTCAGGACCGCCTCACAGGTCCACCGGCGCCCCGTGCTGGTGGAACGCCTTCAGCCGGCGATAGACCGGCGTGTCGTAGTTCGACGGCGTCTCGGCCTCGTCGGTGATCCAGCGGAAGAGGTCGCGATCGGGCACCTCGATCAACAGCTCGAAATCGTCGAGCTCCTCCTCCGTCAGGGTGCCGATCTCGGCGTCGGCGAAGCGGCCCATGATCAGGTCCATCTCGCGGATGCCCCGGTGCCAGGAGCGGTAGAGGGTGCGGCGGCGGCGCGGATCGAGGTCGGCGCTGGTGCGGGTGGTGCCGGTCATCGCGAGACAAATCCTCGGGCTGGTCCGGTGCGGCTTTACCGCCCGGGGCGCAGGTGCGAAACCCTGCACGGTGATATGGGGCTCGGCGCGCCTCCCGCCATGCGACACCCGCGGGCCCGCACCGGCCACGCCGTGGTGTATAGAGCCCCCGATTCCCGTCCGCCCCCGCCCCGATGTCGCTGCGTCCCTCCCTGCTCGATCCCCTGTTCGCCCCCGCGACCGTGCTGCCGGGGGCCGGTCCCAAGGTCGCCGTGCTGATCGACAAGCTCGTCGGCACTCCGGAGCGCCCGGCCCGGGTGGTCGACCTGCTGTTTCACCTGCCGCAGCGCGGCATCGCCCGGCAGCTGCGCGGCTCGATCGCCGAGGCGCCGCCCGGCGAGCCGGTGACCCTCGGCGTGACCGTGGTGGCGCACCGCCCGCCGCAGGCGATGGGGGGCCGCAAGCCCTTCCGGGTGCTGGTCGAGGACCAGACCGGCGACATCACCCTGGTGTTCTTCAACCTGCCCCGCGCCCGCATCGAGAAGATGCTGCCGCTCGGCAGCCACCGCTACGTCTCCGGCCGGATCGAGCTGTGGGACGGCTTTCGCCAGATGGTCCACCCCTCGCGCATCCTCGACGAGAAGGGCCTGGCCGACCTGCCGGCGGTGGAGCCGATCTACGGCGCCACGGAAGGCCTGACCTCGCGGGCGATCGGCAAGCTGGCGCTGGCGGCCCTCGAGCGGCTGCCGATCCTGCCGGAATGGCAGGACCGGGCCTGGCTCGACCGCCAGGGCTGGCCCGCCTTCGCCGACGCGCTGCGCACCGAGCACCGGCCGGCGGAGGCCGCCGCGACCGAGGAGGATCTGAAGACCCCGGCGCGCCGCCGCCTCGCCTACGACGAGTTGCTTGCCTCTCAGCTGGCGCTCGCGCTCGTGCGCAGCCGGATGCATCGGCCCCCGGGCCGCACCAATGTCGGCGACGGCAGCCTGTCGCGGCGGGTCGAGGCGTCGCTGCCGTTCGGGCTCACCGGGGCGCAGACAAGGGCGCTCGCCGAGATCCGCGGCGACATGGGGTCGGAGCGGCGCATGCTGCGCCTGCTCCAGGGCGATGTCGGCTCCGGCAAGACCGCGGTGGCGCTGCTGGCGATGGCCTCGGCGATCGAGGCCGGGCGCCAGGCGGCGATGATGGCGCCGACCGAGATCCTGGCCCGCCAGCACGCCGAGCGCCTGCGGCCGATGGTCGAGGCGGCGGGCCTGCGGCTCGCCCTGCTCACCGGCCGCGACCGGGCGGCGGAGCGCCGGACGACGCTCGCCGGTCTCGCCGACGGCTCCATCCACATCGTGGTCGGCACCCACGCCCTGTTCCAGGACGACGTCGCCTTCCACGACCTCGGCCTCGCGGTGGTGGACGAGCAGCACCGCTTCGGCGTGCACCAGCGCCTGGCCCTGGGCGCCAAGGGCGCGGCGGTCGACATCCTGGTGATGACCGCGACGCCGATCCCCCGCACCCTGGCGCTGACCTATTTCGGCGACATGGAGGTCTCGGTCCTCGACGAGAAGCCGGCGGGACGCCAGCCGATCAAGACGGTGCTGGTCTCGACCGACCGCATCGAGGAGGTGACGCTCGGCCTCGAGCGGGCGCTCGCCAGGGGCGACCGGGTCTACTGGATCTGCCCGCTCGTCGCCGAATCCGAGTATGTCGACCTCGCCGCCGCCGAGGAGCGGTTCTCGGGCCTGCGCGAGCGCTTCGGCGACGCGGTCGGCCTCGTCCACGGCAAGATGGCCGGCAAGGACAAGGACGAGGCGATGGAGCGCTTCGTTCAGGGCGACACCAAGATCCTGGTCTCGACCACCGTCGTGGAGGTGGGCGTGGACGTGCCGCAGGCCACCGTCATGGTGATCGAGCACGCCGAGCGCTTCGGCCTCGCCCAGCTGCACCAGCTCCGCGGCCGGGTCGGGCGCGGGTCGGGCGCCTCGACCTGCCTGCTCCTGTTCAAGGGGCCGCTGGGCCAGGTCGCCCGGGCGCGGCTCGAGATGATGCGCGAGACCGAGGACGGCTTCCGCATCGCCGAGGAGGACCTGCGCCTGCGCGGCGAGGGCGAGGTGCTGGGCACGCGCCAGTCCGGCCTCGCCGCCTTCCGGCTCGCCCGACCTGAAGCCGACGGCGACCTGATCGTGGCGGCGCGGGACGACGCCCGCCTGATCGTCGAGCGCGATCCGGGCCTCAAGTCCGAGCGCGGGGCTGCCCTGCGGGCGCTGCTCTACCTGTTCGAGCGCGACGCGGCGGTGAAGCTGCTGCAGGCGGGGTGAGCGGCGGGTGGCTCGCGCCGGCCCGGTCCTGCCGCGCACCCGACCATGATGGATTGCGTCAGTCCCGGCACCCGGGGAGACGGCGGGCCCGATGGCGCGCCCCTCCGAGACGCCGATCAGCATCCGGCGGGGCGCGCCCAGGGGTGTCAGGCGTGGGCCTCAGAACTCCGGCTCGTTCAGGACCCGCGTGCCGATGCGGCTCTGCAGGTCGATCGGCGCGCCGGTCTGCTGGCCGGCGGCATCGACCTCGATCACCGGAACGCCGGCACTGCGCATCTGCTCGCGCAGGCGCTCCGACAGCATCCGGAAAGCACCACCGGTGTCGCGGGGCGGGACGTGCAGCAGGACGGCCGCCGGACGCGGCATCATCGCCAGGACGTCGTCGGCCGCCTCGAGGGAGGCGGTGACGCTGGCGTAGCCCAGCTCCGCCAGCTCGGCGGAGAGGGCCCGGTCGACGGCGCGGTGGCCATCGTCGACGACGAGAACTTTTTGCAGCGCACCCATAATGAAGCGTTAGCCGATCGCGCGCCTCTCGTGAAGGCACCGGGGCTGTAACGTCTTGCGCCGACAAAGGTTCACCGCTGACGCAGGGCCAGGACCGGCGGACGCCCCCCGGCCAATCCCGCCGAACGCCCGGCAAGCCTCTGATTCGTATGTTTTTTTCAGCGGCCTCGACCGGCCGGAAATTCTGCTTGTGCGGTCTCAGACCTCCGTGACCGCGGTGGCGACGCCGGCGAAGAGCGAGGTGCGGAAGCGGGAGGCCCACCATCCGTCCGGATTTTCGTCGTAGGTGACACCGCGGTGCAACACACGCACCGCACAAGCCGGCCCGCGGAAGCTCAGCCGCCCGTCCGGATCGCGGCGGAGCTGGATCAGCCCGGCCCGGTCCGAGGCCGAGGCGGCCCGTTCCGGGGCCGCCAGCACCAGCCCGACGTCCTGGGCGTCGCGCCGGCCGCACAGCAGCGCGCCCTCGTCGAAGGCCACCACGTCGACCACGCCCGGACGTCCCGGCAGGCGGCCGCTGAGGCGGCAGGGTGCCCGGTGGACGTAGGCGAGGGTGCGCAGGCGACCCGGGACCGTCGTGCGGGCGAAGCCCGATTCCATCCAGGCCGGCGCGACGAGGTGGGTTGGCATCGGCTGGTCGAGAGCGGCCGAGAGGGCGCCGGCATCGAAGACCGGATGGCATTCGAGCGTCGCCCCGGCGAGCAGGGCGGCGGCGAGCCCGGTGGCGAGGCCCTTCAGATCGCCCGGCGGCAGCAGGCTGAGGATCCGCTCGCCGGGCTCGACCCGCAGGGGCACCAGGAAGGCGGCGGCCGCCGCCGTGAGGGCGTCGGCCTCGCGCCGCACCGGCAGGGGCGGCCCCTCGGGCTCGGGCGGTGGGCCGCCGGCGCGGGCCGGCGCGCTCCACGGCAGGGCGAAGGTCACGAGGCCGGGGGCCGGCCCGGCGCCCAGGGCCGCGGCGTCGCCCCGGTGGTCGAGAACGACCTGGTCGAGGCCGAGGACGCCGTCCGGCACGTGCGGCCCGAAGGCCGCGATGAAGCGCATCGGGAAGTACCGCGCCGCGACCCGGCACAGCCGCTCCGCCGGCCGGTCGGCGCCGAGCACGCCCTGGGTCAGGACGGCCAGGATCTGCGCCGCCTCGACGGCCTGGAGCAGGCGTCCCTCGTCCCAGGTGACGGGCAGGAGGCAGGGGACGTGGCCGGCCTGCTCGATCGCCAGAAAGGCGAGGTGCGCCTCGGCCATGCCGGCCATGCACAGGCCGACGGGGCTCCGCGGCGGCAACCGCAGCAGCGAGAGGCCCTCGGCCAGGCGCGCCACGATCTCCCGGGCGGCGGCGTAGGTCCAGGCGATGGCCGGGCGGCCACACCAGGCGGGCTTGCTCGCCTGATCCACGAAGGCGACGCGGCCGGGATGCCGGTCGGCGACGGCCGCCAGCAGGGCGCCGAGGCCCATCGGCGCGTCGGGCTGCGTGGTGCCGGGCGCGGGCGCCGGCGCATCGCGGCCCGGCAGCGCCTGGGCGGCCAGCGGGAACGACGCGTCGTCTCGTCTCACCGTCGCCTGAGCCGCCACCGCCGTCACCCCGCCCGCACATTCCCGCAGAGGGCATCCTGCCCGCGCATGGTTAAGGCCGTTTTAATCCTGCCTCCCCCTCGCGGTCGGCGAAGGGATGGGCTAAGGGGCGCTCGGCCACCGACTGAAAGGCCTTGCCTTCGCCTCAATCCGGGGGAAAGCAGGCGCCCCGGAGGTCGGGCGGAGCCCTTCGGCCGCGCTCCGCCGCACCCGGCGCACCCGCTCGGCGGGCCGTGCGCCACCGGCCACCGACGTCCTGCCGTTTGAGGGGTCCACTCCTGATGTTCTTCGCGAATCGTCCCGCGCGCCCGCACCAGGCCGCCGCCACCCTCGTCCTGGCCGGCCTCGGGCTCGGTCTCGCGACCGCCCCGGCGCTCGCCCAG
>NZ_LABY01000327.1 GCF_001043975.1 Methylobacterium variabile
CGGGGGGGCGCGGCGAGGAGGTCGCGCAGGGTGGATGGGTCGGCCCGGCCGAGGAGGGCGAGGGCGGTGTCGACCTGCGCCTCGTACTCCGCCAGCACCGCCCGCTCCTCCCGCCGCTCCGCGATCAGCCGCAGGGGGTCGAGGCGCCGGCCGCGCAGCCCCTTGAGGGCCGCGATGCCGCGCAGGACCGGCAGCAGCCAGGGCCCGAAGGCGATCTTGCGCGGCTCGTCCTCGCCGGGCCGCGTCCGGGCGAGGAACGGCGGCGCGAGGTGGAAGGTCGGGCGCACCGGCCCTTCGAAGTCCTGCGCGAGGCGGGCATGGAAGGCCGGATCGGACTGGAGGCGCGCCACCTCGTACTCGTCCTTGATCGCCATCAGCTTGAACAGCGAGCGGGCGACCGCTTCGGCGAGGTCGTCGCCGGCCCGCTCCCGCACGGCCGCCACCCGGGCGCGGTAGCGCGCGGCGTAGGCCTCGTCCTGGTAGGCGCGCAGGTACGCGGCCCGGCGCACCACCACGGCGCCGAGATCCCGCGCGGGCACGTCCTCCGGGGCGAGATGCGCCTCGACGAAGACCGGATCGGCGGCGAGCAGCCGGCCCCAGGCCAGCGCGAGGCGGTTGGCCGAGGCCGCGACGCCGTTGAGCGTCACCGCCTGCTCAAGGGCGGCGCGGGAGACCGGCACCAGGCCGCACTGCCAGGCGAAGCCGAGGAGCAGCACGTTGGCCGCCTGGGCGTCGCCGATCAGGCGCGCGGCCATCGCCTGGGCGTCGAGGCTGCGCAGCGCCCCCGGGCGGACCCGGCGGGCGAGCAGGGACTCGAGCATCCGCGTGTCGATCCGGGCCGAGGGGTCGCGCAGGGTCGCGCCGGTCGGGATCTCGTGGGAGTTGGCGACGATGCGGGTGCGGGCGGGATCGATCACCGCGGCGGCGTCCCGGCTCGCCGCCACCACGAGGTCGCAGGCCAGAACCGCGTCGGCGCGGCCGCGGTCGATGCGGACCTGGTTGAGGGCGCCGGGTTCCGCCGCGAGCCGCACGAAGGAGAGCACCTGGCCGCCCTTCTGGGCAAAGCCCATGAAGTCGAGCACGCTGGCGCCGCGCCCCTCGAGATGCGCCGCCATGGTGATGAGCGCCCCGACCGTCACCACCCCGGTGCCGCCGACGCCGGCGACCAGGATCTCGTAGGGCTCGGGTCCGAGCGCCGTCGCGGGCTCGGCGAGCGCGGCGGCGCGGGCCGCGACGGTCTCGGCCGGAACCGCGACGCCCGGGCGCCGCCGCGGCGTCGCGCCCTCGAGGGTGACGAAGGACGGGCAGAAGCCCTTGAGGCAGGACAGGTCGCTGTTGCAGCCGGTCTGGTCGATCGCGCGCTTGCGGCCGAACTCGGTCTCGACCGGCACGACCGAGAGGCAGTTCGACTTCGCCTGGCAGTCGCCGCAGCCCTCGCAGACGAGGTCGTTGATGACCGCGCGCCGCGGGGCAAGCGGGCTTGAGCCCCGCTTGCGCCGCCGGCGCGCCTCGGTGGCGCAGGTCTGGTCGTAGACCAGCACCGTGACGCCGGGGGTCTCGCGCAAGCTCCGCTGCACGGCGTCGAGGTCGTCGCGGTGGTGCAGCGTCACGCCGGGCCCGAGGGGATCGCGGGCGGCCGCCGCGGCCACCCGGTCGGGATCGTCCGAGACCACCACGACCCGGCGCGCGCCCTCGGCCGCCACGAGGCGGGTGATCTGCGGCACGCTCAAGGTCCCGTCGACGGGCTGGCCGCCGGTCATCGCCACGGCGTCGTTGTAGAGGATCTTGTAGGTGATGTTGGCGCCGCTCGCGACCGCCTGCCGGATCGCCGCGTGGCCGGAATGGAAGTAGGTGCCGTCGCCGAGATTCTGGAAGACGTGGCCCTGGCGGGTGAACGGCGCCTGCCCGGTCCAGTCGACCCCCTCGGCCCCCATCGGCACGATGCCGGTGGTGTCCCGCTCCATCCAGTTCGCCATGAAGTGGCAGCCGATCCCGGCCCGGGCCTGCGAGCCCTCGGGCACCCGGGTCGAGGTGTTGTGCGGGCAGCCGGAGCAGAAATACGGGGTGCGCACCGGCAGGCCGCCGGGGGAGGCGGGCTCGGGCGCCGCGTCCGGCACCCGCACCGGCCGGCCGAGATCGCGCAGGCGGTCGGCCAGGACCGGGAGCAGGCGCGACGGGCGCAGCTCCTCCACCTCCGGCACCAGGGGCGCGCCGGTCGCATCGCGCTTGCCGAGGATGCGCGGGCGCCGCCCGGCCGGCAGGTCGTAGAGCCCGTCGCGCAGCTGGCGCTCGACCAGCGGCGCCTTCTCCTCGATCACCAGCACGGTCTCGACCCCGGCGGCGACCGCCGAGAGACCGGCGACGTCGAGCGGATGGACGAGGCCGACCTTCAGCACCGCGACGCCGGCGGCCGCCAGCGCGTCCGGCCCGTGGCCGAGGAGCCGGAACGCCTCCATCGCGTCGCCATGAGACTTGCCGACGGTGACGACGAGGAGGCGGGGGCGCTCCGGCGCCACCACCAGACGGTCGAGGGGATTGGCCCGGGCGAAGGCCCGCACGGCTTCGAGCTTCTCCAGGGCGCGGGCCTCGATGGCGAGACTCGGCAGGTCGGGCCAGCGGATGTGCAGGCCGCCGGGCGGCGGAGTGTAGGCGGCCGGCGCGAAGGTCGGCAGCGGCGCGAGATCGATCGAGGCCGCTCCTTCCACCACCTCCGAGATCGCCTTGAAGCCGACCCAGGCGCCGGAAAAGCGCGACGCGGCGAAGCCCCAGAGGCCGAAGGCCTCGTACTCGGCGATCGAGCCTGGGTGGATCACCGGCATGTGCCAGGCCGCCAGCGCCAGGTCGCTCTGGTGCGACATCGAGGAGGAGACGCAGCCGTGGTCGTCGCCGGCGACGACC
>NZ_LABY01000328.1 GCF_001043975.1 Methylobacterium variabile
CACTCGGACGAGCAGGTCGCGTGGCCCCGGCGTTGGGGTCGGGAGATCGAGATCAACGAGCGCTTGATCGTGGTCGATCGGCAAGGAGGTGTAGAAACCGACAGCCTTCATGGAAGTGGTCCTTTCTTTGGTATGGGGGTTAGGAGCGGGCGCTCGCCGCGACGCCGAGCACGATGGCGGCGGCGCCGAGGATCAGGTCCGGGCCTGGGCTCTCGCGCAGGGCCGCCATGGAGAAGGCGAGGCCGGCGACCGGCACCGCCAGCATCAGGGTCGACATCGCGCTCGCCGGCAGCCGGGCGCTCGCCGCGTTGACGGCGCAGAAGCAGAAGGCGGTGGCGACCGGGCCGACGAAGGCGAGACAGACCCAGAGCGTACCCGTGCCGTCGCCGGTGAACGGCCCCTCGACCGCGCGGGCAAGCGGGGCCAGCACCATTGCCGCGAGCAGCATTTGCCAAGGCGCGAGCCTGATCGCCGGCGAGGGCGCGCGGCCGTAACGCAGGTGCAGGAT
The DNA here is from genome assembly GCF_001043975.1 of Methylobacterium variabile. Taxonomy (GTDB): domain Bacteria; phylum Pseudomonadota; class Alphaproteobacteria; order Rhizobiales; family Beijerinckiaceae; genus Methylobacterium; species Methylobacterium variabile. Next base: position 509 of record NZ_LABY01000328.1, read on the forward strand.
GCACAGGGCCCAGGCGGCGGAGGCGGCGAGCAGCATCGCGTTGGCGCCGACGACCTGCGCGTCGCTCCAGTCAATCGCGTGCGGGTTGAGCAACAAGAGAACACCGAGACCGGCGAAAATGATACCGACCCAACGCCGCCGTTCAATCCGCTCGCCGAACAACAGAAGTGCGGCGGGAAGGACCCAGATCGGCGTGGTGTAGCTCAAAATCGCAGAGCGACCGGCAGGCAGGTGAGTCATGGCCACGGCGCCGAGCGCAGTGAACAGCATCATCTGCAGGAGGCCGATCGAGGCAACAATGGGCAGGTCGGCCCACTCCGGCAGCCGCAGCTCACGGCGCAACATCTGCCAAACGAACAGGCAAGCCGCACCCATGGCGAAGCGCGATGCGGAAAACCACAGCGGCGAGACATGGCCCAATCCGACTTTCATTACCGGCCAGTTGGCGCCCCAGAGCAGGATCGCGACGCCGAGTAGGAGCGCGGGACCGCACCGCAGCCGCGGACGGCTCGATACACGCACCTCTGCCGTAACGACGGCGACGCCAATTTGTCGTTTGGCTGGTAAGTCGTTGGAAGCAGGGCAAGAGTTGGTGGCTGAGGCGGACATGATGGGCCTTGTGAAGGATCAGATGTCGTGGTCCGGGCAACTCCAGTGACCTGGATGCTCGGCGTCATGTCGTCCGCGACGAATGAGAGGAGGGTAGAATGCCTGCGCTGAATTGATCTGATAAGCGCATAGTTCCAATAGCTATAATTGGATTATCGACTGAAGCAGGAGCAGCTCGACCGGAGACTGAATGCGATGGAGATCCGTCGCCAAGGCGCAGCAGGACGAGACCGTC
>NZ_LABY01000329.1 GCF_001043975.1 Methylobacterium variabile
CACTCGGACGAGCAGGTCGCGCGGCCCCGGCGTTGGAGTCGGGAGATCGAGATCAACGAGCGCTTGATCGTGGTCGATCGGCAGGGAGGTGTAGAAACCGACAGCCTTCATGGAAGTGGTCCTTTCTTTGGTATGGGGGTTAGGAGCGGGCGCTCGCCGCGACGCCGAGCACGATGGCGGCGGCGCCGAGGATCAGGTCCGGGCCTGGGCTCTCGCGCAGGGCCGCCATGGAGAAGGCGAGGCCGGAGACCGGCACCGCCAGCATCAGGGTCGACATCGCGCTCGCCGGCAGCCGGGCGCTCGCCGCGTTGACGGCGCAGAAGCAGAAGGCGGTGGCGACCGGGCCGACGAAGGCGAGACAGACCCAGAGCGTACCCGTGCCGTCGCCGGTGAACGGCCCCTCGACCGCGCGGGCAAGCGGGGCCAGCACCATTGCCGCGAGCAGCATTTGCCAGGGCGCGAGCCGGATCGCCGGCGAGGGCGCGCGGCCGTAACGCAGGTGCAGGATGCACAGGGCCCAGGCGGCGGAGGCGGCGAGCAGCATCGCGTTGGCGCCGACGACCTGCGCGTCGCGCCAGTCGATCGCGTGCGGGTTGAGCAACAAGAGAACACCGAGACCGGCAAAAATGATACCGACCCAACGCCGCCGTTCAATCCGCTCGCCGAACAACAGAAGTGCGGCGGGAAGGACCCAGATCGGCGTGGTGTAGCTCAAAATCGCAGAGCGACCGGCAGGCAGGTGAGTCATGGCCACGGCGCCGAGGGCCGTGAACAGCATCATCTGCAGGAGGCCGATCGAGGCGACAATGGGCAGGTCGGCCCGCTCCGGCAGCCGCAGCTCACGGCGCAACATCTGCCAAACGAACAGGCAAGCCGCACCCATGGCGAAGCGCGATGCGGAAAACCAAAGCGGCGAGACATGGCCCAATCCGACTTTCATTACCGGCCAGTTGGCGCCCCAGAGCAGGATCGCGACGCCGAGTAAGAGCGCGGGACCGCACCGCAGCCGCGGACGGCTCGATACACCCACCTCTGCCGCAACGACGGCGACGCCAATTTGTCGTTTGGCTGGTAAGTCGTTGGAGGCAGGGCATGAGTTGGTGGCTGAGGCGGACATGATGGGCCTTGTGAAGGATCAGATGTCGTGGTCCGGGCAACTCCAGCGACCTGGATGCTCGGCGTCATGTCGTCCGCGACGAATGAGAGGAGGGTAGAATGCCTGCGCTGGATTGATCTGATAAGCGCATAGTTCCAATTGCTGTAATTGGATTATCGACTGAAGCCGGAGCAGCTCGACCGGAGACTGAATGCGATGGTGATCCGTCGCCAAAGCGCAGCAGGACGAGACCGTC
>NZ_LABY01000033.1 GCF_001043975.1 Methylobacterium variabile
CGCAGACCAGCCCGAAGGCGATCGAGGAGCGCAGGAACATCACCTCGCCGACGGGGTAGTGCGCGACGAGGTGCTTCGAGAACGCGTTCGACAGGGTCAGGAGCAGCGTCGCGCCGATCATCAGCGCGATGCCGAGGGGGATGTTGTCGGCGGCGGGGCGGACGGCCTCCGCCGGCGGCCGGCCGTCGGCCGGCGAGGAAGCGGCGCTCTTCATGGGGGAGTCTCCGGCGGGGGCGTATGGCGCCTGGGGGCGGCCTGCGAGGGGCCGGGCCGGCTCAGACGGCCGGCTGCTCGACCGCTTGCGCGGTCATGAACCACGGCTTCACCCCGACCCCGCGGCGCAGGGAGTACATGTAGAAGATCGGCATGGTGGCCGGGAAAAGGTCGCGGAACTCGCTGCCGTTGAAGGTGACGAAGATCGCCTCCGGAAAGGCCGCCGCGACGGCGCGCTTCTCGACCATGTTCATGCGGTGGTAGTCGAGGGCGCCCTGCTCGGTGGAGCCCTCGCCGCGGTACCACTTGGCCGCGCACGCGATCAGGCTCGCCAGGATCTCGCCGGAGGGCTCCTCCTCGGTCGCCGTCGCGCCGGTCTCGCTGGCAAAGGCGACGACGTCGCTGAGCCGGGTGCTGGCGAAGCCGCGGGCCTGGGCCGCCGCATCGATGGCGCCGAAATAGGCATTCATCGCCTCGGCCGGGTGGCCGTTCAGGGAGGCGTGGGTGTCGGTGAAGATCAGCCGGAAGATCGCCCCCGGCGCGTAGACCTGGCGCACCCGCTCGGCGAGCTGGCCGAGATAGTCGAGGCAGGCGAGGTCGGGCGCGGCGATCGCGGCGCGCGGTCCCTTGCCCCAGTAGAGCACGAACTCGAGCGGGCGCCCGGCCTGCGCCGCCGCCTCGACCACCGGCACCAGCCGCTCGGGATTGCCGGGCTGCTCGCGCTTGAACGCCCAGGTGTTAAACGACTTTATTATCAACTCAGGATTGAATTTCCCGGCCGGCGCGGCGCCTTTCCGGGGTTTTTTTTGAGTTCCCGCCGGATGGTCCGGCCCTCCGCGGGATTGTAGAGCGACATTACCTCTGGGATACTCCGATCGAACTTCCTTCGCTTCCGCCTCGCCCGGCATCGTATATCCAGCGAAAGACTTTTCGAGAGTGCTCATGGTGGACGCCTGCTCTTCGGCTCGGATGCGGGATAAGTGGGTTAACGACTTGCTAAAGTCAATCAAATTGTAATCAAATAGTTAACGGCGGTGGGCCGCGAAGCTTCGCCGGCTCGCGATCATTCCGGCGGCCGCGCGCCACTGCCGCGACCGGCCCAAGGCGCTGCCGCGCTGGACGCGATCTTGCCTTAAGGTGGGCGCCGCCCCGTCGCCGGGGCCGCGGGACGGAGGCCACGAGGGGGGCCCATGGACCTCAACAGCATCGCGGACGTGGTGGCGCCCCGTGCCCGGGCGGAGCTGCCGGCCTGGCAGCCGGGCGACGCCTGGCTCGCCGGCGGCACCTGGCTCTTCTCCGAGCCGCAGGACGGGATCGGCCGCCTGGTCGACCTGCCCTCCCTCGGCTGGGAGCCGCACGCCGTGACGGCGGAGGGGCTGCAGCTCGCCGCGACCTGCACCATCGCGGCCCTCGACCGGCTCGAATTACCGGCGGGGTTCACCGCCGCCCCCCTGATCGGCCAGTGCTGCCGGGCGCTCCTCGGCTCGTTCAAGGTGTGGAACGCCGCGACGGTGGGCGGCAACCTCTGCCTCGCGCTCCCGGCCGGGCCGATGATCGCGCTCGCGGTCGCGCTCGACGGGCTCTGCCTGATCTGGACGCCCGGGGGCGGCGAGCGGCGCCTGGCAGTCCGCGACCTGGTGCGCGGCCCGCAGGAGACGACGCTCGCGCCCGGCGAGATCCTGCGTCGCATCGACCTGCCGGCGGCGGCGCTCGCCCGCCGCACCGCGTTCCGGCGCATCTCGCTCAGCCCCAACGGGCGATCCGGCGCCCTGGTGATCGGCACGCGGGACCCTGCCGGCACCTTCGCCCTGACGGTGACGGCCTCGACCCGGCGCCCGGTGCGGATCGACCTCGCCGCCATGCCGGCGGCCAGCGCGCTCGCGGCGGCGCTCGACGCCGCGATCCCGGACGGACTCTGGTACGACGACGTCCACGGCGCGCCGGACTGGCGCCGCCACGTCACCGGGCTCCTGTCCGAGGAGGTCAGGGCCGAACTCGCGGAGGACGCCGCATGAGGCTGACGGTCAACGGAGAGGCGCACGAGGTCGCCCCGCGCCCGGGCCAGTGCCTGCGCACCCTCCTGCGCGAGCTCGGCTGGTTCGGCGTCAAGAAGGGCTGCGACGCCGGCGATTGCGGCGCCTGCACGGTGCACCTCGACGGCGAGCCGCTGCATTCCTGCCTGGTGCCGGCCTTCCGGGCGGCGGGGCGGTCCGTCACCACGGTCGAGGGCCTGGCCGGCCCCTGCGGCCCGCAGGACGGGGTGCCGGCCCAGCTTCACCCGGTGCAGCAGGCCTTCGTCGCCGCGCAGGGCTTCCAGTGCGGGTTCTGCACCCCCGGGATGGTGATGACGGCCGCGGCCCTTGACCAGAGCCAGCGCCGGGACCTGCCGGCGGCGCTCAAGGGCAACCTCTGCCGCTGCACCGGCTACCGGGCGATCTCCGACGCGATCGCCGGGATTGATGAACCGGCGGGACCGCCCTGCGACCGCAGCCCCCCGGCCCCGGCCAGCGCCGCGGTCGTGAGCGGCCGGGCGCGCTACACCCTCGACCTTGACGTGGCCGGCGCCCTGCACCTGAAGGTGCTGCGCTCACCCCACGCCCACGCCCGGGTGCTGCGGATCGATGCCTCCGCCGCCCTCGCGGTGCTGGGCGTGGTGCGGGTGCTCACCCATGCCGACGCGCCGGACCGGCTCTTCTCCACCGCCCGGCACGAGAACCCGGCGGACGACGCCGCCGACACGCGGGTGCTCGACCCGGTGCTGCGCTTCGTCGGCCAGCGCGTCGCGGCGGTGGTCGCCGAGACCGAGGCGGCGGCGGAGGCCGGCTGCCGGGCGCTGGTCGTGGACTACGACGTCCTGCCAGCCTGCCTCGACCCCGAGCGCGCCCTCGACCCCGACGCGCCCCTCGTCCACGGCCGGCGGCCGACCGGCGCGGATGCGCCGCCGCTCCACCCCCACCCGAACCTCGCCGCCGAGGCGCATGGCGAGATCGGCGACGTGGCGGCAGGCTTCGCCGCGGCCGACGCGGTGCACGAGGGCACCTACGTCGCGCAGCGGATCCAGCACGCCCATCTCGAGACCCACGCCGCCGTCGGCTGGCGCGACCCGGACGGGCGCCTCGTCATCCGCTCCAGCACCCAGGTGCCGTTCCTCACCCGCGACGCCCTCTGCGCCCTGTTCGACCTGCCGCGGAAGGCGGTCCGGGTCGAGTGCGGCCGGGTCGGCGGCGGCTTCGGCGGCAAGCAGGAGATGCTAACCGAGGACCTGGTGGCCCTGGCGGTGCTGGCGACCGGCCGGCCGGTGCGCTGGGAGCTGACCCGCACGGAGCAGTTCACCGCCACGACAAGCCGCCACCCGATGCGGGTGCGGGTGCGCCTCGGCGCCCGGGCCGACGGCACCCTGACGGCGATCGACCTCGGGGTGCTCTCGAACACCGGCGCCTACGGCAACCACGCCGGCGGCGTGCTGCACCACGGCTGCAACGAGGTGATCGCGGTCTATCGCTGCCCGAACAAGCGCGTCATCGGCTACTCCGTCCACACCCACACCCTGCCGGCCGGGGCGTTTCGCGGCTATGGCCTGAGCCAGACCGTCTTCGCGGTCGAATCCGCCATGGACGAACTCGCTCGCGCCCTGAACCTCGACCCCTTCGAGCTGCGCCGGCGCAACGTGGTGCGGCCCGGCGACCCGATGGTCTCGACGAGCCTCGAGCCGCACGACGTGCAGTACGGCAGCTACGGCCTCGACCAATGCCTCGACCGGGTGGCGGAGGCGCTGGCCGCGGCCCCTCCCCCGGCACCGCCGGGCTGGCGCACCGGGTCGGGGATGGCGCTCGCCATGATCGACACCATCCCGCCCCGGGGCCATCACGCCGAGGCCCGCATCGCGCTCCGCCCCGACGGCCTCTACGCCCTGAGCGTCGGCACGGTCGAGTTCGGCAACGGCACCGCGACGGTGCACGGCCAGATCGCCGCCGAGCGCTTAGGCACCACGCCGGACCGGATCGTCCTGCGCCAGGGCGACACCGACGCGGTCGCGCACGACACCGGCGCCTACGGCAGCACCGGCACGGTCGTGGCCGGCCAGGCGACCCTGCGGGCCGCCACGGCCCTGGCCGCGACCTTGCGCCAGCGGGCCGCCGCCCTGCTGGGCACGGATCCCGGATCCTGCCGCCTCGCCGGCGACGCCGTCGTGGCGGGCGACGCCCGGGTTCCGCTCGCCGACCTCGCCCCGGCGGAAGCCCTGGGCCGCGCCGACGGGACGCCGCGCTCGGTCGCCTTCAACGTCCAGGGCTTCCAGGTGGCGGTGCATCCCGGCAGCGGCGAGCTGCGCATCCTGCGGAGCGTCCACGCCGCCGATGCCGGCCGGGTGATCAACCCGGTGCAGTGCCGCGGCCAGATCGAGGGCGGCGTCGCCCAGGCGCTCGGCGCGGCGCTCTACGAGGATCTCGGCATCGATTCCGAGGGCCGGGTCGCGACCCCGTCCTTCCGCACCTACCACGTCCCGGCCGTCGCCGACGTGCCCCGCACCGCGGTGATCTTCGCCGACACCCACGACGGCATCGGGCCGCTGGGCGCCAAGTCGATGAGCGAGAGCCCGTTCAACCCCGTCGCGGCGGCCTTGGGCAACGCCATCCGGGACGCGACCGGCGCGCGGCTGACCGCGACGCCCTTCGCGCCCGACCGGATCTACCAGCAGGTCATGAACGCGGCCGGCCGCCGCGACGAGGAGGAGAGATGGACCTGAAGCGCGACGACGGCCTGACCCGGCCGGGCGGATCCCCGCAGGATGGACCCGCGCAGGGCGGCTTCCTGGAGCGCACCTTCGCGCTCACGGCCCACGGCACCACCGTGCGCACGGAGCTGCTCGCCGGGCTGACCACCTTCCTGACGATGGCCTACATCATCTTCGTCAACCCCAACATCCTGGGCGATGCCGGGATGCCGAAGGGCGCGGTGTTCGTCGCCACCTGCCTCGTCGCGGCGATCGGCTCGCTGGTGATGGCGTTCTACGCCAACTACCCGATCGCGCTCGCCCCCGGCATGGGGCTCAACGCCTACTTCGCCTACGTGGTGGTGCTCCAGATGGGCTACACCTGGCAGGCGGCGCTCGGCGCGGTGTTCATCTCCGGCCTGCTCTTCATGGTCGTGACGCTGACAGGCCTGCGCCGGATCATCGTCGAGGGCATCCCGCGCTCGATGCGCATCGCCATCACGGTCGGCATCGGGCTGTTTCTCGCGATCATCGCGCTGAAGAGCGCCGGCGTGGTGACGGCGAGCCCGGCCACCTTCGTGACCCTCGGCGACCTGCACAAGCCGAGCACGGTGCTGGCGGTCCTCGGCTTCCTGATCGTGACGGTGCTCTCGGTGCGCAAGGTGCGGGGCGCTCTGCTCGCCGGCATCCTCTCGGTCACGATCCTGAGCTTCCTCGTCGCCGACAACACCTTCCAGGGCGTCGCCTCGCTGCCGCCCTCGATCGCCCCGACGCTGTTCGCCCTCGACATCACCGACGCCCTGTCGGGCGGCCTGCTCAACGTGATCCTAGTGTTCTTCCTCGTCGAGTTGTTCGACGCCACCGGCACGCTGATGGGCGTCGCCAACCGGGCCGGGCTGCTCACCGAGGGCAAGATGGAGCGCCTCGACAAGGCGCTGATGGCGGATTCGTCCTCGATCTTCGTCGGCTCGCTCCTCGGCACCTCGAGCACCACCGCGTATCTCGAGAGCGCGTCCGGCGTCGAGGAGGGCGGCCGCACCGGGCTCACCGCCGCCACCGTGGCGGTGCTGTTCCTGGCCTGCCTGTTCTTCGCGCCGCTCGCCGGCTCGGTCCCGGCCTACGCCACCGCCCCGGCCCTGTTCTACGTCGCCTGCCTGATGCTGCACGAGCTGGTCGACCTCGACTGGGACGACCTGACGGAGGTGCTGCCGGCCTGCGTCACCGCGCTCTTGATGCCCTTCACCTACTCGATCGCCAACGGCGTGGCCTTCGGCTTCATCACCTACGCGGTGATCAAGCTCCTCACCGGCCGCGCAGGTCAGGTGAAGCCGGTGGTGTGGGTGATCGCGGCGGTGTTCCTGTTCAAGTTCGTGGTGTCGGGAAGCGCGCATTGAGCGGGGCCGCCCAAAACCCTCCCCCCTCTGCGGGGGAGGGTACCCCACGCAGTGGGGCGGGAGAGGGACAGCGCGACACTAATCCAGGAGGCGCCCTTCAGGACGGTTCCGCATTATTCGGAAGCGGCGTCCCCTCTCCCGGCTCGCTTCGCTCGCCACCCTCCCCCGCAGAGGGGGGGAGGGTTCATCCCGCGCTACTTCCGGAACCGTCTCAGTACTTCCGCACCAGGCTCACCAGCCGGCCCTGGATCCGGACCCGGTCCGGCCCGAGAACCCGGGTCTCGTAGGCCGGGTTGGCGGCTTCCAGCGCGATCGACGAGCCGCGGCGGCGCAGGCGCTTGAGGGTGGCCTCCTCGTCGTCGATCAGGGCCACCACGATGTCGCCGGTATTGGCGGTCTCCTGGCGGCGGATCACCACGAGGTCGCCGTCGAGGATGCCGGCCTCGATCATCGAGTCGCCGCGCACCTCCAGGGCGTAGTGCTCGCCGCTGGCCAGGAAGTCCGGCGACATCGCCACCGAGCGGCTCTGGCTCTGGATCGCCGAGATCGGCGTACCGGCGGCGATCCGGCCCATCACCGGCACGCTGACCGACTGGCCGTTCTCGTCCGGCGCCGTGGTCACCGCCGGAATGCCGGTCACCTTCGGCTCACGGGCGCGCCCGCCCTCGACCACGCTCGGATTGAACCGCACCACCTCGGCGCCAGGTCCGGCCGCCGCCGGGCCGGCCACCGCGTCGGGCAGACGGATCACCTCGATCGCCCGGGCCCGGTTCGGCAGGCGGCGCAGGAAGCCGCGTTCCTCCAGGGCGGTGATCAGGCGGTGGATGCCCGATTTCGACTTGAGATCGAGGGCGTCCTTCATCTCGTCGAAGGACGGGGGGACGCCCGTCTCGCGCATTCTCTGCTGAATGAAGCGGAGCAGGTCCAACTGCTTACGCGTGAGCATGTGACACTCTCATCCCCGCGCTGCCGCGCTCCGGAAACAAATCGCGAACATGGTAAGCGTTCCGCAAGTGTTCCGCAAGCGGGTCTGAAACTGCGGCGCGAGAACGCAGCAAAGGGGAGAGAACGCGCCCAATTCGGGCGATGTCGGACAGGCGAACCGGGCCTCGCGCCCGGCAGAACGATGCTCCGCTAGCGCCGGACCGGCTCCGGCCTATGGGTGAAGAGCGGGTTCGGCGGCGGCTCCGCGGTCGCGGAGGGGGGCCGGGCGAACTCCCGCGCCAGGGAATCGACGCGGGCCGGGGCCGCGACCGCACCGTCGCTGCCGGCGGTGGGTGCCGGGGGCTGGCCGGCGATGACCTGGGGCAGCCGCAAGCCGCCGGGGCCGACCGTGGTCTGCGCCGCCTGAGCCATCGCCGGCTCGGGGAGCAGGACCAACGCCACGATGCCGGCACCCAGGATCGACCTCATCCGACGGCTCCCTCTCGCCACCTCGCATGTGACACGCGGGCGGTGCCGCCGGTTCCCTCAGCCTCGCCCCTTGCGGCCCTTGTACTTCGGCCGCTGGCCCGGAAAGCCTTGCGTCGAGCGGCCGGTCGGGCGCTCGGCGTAGGAGAACGGCACCTCGCGGTCGGTGCCCGGGCCCATGTCATCTAGGTCGGGCTCGCGGATGCGGGTGCCCTCGTCGGACGTGCCCTTGCCGCCCGGGCCGTAGCCGAGCGACTCCGCGCCGCGCCGCTTGCGCTTGGCACCGAAGCGGCCCGCCTCGCGCTCCACTTCCGCCTGACCGGCCATCGGGTCGTCGGCGATGGCAAGCTCGGTGGCCTGGAGCCGCTTGAGCTCGTCGCGCAGGCGCGCCGCCTCCTCGAAGTCGAGGTCGGCGGCCGCCGCCCGCATCCGCTTCTCGAGGTCGGCCATCACCGCCTTGAGGTTGTGGCCCACCGTCACGGCGGCCTTGGCCAGCCCCGTATCGACCTGGACGTGGTCGCGCTCGTAGACGCTCTCGAGGATGTCGGCGATGTTGCGCTTCACGCTCTGGGGCGTGATGCCGTGCTCCTCGTTGTAGGCGAGCTGCTTCTTGCGCCGGCGCTCGGTCTCCGCCATGGCGCGCTCCATCGAGCCCGTCACCTGGTCGGCGTAGAGGATGCAGCGGGCCTCGGCGTTGCGGGCGGCCCGCCCGATGGTCTGGATCAGCGAGGTCTCGGAGCGCAGGAACCCTTCCTTGTCGGCGTCGAGGATCGCGACGAGGGCGCATTCCGGGATGTCGAGGCCCTCGCGCAAGAGGTTGATGCCGATCAGGACGTCGAAGGCGCCGAGCCGCAGGTCGCGGATGATCTCGATGCGCTCCAGCGTGTCGATGTCCGAGTGCATGTAGCGCACCCGCACGCCGTTCTCGTGCAGGTACTCGGTCAGATCCTCGGCCATGCGCTTGGTGAGGGTGGTCACGAGCGTCCGGTAGCCGGCGGCGGCGACCTCCTTCACCTCGCCGAGGAGGTCGTCGACCTGGGAGCGGGCCGGGCGCACCTCGATCACCGGGTCGACGAGGCCGGTCGGGCGGATGACCTGCTCGGCGAAGACGCCGCCGGTCTGCTCCAGCTCCCACTTCGCCGGCGTCGCCGAGACGTGGATCGATTGCGGGCGCATCGCGTCCCACTCCTCGAACCGCAGCGGGCGGTTGTCGAGGCAGGAGGGCAGCCGGAAGCCGTACTCGGCGAGCGTCGCCTTGCGGCGGAAGTCGCCCCGGTACATGCCGCCGATCTGCGAGACCGTGACGTGGCTCTCGTCGGTGAAGACGAGGGCGTTGTCGGGCAGGTACTCGAACAGGGTCGGCGGCGGCTCACCGGGCTTGCGGCCGGTGAGATAGCGCGAATAGTTCTCGATGCCGTTGCAGGCCCCGGTCGCCTCGATCATCTCGAGGTCGAAGGTGCAGCGCTGCTCCAGGCGCTGGGCCTCGATCAGCCGGCCCATCCGGGTCAGCTCCTCGACCCGCCACTTCAGCTCGTCCTTGATGCCCTTCACCGCCTGCTGGAGCGTCGGGCGCGGCGTCACGTAGTGGCTGTTGGCGTAGACCTTGACGAACTTGAGGGTATTGATGGTCTTGCCGGTGAGCGGATCGAACTCGGCGATCGACTCGATCTCGTCGCCGAACAGGCCGATGCGCCAGCCGCGGTCCTCCAGGTGGGCCGGCCACAGCTCGATCACGTCGCCGCGCACCCGGAAGGTGCCGCGGGCGAAGTCGGACTGGATGCGCTTGTACTGCAGGGCCACGAGGTCGGCGACGAGCTGGCGCTGCTCGATCTTCTCGCCGAGGCTGACGGTGAACGACATCGCCGTGTAGGTCTCGACCGAGCCGATACCGTAGATGCACGACACCGAGGCGACGATGATGACGTCGTCGCGCTCCAGCAGCGCCCGGGTGGCGGAGTGGCGCATCCGGTCGATCTGCTCGTTGATCGACGATTCCTTCTCGATGAAGGTGTCGGACCGCGGCACGTAGGCCTCGGGCTGGTAGTAGTCGTAGTACGAGACGAAATACTCGACGGCATTGTCGGGGAAGAACGACTTGAACTCGCCGTAGAGCTGCGCCGCCAGGGTTTTGTTGGGGGCGAGGATCAGGGCCGGGCGCTGGGTCTCCTCGATGACCTTGGCCATCGTGAAGGTCTTGCCCGAGCCCGTCACGCCGAGCAGCACCTGGTCGCGCTCGCTGCCCTTCACGCCGGCCACCAGCTCGGCGATCGCCCGCGGCTGGTCGCCGGCCGGGGTGAAGTCCGACTTGAGCCGGAACGGCACGCCGCCCTCCGACTTCTGCGGCCGCTCGGGGCGGTGCGGGCGCCACAGCTCGCCGTTCTTGAACAGCGGATTGCCCTCGGTGAGGAGCTTGGTCAGGGCATCAACCGTGGCCGAGACCCCGGCGCTCGCCAGGGATTCGCGCTCCTCCACCGGCTCCGCGGCGTCCGGTTCGCGCAGGCCGAGCGCCTGGGCGAGGGCGGGATCGACGTCGGCGGCGGTGCCGTGCGCGAAGGCGGCCTGCGGCGCCTCCCCGAACCCGTCCGGCGCCGCGGCGTCCGCCCGCCGTCCCTTGCGGGCGGGCTTCGTGCCGGCGGCCGGATCCGGCGAGGCCTTGCGCGGGCGTCCCCGCGCCGGGGGCTGGGGCGGCGGAGGCGGCTCGGCGACGGGCAGGCGATCTCGGTTCAGCGCCGGGTTCAGCAACTCGGCGAGGAACGGGTCCAGCGGCTTCAGCTCGGGCTTGGAGGCCTTGCCGGTCGACAGGCGGGGCTTCTTCGGGGCGGGCATGCACGCGATATGGCGATCAGCGCGGGGGCCGGAAAGGGCGCACGTTACCACATCCGGGTTACCACGCCTCAGTTCGTGCATCCCGGTGACCCGATCCGGGTCACCGGACCTTGGCGACCGAGAGGGTGGTCGCGTCCAGGAACACGAAGCCGATCCCGGCCTGCCGCAGAGCGGCGACGGCGGCGTGGCGGCTGCGGGCCGCCGGGCCCTCGCCCCCTTCCTCCAGCCGGCGGATGGTCGAGAGCGACAGGCCGCTGGCGCGGGCGAGATCCTGCATCGACCAGTCGAGGAGGCCGCGGGCGGCCCGCATGTGGCGGCCCCTCACGGCCTGCTCCAGGCTCTCCCGCAGGGCGTCGGCGGGGCTGGCGCGCACGCCCTCGGCGCGCGAGGTCAGCGTCGACCAGCACGTGATCTCGCCGTCGGCGCGGCGCATCGGGGCAAAAATGCCGCGGAAGTGCCCGATCCCGCCATCGGCGAGGCGGAACCGGGTTCGCACCATGAAGGGCTGACCCGCCTCGATCATCGCCCGCATGTACGGGCGCATGTGGCCGCGGTCCTCCGGCTTCAGGGTGAGCGCCCAGTCCGCCTGGTACGCCTCCTGGGTCACGCCGGTGAGGCCCAGGAGCTCCCGCGACCCCACCCGGTGCGAGGTCGTGTAGGTGGAGGCGTGCATCCAGGACTGGCACTGCTCGAAGAGCACCCGCCGCCGGTGCCGCTCCGCCCGCAGCGCCTCCGCGAGCCGCTGGCCGTCGGTGACGTCGAGCATGATCCCGGCCGCCGCCCGCGGCCGGCCCTCGGGGTCGACATAGACCTCGCCGCGGCAGGCCAGCACGCGCAGCGTCCCGTCGGGACGGACGACCCGCACCGTGCGCTCGCGCAGGATCCCCTCGCCCATCACCTGGATCGTGCTGGCGACCTCCGCCCGGTCCTCCGGGTGGACCAGGCTCAGGAACAGGTCGTAGCTCGGCCGCACCGAGCCGGGCTCCAGGCCGAGGAGGCGGAACAGGCCCGGCGACCAGGCATGCCCGCCATCGGCGAACGTCCAGCGCCAGCTTCCCGTCAGGCCGCAGGCCTCGATCAACCGGAGGAACTCGCGCGACGAGAAGGCAAGGCTCGGTGGCGTCGGTACAACTGCATTCATCGTCGCGCTCGATCTCCGTCGTCGCCCGGTGCCCTGCACATCCTTCGCAGCCCCGGCGCGGCGGCCATCCGCGGCCTCCGGCAAAACCCGCGCCGCGCTTCCGCCCAGGACCTTGCGCCCAGGACCTTGCGCTCAGGACCTTGTTCTTGCCTCGTTGTCGCCGCCGGACCGGCGACCGCCTCGAGCGCGGCCGGCGGAACGATGCTCAGCCGGCGCAGCCGAGCGGCCAGGGAGCCCCTTCCGGACCCGGTCGGGCCTCGCGCCGCCCGGCCCGGCCCGGGGCGGGGGACGGGATCGCCGCGTCGGGGCCGAGCGGGTCCGGCAGGCCGTGGTCCCAGGGCGCGTCGGCGAAGCGACCGGCGGCGAAGTCCACGAAGGCCCTCACCTTGGCGGGGGGCCGCCGCCCCGGAGGCATGACGGCGTGAAGGGGCAGCGACGGGATCGGGCTCCCGAGATCGAGCGCCACGAGAGCGCCGCTGCGCAGGGCTTGGCCGACCAGGAAGGTCGGCTGGTAGATCACGCCGAGGCCGGCGGTCGCGGCCGCCACGAGCGCGGCGCCGTTCGAGGCCTGCAGGGTCCCGCAGACGGGCACCGTGCCCTCGGCGAAGCGCCAGCCGCCGGTGCTCGCCAGGGTGTAGCCGAGGCAGTTGTGGCCGGTGAGGTCCGCGGGCCGGCGGGGCCGGCCCCGGGCCGCCAGGTAGGACGGCGCGGCGCAGACGACGAGCCGGCACGACGCGAGCGCGCGGGCGACGAGGCTCGATTCCCTCAGGTGCCCGATGCGCAGGGCCATGTCCCAGCCCTCCTCGATCAGGTCGACGGGCCGGTCGTTGAGGCCGAGGTCGACGGACAGGCCCGGATGCGCGGCACCGAAGGCCGCGAGGGTGGGAGCGACCACCAGCACCCCGAACGACACCGGCACGTTCAGCCGCAGGGTGCCGCGGACGTCCACCGCATCCGCGCCGGCCGCGGCATCGGCCTCGTCGATCTCCGCCAGGATGCGCTCGCAGGCCTCAAGGTAGCGCCGGCCGGCCTCCGTCAGGGTCAGGCGCCGGGTGCTGCGGTGCAGGAGCCGGGCGCCGAGCCGGTCCTCGAGGGCGGCCACGTGCTTGGTGACGCCGCTCTGCGACAGCCCGAGCACCCGGGCCGCGGCCGAGAAGCTGCCCAGTGCGGCGACGCGCACGAAGATCTGCATCCCGGTCAACCGGTCGGGCATCGCCTGATCTCACGCTCCCGGTGTGAGGTGTTGGGAAGAATTGCCGGATTTCCGGACAACCCGAAAGGGGGCAGTCTGCGCAGGTCGCCACGGAGCCCGACCATGACCGAACCGATCGATCCGCGCACCCGCATCGGGCACGTCCACCTGCGGGTGGCCGACCTCGACCGGGCGCTCGGGTTCTACTGCGATGTGCTCGGCTTCACGCTGATGCAGCGCTACGGCGCGCAGGCCGCCTTCGTGTCGGCCGGCGGCTACCACCACCATATCGGGCTCAACACCTGGGACAGCGCCGGCGGGTCGCCGCCGCCGCCCGGCAGCACCGGGCTCTACCACCTGGCGATCCTCTACCCGACCCGCGCGGCGCTCGCCGACGCGCTGGCGCGGCTCGACGCCGCCGGGATTCCCCTCACCGGGGCGAGCGACCACGGCGTCAGCGAGGCGCTCTACCTCGACGATCCCGACCGCAACGGCGTCGAGCTGTACTGGGACCGGCCGGAGAGCGAGTGGCCGCGGGACGCCGACGGCTCCCTGCGGATGGTGACCCGCCGCCTCGACCTCGCGGACCTGCGAGCGGCGGGCGCGGCGGCTACTCGGCCGTAGACGGCTCGGGCTCGCCCTCGGGCTTGCGGAAGTAGGGCTCGACCGGGCCCTTCAGCTTCACGGTCATCGGGTTGCCGAAGCGGTCGCGGGCATTGCCGGCGGCGAGGCGCACCCAGCCCTCGCTCACGCAATACTCCTCGACGTTGGTCTTCTCGACGCCCTTGAAGCGCACGCCGACGCCGCGCTCGAGCAGGGCGGCGTCGTGGAAGGGGCTGCGCGGGTCGGTGCTGAGGCGATCGGGCGGGGTGTCGGTCATCGGAGGCTGAGCCTTTCTCGGTCCGGAACGTCGTCGGCGCCCCAGGTAGCGGCTCCGGCCGCCCGTGCCAATCCGCCCCCCGCCCGCCTCCGACGCCTGCCGCAGTTTGGAACTTTCATAATTCAGATCAGACTATAGATTGGCCGATCAAAAATAGAAATCCTCCAATATTTCGCGCTGATCTTGCGGATCCGGGTCATGTGCTGCATTCAGGGCGAGCCGATCCCCGGCACGATCCGAGACGGAGGCCGCGATGGCGCGAGTGCTGTTCCTGATCCAAGGCTGTGCGGGCCTGATGCGGGAGATCGTGTCTCCCGCGCAGGACACTCCTCTTCACGCACGTCTTTCGCGCGAGGCCTGGTCTCCCGTGCGGGAAGGCTGGCCGGCGGTCGGCCTGTCCTGGGAGCGGCTCGTCGGCCTGCTCAGCGAGTCGAGGAGCGGGCGATGAACGGTCTTCAGCGCGAGCGCCTGCGGGCCGAGGCCGAGATGCGGGGGCAGGCCGCCCTGGAGCAGGCCCTGACGGTGGCGTTCTGGGATGCGCTGGAGCGGGGACCGCTGCCGCCGATGGCGGCGCTCGAGGCGGCCGCCCGCACGGTCGGGACGCTCTACCGGCAGATCGCCTCCCTGCACGGCCCGGCGCCCCGCTGCGGCTGCGGCTGGCAGCCGGAGCCGGACGAGGACCTGATCCGCCTGGAGGCGATGCTGGCGGCGGCGCTGATCGAGCGGCACCGGCCGGCGCTGGCCGACCTGCCGGTGCAGGGGCGGGCCTGAGGGCGCGCGAGGCGGGCCTTGCGCCCGCCACGGCAGGGCGCGCCGGTGGCGGCGCGGCGCCGGACCAGCCCGCCCGGCGCGCCGCACGGCTCAGTACGGCACCCGGTCGGCCTTGTCGTGGTACTTCTTCCAGACCTCGACCGCCTCGGCCCGCATGATCTGGCGGGTCGGGATCGAGCGCTCGCCCACCGGCTTCTTCAGCTCGCCGTAGATCATGCTGTCGTCGAAATCGCCGTAGCGGAGCGCGTCCTCGTTAGTCGAGGCGTAGTAGATCGTCTTGATGCCGGCCCAGTAGGCCGCCGCCATGCACATCGGGCAGGGCTCGGCGCTGGTATAGAGCGTGGCGTCGCGCAGCTTGAAGCTGCCTTGCGCCTTGCAGGCCTTGCGGATCGCCTCGATCTCGCCGTGCCAGGTCGGGTCGTTCTCGGCGACCACGCGGTTGGCGCCCTCGGCCAGGATCTTGCCGTCCTGGACGATCACGCTGCCGAACACCCCGCCGGCGCTCTCGATGAGCGAGGTCTTCTCCGACAATTCGATGGCGCGCGTCATGAAGGCCTTGTCGTCTTCCGTCATCGCAGGATCCTTTCGTATCAGGACAGGAGAGTGAAAAGGGTGATCTCGGCCGCGTAGAGCCCCAGCATGACGCCCGCGCCGAGGGCCTCGACGCGCCGGCGGCGGTCCGGCGCCGGGTTGAGCCACCAGCCGAGCGCGGCGGTCGCGACCCGCATCAGGAGCCAGGAGACCAGCGCCACGCTGATCGCATTGCCGATGAAGGTCGCGACCGCCGGCGGCAATCCGGCCGTGAGGGGCGAGAGAAAGCGGATCTCCAGCATCACCACCGGAAACAGCACCAGCAGGACGAGCGCGGTCTGCTTCCAGGCCGGCGGTGCCGCGCCCGCCTCCTTCGGGAACCAGCCCGCGAAGGGGGCGTCGAGCCGCCGGCTGGTCCAGGTGGCGACCGCCGGGTCGGCCTGCCGGAGCAGCGCCTGCCGCTCGGGGGAGCCGAGCCAGGCATCGAGCTGAGCCGGCGTCGCGAAGCGCACGAGCGTCGTCCAGTGCGGAATCTGCGGCGGCAGGGGCGCCTGGACGAGCGTGCCCGCGTAGCCGGGAAACC
Source organism: Methylobacterium variabile (assembly GCF_001043975.1). GTDB lineage: Bacteria > Pseudomonadota > Alphaproteobacteria > Rhizobiales > Beijerinckiaceae > Methylobacterium > Methylobacterium variabile. The sequence continues at coordinate 15,653 of NZ_LABY01000033.1, forward strand.
GGGCCTGGGCGCCCTGCGCCGCCTCGGCCCAGGCGCGGAAGGCCGGCTCCCGTCCGGGCTCGACCCGCGTCGCGATCACCTCGGTCACGCAGGCCAGGGCCTGGAAATCGGGGGCAGCCTCGTCCGTCGCGGCGGCGTGGAGCAGGGGCGCGAGCGCCGCGAGGCACTCCGCCCGAGCCGGGCCGCCGCGCCACGCCTCGAGCGCCGCCGCCGTGCGGAAGCGCTGGACCACGTGCCAGTCCGGCACCTGCGGGCCGACCGGGACGACCTCGATGCTGACGAAACCCGGTGCCTCGCCGGCCACCCGGGTCAGCGCCGCCTGCCAGCCCGCGAAAGCGTCCTCGGCGCCGGGCCGGAGGCTGACCCGGGTCACGATCGCCGTCACGCGGGAGGGGCTCTGCGCATTCATGGAAGCCGGCCTTCCCAAGGGGCACTCAACAAGAGGCACCCGCAGGATGTGCGACCGGGACTTACCATCGCCTTAGCGCGAGGGCGCAAACTGACGGCGTCGACTGGATCTGGGGTGGATGACGAGTGCCGCCCCGATGATCGGCCGGGCGCGGCCGTGATCGACGAAGTCCCTCCCCGAATCAAAGGGCGGGCACCGGGTCGGGTTCTGCCTCGGGTGCCCCTGCGGCAAGCCGGAACGACATCTCGGGCCGCGGGCGGTGCCGGGGCCCGCGGGCGGCGAACCCCCGGGCCCCGGCCTCCGGGACCGATCCCGCGCGGCACCGGACCGGCCGGCGGTGGGCCGCGTCAGCGCGGCGCCGTGCCGTCGGGCCGGGTCGACGGCATCCCGCCCGGGGCGTCCGGGTAGGCGGTGCTCGGCACCGGGCCGGCCTGGCCGACCGAGTTGCTCGGCGCCGCGGTGCGGCTCGCATCCGCGGCGCCGGACGGGCCGGGCGCCGCGGGGCACGGGCCGGGGCCCGAGCAGACGGCGTGGTCGGTCGCGACCGCGCGGCCGTCCCGCTCGGCCGCCGGAGCGCCGCCGGGACTGCCCGGATAGGCCGCGGCCCCGCCGGGCTGGGTGGCCGGGGCGGCGGGGGTTGGGGAGCCTTGAGCGGCGGCCCCGTGCGCGAGGGCGAGGCCCGCGGCGAGGGCCGCGAGCAGGGGCAGGACGAGCGGGCGCATCAGATGTCCCGCCGCTGCATCGCGCCGGCGATGTGGTCGGCCTGGCGGAGCGCCAGCGCCACGATGGTCAGGGTCGGGTTGCAGGCCGCGCCGCTGGTGAACTGGCTGCCGTCCGAGACGAACAGGTTCTTCACGTCGTGGGTCTGGCCGAACTTGTTGACCACCCCGTCCCGCGCCTTCGCGCTCATCCGGTTGGTGCCCATGTTGTGGGTGCTCGGGTAGGGCGTGACCGGGTAGGTGACGGTGGCGCCGACCGCCTCGTAGATCGCCGCGCCCTGCTGGTAGGCATGGTTGCGCATCGCGACGTCGTTGGGGTGGTCGTCGTAGTGCACGCTCGCCACCGGCATACCGTGCTTGTCCTTGACCTGGGGGTCGAGGGTGATGCGGTTCGTCTCCTGCGGCATGTCCTCGCCGACGAGCCACATCCCGGCCATGCGCGGGTACTGCTCCATGGCGCTGGTGAAGGAGCGCCCCCAGGCGCCGGGATTGAGGAAGGCGGCCATGAAGGGCAAGCCGAGGGAGACCGTCTCCATCTCGTAGCCGCCGGAGAAGCCGCGCTTCGGGTCGTGGTGCGCCTCGTCCCGGATGATGCCCGCCATGGTGGTGCCGCGGTACATGTGCACCGACTTCTCGAACACGCCGTAGACGCTGCCGGTCATGTGCCGCATGTAGTTGCGGCCGACCTGGCCCGACGAGTTGGCGAGCCCGTCCGGAAACAGCGACGAGGCACTGTTGAGCAGGAGCCGCGGGCTCTCGATCGAGTTGCCGGCCACCGCGACGATGCGGGCCTTCTGGCGCTGCAGCCTGCCGTCGGCATCGGCGTAGACCACGCCCGTCACCTTGCCGGCGGCGTCGTGCTCGATGCGGATCGCCATGCAGTTCGGCCGCACCTCGAGGTTGCCGGTCTCCTCGCCGCGGGGGATCTCGGCGATCAGCGTCGACCACTTCGCCCCCGACTTGCAGCCCTGGAAGCAGAAGCCGATCTGCTGGCAGGCGCCGCGGTCGTGGCGCTCCTGGCTGTTGATCGCCATCCGGCCGGAATGCACCTCCTTGTAGCCGACGCGGCGGGCGCCGGCCTCCAGCACCTTGAAGTTGTTGTTGCCGGGCAGGCCCGGGATGCCGTTGGTGCGGGTCACGCCCATCCGGTCCTCGGCCTTCTCGTACCAGGGGTCGAGCTCGGCCCGGGTGATCGGCCAGTCGAGGAGGTTGGCTCCCGGCATCGCGCCGTAATGGTCGCGGATGCGGAACTCGTGCTCCTCGAAGCGCAAGGACGCGCCGGCCCAGTGCACGGTCGAGCCGCCCACCGCCTTGACGATCCAGGCCGGCAGGTTGGGAAAGTCCCGCGCCACCCGCCACGAGCCCGAGGTGGTGCGCATGTCGGTCCAGGCGAGCTGGGCGAAGCTCGCCCACTCGTCGTTGACGAAATCCTCCATGTTGTGGCGGGCCCCCGCCTCCAGGATGACGGTGCGGATGCCCTTGAGCGCCAGCTCGGTCCCGAGCGTGCCGCCGCCGGCGCCCGAGCCGACAATGACGACGAGCCCGTCGTCGTTCAGGTCGAATGTGGCCATGGTTTCCTCCGGTCCGCGCGGCCGGTCGCGGCCGATCCGGCGCGGTTGTTCGTTGATTGTTCTTTGGCGGGTCACATGATCGGCAGATCGGGCGACTGTTCAGACCTTCGGCAACCAGTCGATGTCGTTGAAGCCGCGGTTGATGTAGCCGCCCTTGTCGGCAGAAGACCCCTCGTAGCCGAATTTCGGCCACAGCTCGGGCTGGTTGTAGAGCGACACCACGAGGTCGGAGCGGATCTTCTTGAAGAAGTCGGTGTGGCTGATGCCCTCGAGCACGGCGACGCGGTCGGCCTCCCAGCCGATCTGGGCGTAGTTGAGCTTGTGGCGGGCCTGCGAATCCTCGTCGAGGCGGCGCACCCCTTGGGTGAGCAGACCCTTCACCGCCGGATCGGCGGCGGCCTTGCCGTCCCAGGGCTTGATCGCCGTGATGTAGTAGACGTCGCCGAGGAAATCGTGCGGGTAGATGTCCCGCGCCATCTTCACCAGGGTCTTCAGCTCGGCCGGCGACAGGGCGGCGCCGTTCTCGGCCCAGGCCTCCGAGACCTGGAGCCCGGCGCCGGTGGCGATGGCGGCGGCAGGAGCGGCGACCGCCGCGGTCTGCAGGAAGCCGCGGCGGCTGAACCGCGCGCGCGGATCGACTTCTCTCATGGCTGTTTCCTCCGTTCTCGTCGTTCCGGTGTCGGCCGGCCCCGGGGCGCGTCTGGTGCGCGCTTCCCGGGGCCGGCCCGTTCAGTGCTCGGCCCCGTCAGCCGAAGCGGCCGCCCTTCTGGATCACCTCGATCTTGTAGCCGTCCGGATCGGTGGCGAAGAAGAAGCGGGCCAACGTCTTGCCCTGGTGCCGGAAATCCTTGACCGGGGTCGCCGGCAGGCCCTCCCTGGTGAAGCGGGCGTGCTCGGCGTCGACGTCGTCCACCACCACCGCGAGGTGGCCGTAGCCGTTGCCGAGGTCGTAGGGCTCGGAGCGACCGAAATTGACCGTCAGCTCCAGCTCGAACGGCGAGGAGGGGTGGCGCAGGTAGACGAGCGCGAAATCGTCGAAGCCGACGCGCTCGGCGAGCTCCAGGCCGAAGGCGCGGGCGTAGTAGGCGCGGGAGCGCTCCTCGTCGAGGACGCGGATCATCGAGTGGACGGGCTTGGCCATCGGCAGCGGGAACCTCGTTTCGCGTGCGGCCGCTCGCGCGGCCCTTCGGTATCGCCCCTTAGACTAGCTCCAGGGAGGCGGCCGGGGTGGTAGCGGGATGTGACGTCGCGGTCCGCGCGGCCGGGCCGCCGCGACGCCCGCACCGGCCCCTCACCTAGCGAAAAGCCGCGCTTTCGCCGCAATCCGGCCGTCGGCGATCCCGTTCTTGTTCCGCTTCGCCACGTGCGCGGGAACACATCGCAGCGTCAGTCCAGCGCCTATCTTCCAATCACCGCAAAGGAAGCAGCCACCCGATCCCCGGATCTGCTCAAAGCAGGAGACTGAATACCATATGAAGACCCGCATCGCCGCCGTCGTCACCGCCCTCGTCCTTGGCGCCGCTCCGATCTCGTCCGCCATGGCATTCAGCGCGAACTCCCCAGCCGGCCCGTTCTGGAGCCAGGATGTCGAGACCACCGGCTCGCTCGGCAACCCGTTCGGCAACGGCACCCGGCCGTTCTACGGCGCCTGCCCGATGAGCTCGGCCTCGGAGGGCAACGCCAACCAGCAGAACTTCCCGGTCAAGCAGTACGGCCAGACCTCGGGCGGGTACCGCTGCTGAGGAACCTGAGATGAGCGAGATGAAGCTCCTGCGCGCCGTGTCCTACGGCATGATCGGTGTCCTGGCCGGCGGCCTCGCCATGACGGTGGTCGGCACCGCCAGCGCCCTGATGAACATGTGAGGCTCACCCCGGTGAGGCTCGCCGAGGACCGCCCCCCGGGGCGGTCCTTCTTCGCGTGAGCGGGGTCGCTCCGGATTTTCCCGCACTGGCCCTGGAACCGCAACGCTTCGGGCCGATTTGCCTCTGCGGAACCCTGACGGAGACCGTCATGCCCCCGCGCGTCCGCCTCGTTCCCGCCTTCCTCGCCCTCGCGGGCGCCTTGTCGGCGGCGCCCGCCCTGGCGATCTCGGACCGCCGCGATCAGCCGACCCAGGCCGACATCCCCGACGGGGCAAGCAACGGCCCGCCCGGCGTGTCCCCGCCGCAGGCACTCAAGCCCGACACCAAGGTGATGCCCGGCGACACCGGCCTGAGCGGAAACACCCGCCCGCGGACCAACCCCCTCGACCAGCTCGCCCCCCAGGACCGGCGCGCCACCGGCGGCGGCGACGGGGCCGGCGACGGCCGCTGAAGGCAACCGCGGCGGGTCGATCGCGGTTGAAGACGGCGCGGCACGCGCGACGGGAGGTGCCTCATGGGTCTGCTCGATCAGGTCATCGGTTCCGTGCTCGGCAACGTCCTCGGGGGCGGGCGCCAGCACGAAGGGGGCCGCGACGGCGGCTCCGGGGCGATGTCGCCCCTCGTGAAGGCGCTGCTGATGCTGCTCGCCGCCAAGGCGATGCAGGGCGGCTTCGGCGACATCTTCGGCGGCGGGCGGCGGCCGGCACCCCAGAGAGGGCCGGACGACGGCTACGCTCCCGACCCGCGGGGCTACGACCCGCCCGAGCCGCGGGACGAAGGGCCGCGCGGCGGCCGGCGGGGCGAGGACCCCAACAACCCCTATTCGGACCTCGCCGGGATGCTCGACGGCCCGGGCGGCCCCTCCCCTGCCGGTGCGGGGGTGCCGAACCCGTTCGACCAGGGCGCCGGTCCCTATTCCCGCCTCGACCGTGAGCAGCCCGACGACGCGCCGGGCGGCGGCCTCGACCACCTCGTCGACCGCTTCCGCCAGGGCGGCCTCGGCGACCTGATCGATTCCTGGATCGGCCCGGGCCACAACCGGCCGGTCCAGCCGCAGCAGCTCGCCCAGGCCCTCGGCCCGGAGACGGTGGACACCCTGAGCCGCCAGACCGGAATGGGCCGCGACGACCTGCTGGCGCAGCTCGCCCAGGTGCTGCCGGGCGTGATCGACGGCCTGACGCCCCAGGGAAGGCGCCCGAACCACGACGAGATGCGCGGCTGGTGAGCCGTGCGGGCGTCCGGGCGACCCTGCCCGGACGCCTCGGCGAGACCGAATTCCGGACGGCGACCGATGGCTTATGAACTCTACTACTGGCCGGGCATCCAGGGTCGGGGCGAGTTCGTCCGCCTCGCCCTGGAGGAGGCCGGTGCCGCCTACGTCGATGTCGCCCGTGACGAGGGCATCGACGCCATGATGGCGGGCCTGTCGGCGCCGGGGCCCGGCCGGCCGCCCTTCGCGCCGCCCTACCTGCGCGACGGCGACCTGGTGATCGGCCAGACCGCCGCGATCCTGCTCCATCTCGGACCGCGCCTCGGCCTGGTCGGCGAGAGCGAGGCTGACCGGGTCTGGACGCACCAGATCCAGCTCACCATCGCCGATGCGGTGGCGGAGGCCCACGATACCCACCACCCGATCGCCTCGGCGCTCTACTACGAGGATCAGAAGCCGGAGGCCGCCCGCCGGGCCGAGGACTTCCGCAGCCAGCGGATCCCGAAATACCTCGGCTGGCTCGAGCGGGTGCTGGCCGCGAACCCCGCCGGCCCGCGCTACCTCGTCGGCGACCGTCTCAGCTACGCCGACCTCTCCCTGTTCCAGCTGGTCGAGGGCCTGGCCTACGCCTTCCCGCGGGCGACGGAGCGGGCGCTCGCCGAAACCCCGAAGGTCGTCGCCCTGCACCGGTCCGTGGCCTCCCGGCCCCGCATCGGCGCCTACCTGGAGAGCGACCGGCGCACGCCGTTCAACGAGGACGGGATCTTCCGGCGCTATCCCGAGCTCGACGGCTAAGGCACGGGAGCCGCGGATCGCCGCCTTGGAGCGGTGCCCGCTTCCTGGTTCATCACAGCCTCCGCGACGATGCCGGGTCTGCTTCGTCCAAGTCAGCTTCGTTCAAGCCCGCTGCGAGAGCTGCGCCAGGCCGCTCGGCCGCGCCGCGTGCCTGCGGCAGCCCAGCGTGACGCGGTCCCGTGCCTGTCGCACGACCGCAACAGACGCCGCCGGCCCGCTCCGCTCGCGTAACCTGTTGATAGACAATGATTCTCATGGGAACGCGTTGCCGCGGCGCAACAGGCTGTGTCCGTAAGTGAACACCTTACGGCTACGCTTAACGAAAAATTAACCATTCCGGCGCGACATTCGCCTTAACAAATCATTCACAACACCGCGCCTCGGGGCGCAAGCCGGAAGCGATCGCGAGTCCACCGCGCCGCCATGGCAAAATTCCGACAAATATAGTCCAAGTAAACCTGTCGCCATGACTGGAGACGGGGCGAGAAAAATCGTCAAAAATTCTTGGGGGCTGGCGTGTACATCGTCGTCGATGAGCGGGAAAGCGTGGCTGCGCACTACGTGGAAGGCTTCGGCGTGGAAGGCGTTCCGGCGCGCGGGCTGGACGTGCGGGACGTGCGGACCTGGATCGACGTCACGCCGCCGCAGGACCTGGAGGCGATCCAGGGCTTCGTGATCGGCGACTGCGCCGACCGCACGGCGTTCACGGCGGCCCTGCGCAGCCTGTCGCGGGCGCCGATCATCGCCCTCAACGAGACCCGCTCCCTGGAGCAGACCCTCGCCCTGTTCACCGCCGGCATCGACGACGTGGTGCGCAAGCCGGTCCACGTGCGCGAGATCATCGCCCGGGCCGGCGCGATCCGCCGCCGCACCAACCGCAGCGACACCAAGCCCGCGAGCACGCCGGACCGCAGCGGCCGCCTGACCGTCCACACCGACGGGCGCGACCCCGAGATCGACGGCCAGAGCCTGATGCTGCCCCGGCGCGAGCGCGACATCCTCGACTACCTCGCCCGCAACCGCGGCCGGCCGGTGACCAAGGGCCAGATCTTCAAGGCGGTCTACGGCGACCTCGACAGCGCCGTCGACGAGAGCGTGGTCGAGGGCCACATCAGCAAGCTGCGCAAGAAGCTGCGGATGCGCCTCGGCTACGACCCGATCGAGGCCAAGCGCCTGGCCGGCTACACCTTCGTCGGCTGAGCCACGCCGCGCCCGGGCGAGCGGAGCCTCGCGAGAACGGCAGAGCCACCCGCGACCGTGCCGGTCGCGGGTGGCTCTCGCGCGTGCCTCGCGGGCGGTCCGGAGGACCGCCCTGCCCCGTCTTAGCG
>NZ_LABY01000330.1 GCF_001043975.1 Methylobacterium variabile
CCCATCGCGGCCATCGCCTTCGACCGGCCGGCGGCGGCGGTGGATGGCAACGTCGAGCGGGTGGTGTCGCGCCTCTACGCGATCGAGACCCCGATCCCGGCCGCCCGGCCCGAGATCCGCCGCCTCGCCGAGACTCTCGTGCCGGCCAAGCGCCCCGGCGACTTCGCCCAGGCCGTGATGGATCTCGGCGCCACGCTCTGCACCCCGAAACGGCCGGCCTGCGCCCTCTGCCCGTGGATGCAGCCCTGCCGCGCCCGGGCCGAGGGGCTGCAGGAAACCTTTCCGCGCAAGGTCAAGAAGGTGGCGGGGCAGCTGCGCCGCGGCGCCGCCTTCGTGGTGCTGCGGGCCGGCGACGACGCGGTGCTGCTGCGCACGAGGCCGCCGGAAGGCCTCCTCGGCTCCATGGCCGAGCCGCCGACGAGCGAGTGGCGGGCCGATTACGACCCGGCCCAGGCGCTCCTCGACGCGCCCCTCGACGCGCGCTGGAAGCGGCTGCCCGGGATCGTGCGTCACGTCTTCACGCATTTCCCGCTCGAGCTGACGGTCTTCCTCGCCCGGGTCGCCGCCGGCACCCCCGCACCGGAGGGCATGCGCTTCACCCCCCGCGCCGGCCTCGAGGCCGAGCCCCTGCCCGGCGCGATGAAGAAGGTGCTGGCCCACGCCCTGGAGCAGAAGCTGGCGGCGCCCCCGCCCGCTCTCACGCCCCGGCCCGAACCCGACCTCGCGACGCCGCCGGAGCCCGAGCCGCCGCCGCGCCGGGCCCCGCTGCCGAAGGTGCTCTCCCGCCGCCCGGCTGCCGCGGCGCCGGTGGTCAAGACCACGGGGCGCGGTCGGCCGAAGGGAGGATGAGGGGCTGCCTTACGCCGCCGAGCCCACGAAACTCCGCAGCA
>NZ_LABY01000331.1 GCF_001043975.1 Methylobacterium variabile
CGCCGAGGCGCTCGTGCCGCCCTTCGAGATCGGCAGCCACCAGATCCGCTCCAGCGTCAGCATCGGCATCGCGGTCGGCCCGGAGGACGGGGAGACCGCCGACGACATCCTGATCGCCGCCGACCTCGCGCTCTACGCCGTGAAGGCGGGCAAGCGCGGCACCTTCCAGTTCTACGACCGGCAGATGAGCGTGGGCCTGGAGGACCGGCGCCAGCTCGAGGGCGACCTGCGCCGGGCGATCGAGCGCGGGGAGCTGGAGCTGCACTATCAGCCCTCGATCATCCTCAAGACCGGCGAGATCGCCGGGTTCGAGGCGCTGGCGCGCTGGAAGCACCCGGTGCGGGGCAACGTGCCGCCCTCGCTGTTCATCTCGATCGCCGAGGAGTGCGGCCTCATCCATGCCATCGGCGAGTGGTCGCTGACGGAGGCCTGCCGCCAGGCCGCGACCTGGCCCGAGCGGCTGAAGATCGCCGTGAACCTGTCGCCGGTGCAGTTCTCCGGCCCGGACCTCGTCGGGA
>NZ_LABY01000332.1 GCF_001043975.1 Methylobacterium variabile
CCTCGAACACGGCCGCTACCGGCTCGCTCGCCTCGTCCATCGCCCGCCCCCCAAGCCACGTCATGGCGGACAACCGATTCAGACCTTCAGGCCCTTGTCACCTCCCTCATTCACCCGATTGCCCTGCGCGCCGCCACCGCCTCCCTTGACAGGCGCGGCAGCGCGTTCTTAGCTGCAGGTATTGCGGCCGCTGCCCGGTGTGCGGCACCCGCGCTGATTGCCCCCGGACTGAGATACTAAGGGGGCAGTGGATTGCTCGTAGCGGCATTTCTCGCAGTTGATTTTTCGTGCGGCCGTACCGCACATCTCAGGAACAACGGATGCCCGTACACCCGCGTAGCGCCCTATTCATCGACGGCGCCAACATCTACGCCACCACCAAGGCCCTCGGCTTCGACATCGATTACCGGAAGCTCCTGGCTGATTTCCGCGCACGCGAGAATCTCGTCCGCGCCTTCTACTACACGGCCCTGGTCGAGGACCAGGAATACTCCTCGATCCGGCCGCTGATCGACTGGCTCGACTACAACGGCTATCGCGTCGTCACCAAGCCCGTGAAGGAGTTCACCGACTCCACGGGACGGCGCAAGGTCAAGGGCAACATGGACATCGAGCTGACGATCGATGCGATGGAGCTCAGCCCCTACATCGACCACATGGTCCTGTTCTCCGGCGACGGCGACTTCCGGCCGCTGGTGGCCGCGATGCAGCGTCGCGGCCACCAGCGGCCGGAAGTCGCCGTCGCCGGAGAACAGGACCATGTGGTCGATGTAGGGGCTGAGCTCCATCGCATCGAACGACAGCTCGATGTCCATGTTGCCATTGCCCTTGCGCCGTCCCTGGGCTGTCTCTGATACACATATGA
>NZ_LABY01000333.1 GCF_001043975.1 Methylobacterium variabile
CTTGTCGTTACCCATGGACCCGCGACGCCTGCCGCCAAAAGAGCGGGGCCGACGGGCGGGCATGGCGGCCCGCTGTCCTCGGCCCTCACGACCAACACGACGAGGCGAACCCGGGTGCCCGGGATCGCCTCACGAATTCCGATCCGGGGCGCGGCGCCCCGGCTCCGGGGCCTTCCCCGGATCGCCCGGGTTCCGCTTCGCCCGGCCCCGGCCCGCCCCCCGGGGCGGGCCGGGGCCGGGCGAAGCGGAACCCGGGCGATCCGGGGAAGGCCCCGGAGCCGGGGCGCCGCGCCCCGGATCGGAATTCGTGAGGCGATCCCGGGCACCCGGGTTCGCCTCGTCGTGTTGGTCGTGAGGGCCGAGGACAGCGGGCCGCCATGCCCGCCCGTCGGCCCCGCTCTTTTGGCGGCAGGCGTCGCGGGTCCATGGGTAACGACAAGACGAACATGATCATCGCCGTCGTGCTGTCGCTGGCAGTGCTGCTCGGCTGGAACTACTTCGTCAGCGCGCCGCAGATCGAGCGGCAGCGCCAGCAGCAGGCGGCCCAGCAGGCCCAGACCGGGCCGTCGGCGAGCCCGCGGGAAGGTGGCCCCTCGGCGCCGGTGCCCGGCACCCTGCCGGGCGCGCCGGCCGGCAGCCCGGCGCTGGCGGCGACCCGCGAGGAGGCGCTCGCCCGCTCGCCGCGGGTGCGCATCGATACCCCGGCGCTCGCCGGCTCGGTGGCGCTCAAGGGCGGCCGCATCGACGACGTGTCGCTGAAGAACTACCACGAGACCGTCGACAACAGCTCGCCGCGCATCGTGCTGCTCTCGCCGATCGGCTCGGCCAACCCGTACTACGCCGAGTTCGGCTGGGTCGGCCAGAATGCCGGTCCGCTGCCGGGCGGCGACACGGTCTGGACCGCCGAGGGCGACGTGCTGACGCCGCAGAAGCCCCTGGTCCTGACCTGGGACAACGGCGCCGGCCTCGTCTTCCGCCGCACCCTCTCGGTCGACGACAAGTTCATGTTCACGGTGGCGGATTCCGTCGAGAACAAGGGCGGCAACGCAGTCACGCTCTACCCGTACGGCCTCGTCTCGCGCTGGGGCAAGCCGCACACGCAGGGCTACTACGTCCTCCACGAGGGCCTGATCGGCGTCCTCGGCGACCAGGGCCTGCAGGAATTCACCTACGACAAGCTCGCCAAGGAGAACCCGCTCGGGGCGCCCGGCACCCGCGGCCATTCCTGGGCCGGCGTGACCGGCGGCTTCCTCGGCATCACCGACAAGTACTGGGCCGCCGCCGCGATCCCCGACCAGAGCACCCCCTATACCGGCTCGTTCACCGAGCGGGACGAGGGCGCCACCAAGGTCTACCAGGCCAGCAGCCTCGGCGAGGTCAAGCAGCTCGCCCCCGGCGCCACCGTTCAGGCCAGCCAGCGCCTGTTCGCCGGCGCCAAGGAGGTCGGCACCATCGACGGCTACGAGAAGTCGCTCGGCATCAAGCGCTTCGACCTGCTGATCGACTGGGGCTGGTTCTACTTCATCACCAAGCCGATGTTCAAGGCGCTGGACTTCTTCTACCGGCTGTTCGGCAACTTCGGCGTCTCGATCCTGGTCGTCACCCTCATCCTCAAGCTGTTCTTCCTGCCGATCGCCAACCGCTCCTACGTCTCGATGGCCAAGATGAAGGCCGTCCAGCCCGAGATGACCGCCATCCGGGAGCGCTACGCCGACGACAAGGTGAAGCAGCAGCAGGCGATGATGGAGCTGTACAAGAAGGAGAAGATCAACCCGGTGGCGGGCTGCTGGCCGGTGCTGGTCCAGATCCCGGTCTTCTTCGCGCTCTACAAGGTGCTGTTCGTCACCATCGAGATGCGGCACGCGCCGTTCTTCGGCTGGATCCGCGACCTCGCGGCGCCGGACCCGACCTCGCTGTTCAACCTGTTCGGCCTCCTGCCCTTCACGCCGCCGGACCTGCTGCACCTCGGCATCTGGCCGCTCATCATGGGCGTGACGATGTTCGTGCAGATGAAGATGAACCCCGCGCCGCCGGACCCGATCCAGGCGCAGGTCTTCACCTTCATGCCGATCATCTTCACCTTCATGCTCGGCTCGTTCCCGGCCGGCCTGGTGATCTACTGGGCCTGGAACAACACCCTGTCGGTGATCCAGCAATACGTGATCATGCGGCGCAACGGGGTGAAGGTGGAGCTGTGGGACAACCTGCGCTCGACGTTCTCGCGCACGCCGAAGGCCGCGAAGAGCTGATGCAGGACCCGGCCCATCCTGAGACCGAGGCCGAGAAGGCGGCCGCCCTGCGGGAAGCGGGGCGGCTGCTCTTCGCCGGGTCGGCGGAGTTCTTCCACGCCGCCGACAAGCTCGCGGTGCTGCCGCCGATGCGGGGCCACGAGATCGCCTTCGCGGGCCGCTCCAACGTCGGCAAGTCGAGCCTGATCAACGCGCTGACCGGCCGCAACGCGCTGGCGCGCACCTCGCACACGCCGGGGCGCACCCAGCAGCTCAACTTCTTCGACATCGCCGGCGGCAGGCTCGTCCTCGTCGACATGCCGGGCTACGGCTACGCCGCGGTCGAGAAGGCGAAGGTCGCGGCCTGGACCGAGCTGATCCATTCCTACCTGCGCGGGCGCGCCAACCTCGCCCGGGTCTACGTGCTGATCGACTCCCGCCACGGCATCAAGCCGAACGACGCCGAGGTGCTGGACGGCCTCGACAAGGCCGCCGTGTCCTACCAGATCGTGCTGACCAAGGCGGACGCCCTCAAGAAGGGCGAGATCCAGGCGCGGCTCGATGCCACGGCAGCGGCGATCGCCCGGCGGCCCGCGGCCTATCCGGAGATCATCCTGACCTCGAGCCGCACCGACGACGGCGTCGCCGACCTGCGCGCGAGCATCGCCCGGCTCCTCGCCGAGCGCGGCGAATGACGCACCCCGCCGACCGGGCCCTGATCGCGCTCGCCGGCCTCGCCGGCGCGCTCGGCGTGGCGCTCTCGGCGGCGGCGGCCCACATCGCCGGGGCGACGAGCCTCGCGACCGCGGCGCAGTTCCTGCTGTTCCACGCCCCCGCCCTCCTGGGAACCGCGCTGCTCGCGGGCAGCGGGAGGTTGCCTCCGGCGCTGGTCCGGGCGGCGGGCTTCGCCCTGGCGCTCGGCCTCGCGCTGTTCTCCGGCGACCTCTCGGTCCGGGCGCTCGCGCAGCAAGCCCTCTTCCCGATGGCGGCGCCGAGCGGCGGGATGATCCTGATCCTCGGCTGGATCCTCGTCGCCGTCGCGGCCGTGTGGCCGTCGCGGCCGGGACCCCGGTGAGATCCCGTCACCCGGACCTGCGGGAGGTATATCCGCTCAGGCCGGAGCGTCGTTGGTCGGCGCGGGTCCCGCCTTCCGTAGGGAACAGTCGCGGCGCGAATCCGATATGCTCGCTCACGGTATGACCCGAGGAGTCAAACGATGGGCGCCTTCGAGAGCGTGTCCGAAGAGGAATTCCAGGCGATCATCGACGCGGCGCCCACCACCGGCACTTTCCGTCGCCGCTACGCCGCTCTCACGCCGCGGACGGACGGCGAGGACTTCCAGGTCCATCACGGCGATCTCGACCTCGATGGGAACTTCGTCGCGCCGGCCTATTGCACGCTGATCGTCGGCAATCTCACCGTCTCAGGGTTCGTCGACCTCGCCAACCCCTACGACAAGGGCTTCGATGAGGGTGGCCTGTTCGTCGTTCTCGGCGATGTCGAGTGCCGGGTCTGGGCCGGCGAGGGCGGCAAGTGCGCGTTCGTGGACGGCGACCTCGTCGCGCGCGACCTGCTCCTGAACGCCTACGAGGATTCGTCCCTCATCGTCACCGGGGCGCTGGGGACGCACTTCTTCTACGGTATCGACATCTGGGCCGAGGTCGGAACAGGTGCCGTGATGGAGTACGGTCACGGCTACGCGCTCCTCCACCGCCAGGGGCAGAATCCGTTGCAGATCGACCCGCGCCACGACGCGGAGGCCTCGATGGCGCTGATCGCCGGCGAGGACGTCGACGAACTGTCCGCGGACGCTCTCATGGACCGTGTACGCAGCGGCGAGGCCGTGTTCCGCTAGGGCTCTCTGCGAAGGGACCTGTGGCGAGACGGGCAGGACGGCGGCCGATCTCGGGCACGGCGTCCCTTTTCCCCGCCCGGGCAGGTCTCTCCCGCCCCTCCCCCCTGGAC
>NZ_LABY01000334.1 GCF_001043975.1 Methylobacterium variabile
AATGCTTAAGCGAAGTGGTATAAGGAAGGGGATATCGTCACGCTTCCGGCATCGTCCACGAGCGGCTCCGCCTTCGCGACGATCTACGACAGACATCCGCTCGCCCACGTCGACCTGGAGGACGACGACTCGTTCATCGCGGGCCTGCGTGACCTGCATCGGCGTGTGGTGGCGAAGGAGGAGTCCGGGGTGTTCTCTCCCGCCCACTTCGAACCTACGAAGGCGGCCGAGACCGATCGCGGGCTCGGCAACATCACGCACCTGCGCGGGATCTGGCTCGACAACGATGGCGGCGACCTCGACCATGCCGAGTTCGCGGCCCTGTTCCCCTACTTGCGCGTGGTGGCCTGGAACACGGCGTCGTCGACACCGGAGGAGCCGCGCTGGCGCGCGTTCATCCCGACCGACTGCGCGCTGTCGATCGAGGTGCAGATGATGGGCAAACCCGCGCGAAGGCCGCGCGAGAGGCCGCCTACCGCTTCCTTGCGGCATTGGCTGGCGATCTGCCCGGGTTCGAGGTGGTGATCCGGGCACTCTTCGCCGGGGATGCCGAAAGCTATGCCGACCGCATGATGGGATGGCCCCCGGACATCCGAGCCCATGCGCTGAAGCTTGCAGCCCTCGCCTGAGCCATCAACTGAAGTTTCGGCCGAGCAACGTCAGCTTCCGCGCGCGGGATGAAGCTCCCCGTCGACCGTTGCCCAGGATCTTCACGCCCTCGACCCCGCGCCGTTGCTGGTCCCCGACGAGACGGGGAACCCGCTCCCGGGAGGCTCCTCAGGGCTCCGGCGCTCCTCGATGCCGCCCTCAAGGTCGCTGATCCAGCATGACGTGGCCGACGAGACATTCGAGGATCTTAGCGGACATTTTCCGGAACAACGCGGTCTTTGCAAAAATAAATAAATTGCAGCAACGACAAATTTATTGTATCTTTGCTCAATATACTGCTCAGGGTGATCGCAAGATCCTGATGGCTGGCCCGGCCAAGGCACTATCCCGGAGAATGAGGTGCTTGGACGCGTGAAGGCGTCGGCCGTAGACGGGACGGATGAGGTAAGAGCGGATCGATCAGGCGGACGGTCCGATGAAGTTGGGCAACGGACGACCCCTGAGCCAGATTTCTGGCGAAAGGTACGCAAATGATGATCCATGCCGTTGTAGAATTTCGGCTGGATCATGTGGAGGTCGAGTTCGTCAATGCGCTCGATCCCACGAAGGCCCCGAAAGGGGCGACCGTCATGGCATTCAAGCACCAGCATTGGGCAAGACCCGGTTGAGAAAGGATTCCGACACTTCGTCGTCGAGCACTCACCCAGACCATCCCGACCAAGCAAGTTTCAAGGGTGTGCCAGAGATAGGGCTGCAAAGCAGGTACAGGGTGACCGCCTGCCTCTGAGAAATCCGAGTAAGTAGCTGATTGACCGTTTCCGACTCAGTGCGAACGAACTAACATCTCCTCTTCCACATCGCTTTTTTGTTGAGTGTTGTGGAGGGGGAGAAAGCGTAGGATCTAGCGCGAGACGAGAGTGATTGTTCCAGAAGCACTTTGAGAACGAGTCGCAGACGAAGCAGTTCCTCCATCACCTGCGCCTGAAGTCCTCGGCGAAGGCGCGCAAGCGCTGCAGCCGAGGGCGAAGACGCCCGGTGAGGTCGGAGCCGAAGGCGTAGATCTCGCCGCGACGAAGTTCGAGACCATGAACTCAAACTCAAGCAATTCGCGCGAGAAGTGCGTCGACATCAGCCCTGGAAAAAACCAACACCGAGTTCGCCCACAATCATAACGAGGACGTGGCGGTGAATAGGCTCTTCGCCCGTCCAGAGCAGGGCGACAGGCTCGGCCCGTGAGTTCTTCGAGCGAAATTCGTTCAACGAATTTCGCATTGACTTCTGAGTCCTGGGAGAAGAACGCGCCTTCGGGGCCAGTCAGATCGCGCTCGTGTCGGGCCGCCCCTCGGGCGTGGCCTTCACCCACGCTTCTTTGCGCTCGCTGTAGCGATCAACGAGGTAGTCGGAACGCTCCCGCGTGAGCAGCGTGAACTTGAACAACTCCTCGACGACGTCGACGATGCGGTCGTAGTAGGCGGACGGTCGCATGCGACCTGCCTCGTCGAATTCCTCGTAGGCTTTCGCCACCGAGGACTGGTTCGGGATCGTAATCATCCTCATCCAGCGCCCGAGCATCCGCATCGAGTTCACGGCGTTGAAGGACTGCGACCCGCCCGACACCTGCATTACCGCGAGCGTGCGGCCCTGGGTCGGGCGCATGCCGCCGCTTTCCAGCGGCAGCCAGTCGATCTGGCTCTTCATCACTCCCGTCAGGTTGCCGTGCCGCTCCGGGCTCACCCAGACCTGCCCCTCGGACCACAGCGAGAGGTCGCGCAATTCTCGAACCTTCGGGTGATCGGCCGCCGCATCGTCCGGCAAGGGCAAGCCGTTCGCATGGTAGATGCGGGCCACCCCGCCCATACGCTCCAGGAGCCGCGACGCCTCGTAGGCAAGGAAGCGGCTGTAGGAGCGCTTCCTCAGAGAGCCGTAGAGGATCAGGAAGCGCGGCGCGTGCGTAAACCGCTCGCGCGGCTTCAAGTGCTCCGAGGTCGGCACTTCGAACACGGGCTCCAGCAGGTTCGGGAGGCCATCGGCAACGGTCAGGTCAGGCTTGTTCACGGGCACGCTTTCGTCTATTTATCAATAAGTGTTGAGATATTGAAAGAACCATGGACGAACGGCAAGCCCTAAACGCCTTCGCGGCGCTCTCGCAGGAGACGCGCCTGCGGCTCGTGCGCATCCTCGTCACCGCCGGGCCAGATGGGCTGACGGCCGGGACCTTGGCGACCGAGGTCGGCGCGTCGTCCTCGAACCTCTCCTTCCACACCAAGGAACTGGAGCACGCGGGCCTGATCCAGTCCCGGCGGGAGGGGCGCTCGACGATCTACAGCGCGGCCTTCCCGGCGCTCACGAACCTCATTGAATTCCTGATGAAGGACTGCTGCGGCGGTCGTCCGGAAATCTGCACCCCGGCAGTCGCGGCGCTCGCAGCCTGCTGCTCTCCCACGGAGGCCACGACCCATGGCTGAGCCAATCGACGTCGTCGTCTACCACAACCCCGCCTGCGGGACGTCCCGCAACACCCTGGCGATGATCCGCAACGCGGGCATCGAGCCGCACGTCATCGAGTACCTGAAGACGCCCCCGACATGGACGATGATCCGGGATCTCGCCACGCGGGCGGGCTTGTCGATCCGCGACCTGCTGCGTGAGAAGGGCACCCCCTACGCCGAACTCGGCCTGGGCGACCTGAAGCTCGACGACGAAGCGCTTCTCGACGCGATCGCCGAACACCCGATCCTGCTGAACCGACCGATCGTCGTGAGCCCCCGGGGCGTGCGCCTGTGCCGCCCATCTGAAGCAGTGCTCGACCTCCTCCCCGCCCCGCACGGCGAATTCGTGAAGGAAGACGGCGAGCGCGTCGTCGACGAGCACGGCCGTCGCGTCGCCACCGCCTGACCAAGAGCCGCCCTCATAGTCTTCGAACGCTACCTGACCCTGTGGGTCGCGCTCTGCATCGTCGTGGGCGTCGCCCTCGGCCACATCATGCCGGGCGTCTTCCACGCCATCGGCGCGGCCGAGGTCGCCAAGGTCAACCTGCCGGTGGCGCTGCTGATCTGGCTCATGGTCATCCCCATGCTGCTCAAGATCGACTTCGCCTCGCTGCGCCGGGTCGGGCAGCACTGGCGCGGGGTCGGCGTCACGGTCCTGGTCAATTGGGCCGTGAAGCCCTTCTCAATGGCCGCTCTCGGCTGGCTCTTCATCGGCTGGCTCTTCCGCCCCTACCTCCCGGCCGATCAGGTGGCCAGCTACATCGCCGGGCTCATCATCCTGGCGGCGGCGCCCTGCACCGCGATGGTGTTCGTGTGGTCGAACCTGACGAAGGGCGAGCCCCACTTCACCTTGTCGCAAGTCGCCCTGAACGACACGATCATGGTCGTGGCCTTCGCGCCCATCGTCGGTCTGCTCCTCGGCCTCTCGGCCATCACAGTGCCCTGGGGCACGCTGGTGCTGTCGGTCGTGCTCTACATCGTCCTCCCGGTGATCGTGGCGCAGGTCGTTCGCCGCTCGGTGCTGGCGTCGAGCGGTCAGGCGGCTCTCGATCGGGTGCTGAAGCCCCTTGGGCCGATTTCCTTGGTGGCGTTGCTCGCCACCCTCGTCCTGCTCTTCGGGTTCCAGGGCGAGCAGATCCTCGCGCAGCCGCTGGTGATCGCCATGCTCGCGGTGCCGATCCTGATCCAGGTCTACTTCAACGCCGGGCTCGCCTACATCCTGAACCGAATGGCGGGCGAGCAGCACTGCGTGGCGGGGCCGTCCGCGTTGATCGGCGCCTCGAATTTCTTCGAGTTGGCCGTGGCCGCCGCGATCAGCCGCTTCGGCTTCAACTCAGGGGCAGCACTGGCAACCGTGGTCGGCGTACTGATCGAGGTGCCGGTGATGCTGACGGTCGTCCACATCGTGAACCGCTCGAAGGGCTGGTACGAGCGCGGCGCCGCGTCTCGGGCGGATCTCAAGCCAGCCTCGCGCGAAGCCTGACGTCAAAACCCACGAGCTTGGTCCTGTCTCAGGGGCCACTTGCGCCCCCATGGTAGTCATAGGATCAACGATGCGAAGGGTCTGGGTTTGCCCCCATCCCTAGAGATTGACCTTCAGGCCGCGCGGCACTCCGCACGCGCGGCATCCTCAGCGGGAAGCCACACCTCAATCGGTGCAGAGGCGTCACCAAAATCGAGAATAAGCTGTTGCAGCCGCTTTGCGGGTGATGCCGCTGAAGCGGGCATGTCGAGGGTGTCGCCAATGGCCTTGACTGTACCGGACAGGACCAAAGCACCCAATGTCAGAGATACGAGAGAGTTCTCGGTGAATTTCTGCATCGCTCACCTGAAACACGGTTGTTCGTCGAACAAAGCTTGCGGCTCGGATCAGCGACATCAAGCCTGGACACGTAATTAACGTTGGTTTACTAGGTTGCACATACAACTGGCGGAAGGTCGATGCGGAGACGGTCTCGTTGTCAGTGGCTTTCTTCGACGGCCAGTCGGCAGGCGAGCCCGAAGAAGGTCACGGCCGCGAGGCGGTTGGCGATCGTCAGGAAGGTGGTGCTCGACGCCACCACTGCCCTGAAGTGCCCCACCACGACCACGACGAACCCGATCCAGGCTGCGGCCATGAGCGCCAGCGTCAGGCCGAGAACGAGGCTCTGAAGCGCGAGCGAACCTGCCTCCGGGCGCATGAACTGCGGGAACAGCGCCAGGAAGAACGCGATCATCTTCGGGTTGGCGAGGTTGTTGGCGAGTCCCTGGATGAAGAAGCGTCCGCTCCGTCCAAGTCGATCTCGAAGCGCAGGATCAAGGTCGAGCGTCGCAGGCGCCCGCCACGCCATGAAGGCGAGGTACAGGAGGTACAGGACGCCCACGATCTTCAGGGCCGTGAACGCGACCGGGAAGAGGAGGATGACTGTGGAGACGCCTACGCCTGCGAGAAGGGCATGGATGACGTTGCCGACCTGCGTCCCCACCAGCGTCATCAGGCCCGCGGCGGTTCCCGAGGCGAGCGTGCGCGAGAGGATCAGCACCGTGTCAGGTCCCGGCGAGAGGACGAGTACCACGGCCGTGGCGAGGAACAGGGCGTAGGAGTGCAGGTCGAGCATGAAGCGTCCCTGACAAGCAGGAGGTCAGGACCGCTGACCCATTTTGCCAGCGTTCGCAACTGCCGTGTGCTGAGGTCGGCTGTCCACCCGTTGCGGGCGGTCATCGGCGTCAGGAGGAGCATCGGGAGGTAGGCGCGCCCTCATGGGCTCGGTGCCATGTTTTCGTCGTCCAGCCGCAGCGACCATACCAGAGCGCCATTCTCGTCGGTGAGCCACACCAAGTTGGTTTCGTCGTCGAGAACGAAGTCCCCCTCGGCCAGGGCCTCCCCATGGCATCGGAAGCGCTGGCGGCCTTGATGATCCGCTCCAGCGTCACGTGATCCGTCACGAGGCCGTTCGGTTCGCGCCAGCCTCGGTGCAGCCGGAAAGTCTTCATCGGTGACCCTCTAGCTGTGAGCTTTCAGGAG
>NZ_LABY01000335.1 GCF_001043975.1 Methylobacterium variabile
CCGCCTCGGGCGCCGGCCCGCGACCCCCCTCCCCTTGCGCCCCATCCGCCCCGACGACGGTTGGTGCGACGACCCGCGCGACCGGCGCTACAACCAGCCGCTGACCCTGCCGGCCCCCGGCATCAGCGCCGAGCGGCTGTGGCGCGACGACGGGCTCTACGACCTGGTGATCGACCTCGACTACAATCGCGGCCCGATCCGCCGCGGCCGCGGCAGCGCCATCTTCCTGCATGTCGCCCGCCCGGGCTTCCGGCCGACCGAGGGTTGCGTCGCCCTGCGCCGCCCCGACCTGGTCCGGCTCCTGCGCCGCCTCGGGCCCGCCACCCGCCTGACGATCTGAGAAAGGTTTCCTTCGATCTCGCGGTCGACGGATGAGATTTCCCTCGTCGGCCGATGGTGCGGAGCACAAAAACATCTTTTATTTTGGTAACGCTGCCACACTCGCGCGCGCCGAAAACATCTTGTACGGTCCACCTGCCACACAAAAACCATATCGGACGCAGGGAGAGACGCATGCTCGACGCCTACACCGCGACCGAGATCGTTAGGGCTCGACAGATCCATGCGGCGGAAGGCCCGCGGGGCACCCTGTGGGACGGCACCGTCCGCTACCGCGACGGAATGCCGAACTCCCCCGTGCTGCTGACGGACGAGGACCGCGTCCGCTTCCTGGAGCAGGCGCGGGAGGAAATCCGCTGCCTGCACGCCAACTGAGAGCCGGCCCGCGCCAACCTGGCCTGGATCAGGCCTTGGGCTGGCGCGCCCCGAAGATGGCACTGCCGACCCGCACGTGGGTCGCCCCCGCCTGGATCGCCGCCGGATAGTCGGCGCTCATCCCCATCGACAGGATCGGCAGGGCATGGCGGCGGGCGATCGCCGCCAGCAGCCCGAAATGCGCTGAGGGCGGGTCCTCCGGCGGCGGGATGCACATCAGCCCCGAGACCATGAGGCCGTGCGTGCCGGCGCAATCCGCCAGGAAGGCGTCCACCGCGCCCGGCGCGACGCCGCCCTTCTGCGGCTCCTCCCCGGTATTGACCTGGACCAGCAGGGTCGGGTGCCGGCTGGCGCGGGCGATCTCCTTCGCGAGCGCCGCCGCCAGGGAGGGGCGGTCGAGGGTGTGGATCACGTCGAACAGCTCGACCGCCTCGCGGGCCTTGTTCGATTGCAGCGGGCCGATCAGGTGCAGCTCGACGTCCGGGTGCTGCGCGCGCAGGGCGGGCCACTTGGCACGCGCCTCCTGCACGTAGTTCTCGCCGAAGCGGCGCTGACCTGCCGCGATCGCCGGCACGATGCCCTCCGCGGGGATCGTCTTCGACACGGCGATGAGGGCAACATCGGCCGGATCGCGCTCATTGTCCCGGGCGGCCCGGGCGATCTCGTCCCGCACCTCGGCCAGGTTCGACGTGACGGTCTGCGGGTCGATCATGACCAGCTTCCTTTCAGGCGGCGCGGCCGCCCGCCCTTGATTGTTGACCCTCGGGACCAAACCGTGTCCTAGTCCGCCGGCGCCGCGCCGATCAAGCTCAACCGTTTGCGGCCGTGACGTTTTCCTCTCATCCCTGCCGCCGGTGCTCACGGCGCCGGCGCCGACCGGTCGCAAAGACGCCGCCCATGGCCGAACGTTACAACGCGAAGGATTCCGAGCCCCACTGGCAGCAGGTGTGGGCCGAGCGGGAGATTTTTCGCACCCGCAACGACGATCCGCGCCCGAAATACTACGTGCTCGAGATGTTCCCCTATCCGTCGGGGCGCATCCACATGGGCCACGTGCGCAACTACGCCATGGGCGACGTGGTGGCCCGCTACAAGCGGGCGAAGGGCTTCAACGTCCTGCATCCGATGGGCTGGGACGCCTTCGGGCTCCCGGCCGAGAACGCCGCGATGCAGAACAAGGTCAACCCGCGGGACTGGACCTACGCCAACATCGCGACGATGCGGGCGCAGCTACAGTCGATGGGCCTGTCGCTGGACTGGAGCCGCGAGATCGCGACCTGCGATCCGGAGTACTACAAGCACCAGCAGCGGATGTTCCTGGACTTCCTGCAGGCCGGGCTGGTGTCGCGTCGCACCGCCAAGGTGAACTGGGATCCGGTCGACCACACCGTGCTCGCCAACGAGCAGGTGATCGACGGCCGCGGCTGGCGCTCGGGCGCGCTGGTCGAGCAGCGCGAGCTGACCCAGTGGTTCTTCAAGATCACCGATTTCGCCCAGGATCTGGACGACCGGCTCGACACCCTGGAGCGCTGGCCGGAGAAGGTCCGGCTGATGCAGCGCAACTGGATCGGCCGCTCCGAGGGGTTGGAGCTGCGCTTCGCCCTGGAGCGCGCGCCCGAGGGCGCCGCCCCCGAGGTGACGGTCTATACCACGCGGCCCGACACCCTGTTCGGCGCCAAGTTCCTGGCGGTCGCCGCCGACCATCCCCTCGCCGCCGCGGTGGCGGCGGACAATCCGGCGCTGCAGGACTTCATCGCCGAGTGCTGGCGCATGGGCACCGCCCAGGCCGCGATCGACACGGCGGAGAAGCTCGGCTTCGACACCGGCCTGAAGGTGCGCCACCCTCTCGACCCGTCCTGGCTGCTGCCGGTCTACGTCGCGAACTTCGTGCTGATGGAGTACGGCACCGGCGCGGTGTTCGGCTGCCCGGCCCACGACCAGCGCGACCTCGACTTCGCCAACAAGTACGGCCTCGGCAACACGCCGGTCGTGTGCCCGCCGGACCAGGACCCGTCCACCTTCGTCATCACCGACACCGCCTATGACGGCGACGGCCGGATGATCAACTCGCGCTTCCTCGACGGGATGAGCACCGACGAGGCGTTCAGGACCGTCGCCGACCGGCTGGAGGCCGAGCGCCTCGGCGATGCGCCCGTCGGGCGGCGCCGGGTGCAGTTCCGCCTGCGTGACTGGGGCGTGTCGCGCCAGCGCTACTGGGGCTGCCCGATCCCGGTGATCCACTGCGACGCCTGCGGCGTGGTGCCGGTGCCGGTGGAGGATCTGCCGGTGCGGCTGCCGGAGGAGGTCTCGTTCGACGTGCCCGGCAATCCGCTGGAGCGCGATGCGGCCTGGCGCAACGTGCCGTGCCCGTCCTGCGGCGGGGCCGCCCGTCGCGAGACCGACACGATGGACACCTTCGTCGACTCGTCCTGGTACTTCGCCCGCTTCACCGCGCCCTGGCTCCAGGATGCTCCGACCGACAAGGCGGTCGCCGACCACTGGCTGCCAGTCGACCAGTATATCGGCGGCATCGAGCACGCGATCCTGCATCTGCTCTACTCGCGCTTCTTCATGCGGGCGATGCGCCAGACCGGCTGGGCCGGTCTCGACGAGCCCTTCGCCGGCCTGTTCACGCAGGGCATGGTCGTCCACGAGACCTACCGCGACGAGGCCGGTGCCTGGGTGCAGCCGGTCGACGTCAAGGTCGTGACCGAGGACGGTGCCCGGCGGGCGTTTCACGTGAAAACCCAGGCTCCGATCGCCATCGGGGCGATCGAAAAGATGTCGAAGTCGAAGAAGAACGTCGTCGACCCCGACGACATCATCGCTTCGTACGGCGCCGACACCGCCCGCTGGTTCATGCTCTCCGACTCGC
The DNA here is from genome assembly GCF_001043975.1 of Methylobacterium variabile. Classification (GTDB taxonomy): domain Bacteria; phylum Pseudomonadota; class Alphaproteobacteria; order Rhizobiales; family Beijerinckiaceae; genus Methylobacterium; species Methylobacterium variabile. The sequence continues at coordinate 3,590 of NZ_LABY01000335.1, forward strand.
CGCCGGAGCGAGACGTGATCTGGACCGAGGATGGCGTGCAGGGTGCGTCGCGCTTCGTCCAGCGCGTCTGGCGCATGGTGAGCGAAGTCGCCGAGGCGACGACGTCGATCGGTGGCGCCGAACCTGCGACGGGCAGCGAGGCGGCACTAAAGGCGGCCCACAAGGCGCTGGCGGCGGTCGGCGACGACATCGAGCGCCTGCGCTTCAACCGTTGCGTCGCCCACATCTACGAGCTGGCGAACAGCCTGCAGGAGGCGGTGAATGCCGAGCGCGGCCGGCTTCCCTCCCCTGCTCTGCGCGAGGCCACGCTGATCCTGGTGCAGCTCATCGCCCCGATGATGCCGCACCTCGCCGAGACCTGCTGGACGGCGCTCGGGCAGGACGGTCCGGTGGCGGAGGCGCCGTGGCCGGAGGTCCGGCGCGACCTGCTGGTCGAGGACAGCGTGACCTTGCCGGTGCAGATCAACGGCCGCAAGCGCGCCGACGTGACCGTCGCCCGGGACGCCGACGCTGCGTCGGTCGAGGCCGCGGTGCTCGCGCTCGAGCCGGTGCAGCGCGCCCTCGAGGGCAAGCCGCCACGCAAGGTGATCGTGGTGCCGCTGCGCATCGTCAACATCGTCGTGTGACCGGCGACGATCATCACCGAAACGTGGGGCCCGGCGATCTGGGGATCGCCCGGGCCCCTCTTCGTTTCGGCGCCTCTCGAACGGCCACGGCCCTGCTGTCGCCGCAGAGATTCGTTAGGTCCCCTCCCCTACGCTGAATGCCTGCGAGGCGCGCTTCGAAAGCCCTTGGCAGGTCGTCAGCGTAGCGGTAACGGGACGAGCGGTGGCAGGACGGACCTTCATGGCAGGCAGCACGGCGAAGACGGCGCGGAACCTCACTCTCGTCGCCACCCTGGCGCTCGGCCTCTCGGCCTGCTTCCGGCCGCTCTACGGGCCGACCGCCTCCGGCGCTCCCTTGAGCGCCGTGCTCGCCTCCATCCAGGTCGATCCAGCCCGGACCGCCCAGGGGCAGGAGCGCCTCGGCCATTACCTGCGCAGCGAGCTGGTATTCGACCTCGACGGTTCGGGCCAGCCCTCCGAGAAGCGGTATCGCCTGGCCCTGACGGCGAGCGAGACGGTGCAGACCCCGATCGTGAGCTCGGTCACCGGCCGGGCCGAATCCGCGACCCTCGCCGGCACCGCCGCCTACAAGGTCACGACCCTCGACGGCAGCCGCATCATCACCGAGGGAGTGGCCCAGGGCACCGCCACCTACGACCGCTCGACCCAGCGCTTCGCCAGCCTGCGCGCCGCCCGCGACGCCGAGATCCGACTGGCCAAGCTCCTGTCCGAGCAGATCAAGACCCGCGTCGCCGCGATCCTGGCGACCCAGCCCTGAGCGCGCCATGACCGCCGTCAAGGCCGGCGAGGTCGAGGGGCTGCTGCGCCGCGGCCCCGATCCGCGCATCGCCGTGATCCTGGTCTACGGACCCGATACCGGCCTGGTCGCCGAGCGTGCCCGTCTGCTGGCCGAACGGGCCGTGGACGATCCCTCCGACCCCTTCGCGCTGGTGAAGCTCGACGGCGACGTGCTGGCGAGCGATCCCGGGCGCCTGATGGACGAGGCCGGCACGGTCGGGCTGTTCGGCGGCAAACGCGCCGTCTGGGTCCGGTCGGGCAGCCGCAACTACGCGCCGGCCGTCGATGCCGTCCTCAAGCAGGAGGGCGGCGACACGAGGATCGTGGTCGAGGCCGGCGATCTGGCCAAGACGGCGCCCCTGCGGGTCGTCTGCGAGCGGTCGCCCCGGGCGCTCGCGATTCCCTGCTACCCGGACGATGCCGGGACCCTCGCCGACCTGATCGAGCGCACCCTGCGGGCCGACTCCCTGCGCATCACCCGCGAGGCGCGTGATCTCCTCGCAGGCAGCCTCGGGGGTGACCGGCGGGCGAGCCTCGGCGAGATCGAGAAGCTCGCCCTCTACGCCCGGGGCCAGGGCGAGGTCGGGATCGATGACGTCGAGGCGATCGGCAGCGACGTCTCCGGCTCGGTGCTCAATGCCCTAATCGACGCCGCCTTCGCGGGCCGTGTGGCCGAGACCGAGCGCAGCTATCGCCGCTTCCAGATCGAGGGCATGGACGCCTCGGTGATGCTGGGTGCCGCCCTGCGGCACGCGCTGACGCTGCTGGCGACCCGTCTCGACGGCGAGGGCAAGAGCCCGGGTGCGATGGTGGCGGGCTGGCGCGGCCTGCATTTCCGCCGCCAGAAGATCGTGGAGACGCAGCTTGCCCGCTGGAGCCCGGCGGGCCTGCGCCGGGCGGTGTCGCTGCTGCAGGAGGCGGTGCTGGCCGCCCGCCGGGCTAGCGGCGACTTCTCCCACGCCGTTGCGGCCGATCTCTTTCTGCGCCTTGCCAGCGAAGCCGCGCGGCGCGGCTGAACCCACCCCTCGGCCGGACGCGTTGCGCCCGGCCGTCGCCGTCACTCCGCGATCTGCAACTCCAGGCGACGGCACAGACCGTCGAGCTGGTCGAGATTGGCGTAGCGCAGGCGCACCTCGCCGCCGCTTCCCCGCGCCTCGATCGACACCACGACCCCGAGGACGTCCTCGAGCCGGCGCTCGAGGGCGCGGGTGTCCGCATCCTTCTCGACGGCGGCCTTGCGCGGGCGCCCCGGACGGGGACCGGTGCCGGTCTGCTCGCCGGCCGCCAGGGCCTCGACCTCGCGCACCGTCATGCCATCCTCGATCACCCTCCGGGCAACGCCCTCCGGATCCTTGACCGCGAGGAGCGCCCGGGCATGACCGGCGGTGAGGCTGCCGCCCACGACGTGCTGCTGCACGGCCGGCGGCAGCTGGAGCAGTCGTAGGGTGTTGGCGAGGTGGCTGCGGCTCTTGCCGATGATCTCGGCGAGTTCGGTCTGGGTGTAGCGGAACTCGCTCATCAGCCGCTCGTAGCCCGCCGCCTCCTCGATGGCGTTGAGGTCCGCACGCTGGACGTTCTCCAGGATGGCGTATTCGAGCGACGTGCGGTCGTCGATCTCGACGACCACCACCGGCACCTCGTGCAGGCCGGCCCGCTGCGCGGCGCGCCAGCGCCGCTCGCCGGCGACGATCTCGAACGCGTCCGGCACGTTGGCGAGGGCCCGGACCACGATCGGCTGGATCACCCCGCGGGTGCGGATCGAGGCCGAGAGTTCCTCGAGCTCGACCTCGGCGAAGTGGCGGCGCGGGTTGCGGGGATTCGGCCGCAGGAACTCGATCGGCACGCGCCGCTGGCCGGCCTTCGGCTTCTCGGTCGCGGCTGGGGTCTCCTCGCCGAAATCGCCGATCAGCGCCGCGAGACCCCGCCCGAGGCGCGGTCGCGCTCCCTCGTCCGCCATGCCCTTCATCCTCTCATCAACTCCGTTACGCTGAGCTAGGCGGCAGCCGGCAGGCGGCCTTCGCGCTGGATGACCTCGGAGGCGAGGCGCAGGTAGGCCTGCGAACCGGCGCATTTGAGGTCGTAGAGCAGCACCGGCTTGCCGTGCGAGGGCGCCTCCGAGACGCGCACGTTGCGGGGGATCATGGTCTCGTAGACCTTGTCGCCCATGAACTCGCGCACGTCCGCCACCACCTGCGCCGACAGGTTGTTGCGCGGGTCGAACATCGTCAGCACAACACCCTGGATCGCGAGGCGCGGGTTGAGGGCGCCCTTGACCTGCTCGACGGTGCGCAGGAGCTGGCTCAGGCCCTCCAGCGCGAAGAACTCGCATTGCAGCGGCACCAGCACCGCGTGCGCCGCCGCGAGTGCATTGAGGGTGAGCAGGTTGAGGGATGGCGGGCAGTCGATCAGCACGTAGGTGAAGCGCCGCTCCTCCGGCCCGTCGCCCTCGTCGAGCGGCGCGAGGGCACGACGCAGGCGTTGGGCCCGGTCCGGCGCGCTCGCCATCGCCATCTCGAGGCCGAGGAGATCCATGGTCGAGGGCACCAGCGACAGCCGCGGCACCGCCGTGACCTGCACCGCTTCCGCCAGGGCCGCCTCGCCGGCGAGTACGTCGTAGGTCGAGAGGCGACGCTGGCGTCGGTCGATGCCGAGACCGGTCGAGGCGTTACCCTGCGGGTCGAGGTCGACGATCAGCACGTGCTCGCCGATCGCCGCCAGGGCGGTGCCGAGGTTGATCGCCGTGGTGGTCTTGCCGACGCCGCCCTTCTGGTTGGCGAGCGCGATGATGCGTAGGGGCCGCGGGCTGCCGCTCGCCTGCGCCTCGGGGGGTTCCGCGATCATGAAAGAAGGCCGCTCACGCTGGAGACGCGGACGATTCTGGCCTCAGAATCAGTCCGGCTCGGGATCAGATCCGCGGTGAATCTCCACCTTTCCCCGGCCTCGGTCAATTCGGTTAAGACATCACGCCCTTTCGGAAAAAGCCCGGTGGCGCCGTTTTTCAACAGCGGCTCGGTCCAGGACAGGAGCTGGGGCAGGGGCGCGAGGGCGCGGGCGGTGACGATCTGCGAATCAGTGAAGCGCCCGATCACCGCCTCGATCCGGGCGACGTGGATCCGGGCGGGCGCACCGGTGAGGCGGGCCGTCTCCTGCAGGAAGGCGCCCTTGCGGCCGTTGCTCTCGACGAGATCGACCTGGAAGCCCAAACGCTCGCGTCCGGCGATCGCGAGGATCAGGCCCGGAATGCCGGCGCCGCTGCCGAGGTCGAGCCAGCGCGTCGCCTCGGGCGCGAGGGCGAGGAGCTGGAGCGAATCGGCGATGTGGCGGCTCCAGACCTCCGCGAGGGTCGACGGGCCGACAAGGTTCTTGATCGATTGCCAGCGGGTGAGCTGAGCGACGTAGAGGTCGAGGGCGGCCGCTGTTTCACGTGAAACGGCGGCCTCGCGAAGAACGGCCTCGCGGCCGGCTTGCATCGCAGTCATTCGGCGGGAACCTGGGCGTGGGTGCCGCGGCGGGCGTGGGCCGCCAGCAGGGTGAGGGCCGCCGGGGTGACACCCTCGATGCGAGCGGCCTGGCCGAGGGTGAGGGGCCGGACCTTGTCGAGTTTTAGCCGCAACTCGTTCGACAGCCCGGCGATGCTGCCGTAATCGAGCAGCGCCGGCAGCGCCACCGCCTCGTCGCGCCGGAACGCCGCGATGTCAGCCCGCTGGCGGTCGAGGTAGACCGCGTAGGTCGCGTCCGTGCAGAGCCGGTCGGCGAGGGCAGGGGGAGTGTCCCGCAGCTGCGGCCAGACCTCCGCGAGGCGCTCCCAAGTGATCTCCGGATATGAGAGCAGCTGGAACGCCGACCGGCGGATGCCGTCGCGGTTGAGGGTGATACCGTGCCGCTCGGCCTGGCTCGGCGTGAGGCTGAGGGTGTCGAGCACGCAGCGCGCATGGTCCAGCGCTGCGCGTCGTCCTGCATCGTGCGCCGCCCGGGCGGTCGAGACGCAGCCCAGGGCGATGCCGCGTTCGGTTAGGCGTTCGTCGGCGTTGTCGACGCGCAGGCTGAGCCGGTACTCCGACCGCGAGGTGAACATGCGGTACGGCTCGCTCACCCCATGGGTCACGAGGTCGTCGATCATCACGCCGATGTAGGACTCGGCGCGGTCGAACACGGCCAATGCGGCATCGCCGGCAAGACGGGCGGCATTAAGCCCGGCCACCAGCCCCTGTCCGGCCGCCTCCTCGTAGCCGGTGGTACCGTTGATCTGCCCGGCCAGGAACAGCCCAGCGATGCGGCGGGTCTGCAGCGTCGGGTCGAGTTCCCGCGGGTCGACGTAGTCGTACTCGATGGCATAGCCCGGCCGCACCACCGTCACCCTCTCGCAGCCGGGCAGCAGGCGCACGAGGTCGCGCTGCACCGCCTCCGGCAGGGAGGTGGAAATGCCGTTCGGGTACACCGTGGGATCGTCGAGGCCTTCCGGCTCCAGGAAGATCTGATGGCCGTCGCGGTCGCCGAAGCGCACCACCTTGTCCTCGATGGAGGGGCAGTAGCGCGGCCCGCGACTGGTGATGCCGCCGGAATACATCGCCGAACGGTGCAGGTTGGCCCGGATCAGGTCGTGGGCGGCCGGGCCGGTGCGGGTGACGCCGCATTCGATCTGCGGCGTGGTGATCCGCTCGGTCAGGGTCGAGAACGGCACCGGATCGTCGTCGGCGGCCTGCTTGTCGATGCCGTGCCAGTCGATGGTGCGGCCGTCGAGACGCGGGGGCGTCCCGGTCTTCAGGCGACCGAGGGCGAAGCCGTGCCGGTCGAGCGTCGCCGAGAGACCGAGCGCCGGACCCTCGCCCATCCGTCCCGCTGGCGTGGTGTGCTCACCGATATGGATCAGCCCGCGCAGGAACGTCCCGGTCGTGAGCACCACGGCGCGGCAGGGGAGGCTTCGGCCGTCGGCGAGGACGGCACCCGCGACCCGTCCGTCGACGACCGTGAGATTAGCGACCTCGCCCTCGACGATCGTCAGGTTCGGCGTGTCGCTCAGCGCGGCCTGCATCGCGCGAGCATAGAGCTTGCGATCGGCCTGCGTACGCGGCCCGCGCACCGCCGGTCCCTTGCGGCGGTTGAGCAGGCGGAACTGGATGCCGGCCCGGTCCGCGATCCGGCCCATCAAGCCATCGAGGGCGTCGACCTCGCGCACGAGGTGGCCCTTGCCGAGACCGCCGATGGCCGGGTTGCAGGACATCGCCCCGAGCGTGTCGCGGCGATGGGTGACGAGGGCCGTGCGGGCCCCGTAGCGGGCGGCGGCCGCGGCCGCCTCGGCGCCCGCGTGCCCGCCGCCGACGACGATCACGTCGAAGGCAGAAGAATCTTCGATTGGCATGGGGTGATTAGGGGCCGGCCGGCGGTTCCGTCAATCGCGCTGTTGGACCCGACCGCGTTTCACGTGAAAACGTCGCCGGCTCGCACCTACTTGCCGATGCAGAAGCTCGCGAAGAGGCGGTCCAGCATCTCCTCGACGCCGACGCGCCCCGCCACCTCGCCGAGGGCGCGAACCGCCAGTCGCAGGTCCTCTGCGACCAGCTCGGCCGGCAGCCCGGCTCCGAGAACGGCGACGCGGTCGAGGTGGTGCAGGCATCGCTCGAGGGCGAGCCGCTGGCGCTCACGGGTGACCAGGGCATCGCCGGTGCCGAGGGCGGCCTGCGCGAAATGCTCGATCTCCGTCAGAAGTGTGTCCAGGCCGGCACCCGTCCGCGCCGAGATCGCCACACCGTCCACCGGCTCAGCCGACAGATCGGCCTTGGTCGCCACGGTGAGGACCGGCACGGCGAGGGGAGGGGGCGCCACGCCGCCGGGCTCGCGCAGCCAGAGCACGAGATCGGCCTGATCCATGCGGCGGCGGCTGCGCGCCACACCCTCCGCCTCGATCGCGTCGGCGCTCTCGCGCAGGCCGGCCGTGTCCACCAGCAGCACCGGCAGACCGCCGAGGTCGCAGCGCACCTCGATGGCGTCGCGGGTCGTCCCGGGGATCTCCGAGACGATCGCGACATCGCGCCGCGCGAGGGCGTTGAGCAGTGTCGACTTGCCGGCATTGGGTGCGCCTGCGAGCACCACCGTGAAGCCGTCGCGCAGCCGCTCGCCCCGACGGCCGTCGGCGAGCGCGGCCCGGATGGCGTCGCGAACCTCACCGGCAGCGGCGCGGCCGGCCCCGGTCAGGGCCTCGTCGTCGACGTCGCCCTCGTCGGCGAAGTCGAGGGCGGCTTCGGTGCCGGCCAGGACATCGAGGAGGGCGGCGCGCCAGCCCTCGACCTTCCGGCCGAGCGCACCGTCGAGCTGCCGCAAAGCCTGGCGTCGCTGCGCCTCGGTCTCGGCGTCGATCAGGTCGGCGAGGCCCTCGACGGCCGTCAGGTCCATGCGGCCATTGAGGAAGGCGCGGCGGGTGAAGGCGCCCGGCTCGGCCGGGGCGAGCCCGGGGATCCCGCCGAGGCTGCGCAGGACTGCCGCCCGCACCGCCGGGCCGCCATGAAGGTGTAGCTCCGCCATGTCCTCACCAGTCGCCGTGCCGGGGCCCGGCAGCCAGGCGACCAGGGCCTGATCGAGGAGGTCGCCGGTGCTCGGCTCGCGCAAGGTGCGCAGGGACAGGCGTCGTGCCGGGGGCAGGGGCGCCCGGATCAGCGCCGAGAGGGCGTGTCCCGCCTGCGGGCCGCTGATCCGCACGACCGCGACGGCCGTGCGGCCGTAACCGGTGGCGGGGGCGAAGATCGTGTGGGAGGAGAGCATCGGGTGGGGTCGCGGGGCAGG
>NZ_LABY01000336.1 GCF_001043975.1 Methylobacterium variabile
TGCTGATGGACCTGTGCGGCGACCACCGGGCGGTCGTGGCTGGGTTCACGGACCGTGTCGGCCGACGAGGTGAGGGCGGCGGCCGCCGCCTCGGCGCGCTCGGCCAGCCCGGCGAGTGCGGTGCGCAGGGAGGCGTCCGCCTCCTCGGTGCGGCTGCCGATCAGGCGGCCGGCCTCTTCCGCCGCGGCCACGAAGGCGGCGGCAGCGGCGGTGGTGCGTCCGTCGAGGGCGCCGGTGGCGCTCTCGGCCGCCAGCGCGATCGCCGCAGCCACGTCCTCGGCTTGGCGCGTCAGGTGCTCGACCGTCCCGCGCAGGGCCTCGTCGAGGGACTGGGTCCGGGCCGCCACGGCGCGGCCGGCCTCGTCCGCGGCGGCGGCGAAGGCGGCGGCCGCCTCGTCCGCCCGGGTGCCGACCGCGCCGGCGGCGACGGCGGCAGCGGTGCCGAAGCGCTCCGCCAGGGCAGCGGCGCGGGCGTCGAGCTCGGCGCCGATCTCGTCCGCCGTGCGGCGCAGGGCCTCGCCGGCGCCGGCGGTCCGGGCCTCGAAGCTGCCCTGCAGGGACTCGGCCGCCAGGGCGAGGGCGGCCTCGGTCTCCTGCGTGCGCCGGTCGAGGCCGTCGATCAGGCCGCGGCTCTTCGTCTCGAAGGCGGCCGCGAGACCGTCGAAGGCCTCGCCGATCCGGCCCTCGGCCTCGGCGGTGCGCTCGCCCACGAGGGCCGCGACGCGCTCGCCGGTCTGGCCGAGGCTGCGCTCCAGGCTGCCGCCGTGCCCGACCAGGACCTCCTCGACGCGCCCGATCGTCTCCTCCAGGCGGGCCGTGAGATCGGCGCCGCGCACGCCGAGGGCCTGGGCGGCGTCTTCCACCAGGGTCGAGAGGTCGTCGCGCACCCGGGTGGCGCGATCGCCGAAGGCCTCGATCACGCCGTCGCTGGCGCGGGCGAGCCCGGCCTCGGCCTCCGCCGCCCGGGCCTCGATCGCCTCAACGACGCCGGTGCCGGCCCGCTCGATCTCCTCGCGCAGGGCGATGCCGCGGTCGGAGATGTGGGCCGCGATGGCGCTGCCGGAGGCGGCGAAGCGCTCGGTGATGGCGGTGCCGGTCTCGGCGAAACGGTCGGTGAGGTCGCCGCCGCGGGCGAGGAAGCGCTCCTCCAGCCCTTGCGCCGAGCGCTCGAAGGTGTCGCGCACCTGGGCGCCCTCGCGGTTGAGGGCCTCGATGACGTCGGCGCCGGTCTCCGCCAGGGTGCGGGCGACCTGGCCGGCATTCTCCGCCAGGGTGCGGGTGAGGAGACCGCCCGTGCGCTCGAACGCCTCGGTGACCTCGGTGGCACGGGTCTCGAGGGCCCGGCTCAGGGAGTCGCCGACGCTGCCGAGATCGGCCTTCACGCCCTCGCTGGTGGCGACGAGGCGCTGCACCAGGTCGTCGCCGCGCCCGGCCACGGCCTCCACTACCCGGTCGCCGGTGGCCGCCAGGGCGGCGGTGACCGCCTCGCCCCGCTCGCCGATCGCGGCCGTGATCGCGTCGCCGCGGGAGCCGAGGGCGGCGGTGACCCGCTCGCCGGCGCCGTCCACCGCCGTCACGATGCGCTCGGCCGCGGTGTCGAGCTCCTGGGTCAGGTTCTGGTGCGAGCCCTGGATCGCCCCGCGCACCCGCTCGGCGTTGGCGACGATCGATTCCCGCTGCGCCACCAGCTCGTCGACGAGGGAGCGGATGCGGATCTCGTTGTCCGAATAGGCCCGTTCCAGGGTCGAGATCTCGCCCCGCACCAGCGTCTCGAGTTCGCCCGCGCGGGCGAGCGCGCGCTCGACGCCGTCGCCGACGGCCGCGACCTCGCGGCGGACCGCCTGCGACATCGTCAGGACGGCGTCGGTGGAGAAGCCCTCGGGCTCGGCGAGCCGGATCGCCACCTCGCCCACCGCGCGGGCGACGAGGCGCATCTCCTGGGCGCGCACCGCCAGCATGGCGGCGATGAAGAACAGCATCACGGGGGCGAGCACCGCCGCGGCGCCGACGGCGCCCTGCAGGCCGCTCAGCCCGGCCACGAGGCCGCGCAGGTCGCCGCCGGACTGGCTCCAGGCGAGGGCCGCGAAGCCGGCGAGCCAGACCGCGGCGGCCAGGGCCGCCAGGGCGTAGGGCGCGCGGGACGGCTCGACCCGCAGCGTCTGCTGCAGGGCCCCGACGCTGCGGCGGTCGTCGTTGGCCACGAGGGAACGGTCGGGCGGCAGCAGGCCGCCCTCGCGACGGTTGTCGCGGGAGGCGGGCAGGGCGCTGCCGTCGAAGCCGGGCTCGCGGGAGGCGCCGGGACCCGCCAGGGGATCGGAATCGTGCACGTCGGGCAGGCGGGGCTCGACCCGGGTCCCGTCGCCGAGCCCGTCCTGCGCCCGGGCGTCCTGCCCCCCCGCCGGATGGTCCAGGTTCAGGGCCTGCTCAATCGCCGACAGCGCCGCTTCCGCCGGGTCCTTGAGCTTCTTTTCCGTCGCCATCGAACGCCTCGTTACGCCATCAACGCCGCCGGGCGGCCCGTTCGGGCCGCCGCGCTGCATCGTCCCCCGCGATCCCGCGAAATCCGCGCCGTGCCGCCAGCCTGCGCGATCCTCAGCGGTTTACCACGAGAACCTTAGACGCAAGGAGTACCAGCCGGATACCCGGAGGGCGCGAACCCTCCCAAAAAGCTTAAGGAAATGGTTACCATGTGCCCGGCGGGCCGCGCGCATCGGTGCTATCCTGCCGTGGTGTCTCGGTTTCCGCCGCCGGGAGCGGAGGCCGGACGGGCGCCGATCGGGCTGTGGACAGGGGTCCACCGGAACCGCCGGAACCTTTCCGCCCACAGCCGCTGGAGCCGGCCGTCTTGCGCCGGGCCGGGGTCTGCGGGATCTGGCGCCGGACCCGACCCCTCCCGAGATGGCCCGCGAGACGCCCCGATGGAGACACTCCTCGATCGCGCGCACCTGGCGCAGCAGACCTTCGGCGACGAGGACCTCGCCCGCGAGGTCCTGGCCCTGTTCGCGGGCCAGTGCGAGCGCCTCGGGCCGGGGATCGCCGATCCGGCCCTCGGCCCGGAGGCGCGGGCGGACCTCGCCCACACCCTGAAGGGCTCGGCCCTCGGCGTCGGCGCGTGCCGGGTGGCAGTCCTCGCCGGGGCGCTCGAGACGGCCCTCCGGGCCGGCGACGACGGGGCGGCGCTGGCCCTCGGACCGGCGCTGGCCGAGGCCGTGCGGGAGACGCTGGCACTCATCTGACGCAAGGACCGGGGCAGACGTGCGGCCGGAGTGCCGCGCGACGCACGGCGCGCTTGCATTCCGGGGCGGGTCCCGCCAATCAGACCCCGCCGCGCCTTCCGTCCGATCCGCGGCCGCGCTCGAGGCTTCCGGAGTCACAGATGGTCCAGATCACCTACGTCGATGCCGCAGGCACGCCCCGCACCGTGAAGGGCGAGGTCGGCTCGACCGTGATGGAGACCGCGCTCCGCAACAACGTGCCGGGCATCGACGCCGAGTGCGGCGGGGCCTGCGCCTGCGCCACCTGCCACGTCTATGTCGGCGAGGAGTGGGAGAGCGCCGTCGGTCCGGCCGAACCGATGGAGCAGGACATGCTCGACTTCGCCTCGGACGTGCGGCCGAATTCCCGCCTGTCGTGCCAGATCCGGCTCAAGCCTGAGCTGGACGGCCTCACCGTCACGACGCCGGCGCGCCAGGGCTGACCGCGCCGCGGGCGGCCGGCATCGGCTCTCTGGACGAGAGTCGACTTGCGGACGTTGCGCGGCAGTTCCCGCGCAATCGTCACGGGCAGAGTCCCGCCGGTTGACCGAACACATCATGGACCGTGACCGGGCAGAACTGGACATCGTAATTTCTTAAGCATCCCCGCCCGATATTCGCGACCGACTTCGAGCGAAGTCGGCCGGGGAGGCACCTCTTGACGAACCAAGCCCTTACGACGGGCGACAGCTGTGCCTTGTCGGATATCGCTGCGGCGGCGACGACCTTGCGTCAGGTCGCCCGCGACAAGACCCAGCGCATCCGCACGATCACCAACCAGGTGAAGATGCTCGCCCTCAACGCCCGGATCGAGAGCAGCCGGGCCGGTGAGCACGGACGCGGCTTCACGGTGGTGGCCACCGAGGTCGGCGCGGTGGGCGAGGCGATCGCCGGGCTCGCCCGGGAGCTCGAGGCCGACGTCGATGGCCGCATCGCGACCCTGCAGGACAAGGTCTCGCGCGTCGTGTCCCGCGCCCAGGGCGAGCGCCTGATCGACCTCGCGCTCAACGCCGTCGAGCTGATCGACCGCAACCTCTACGAGCGGACCTGCGACGTGCGCTGGTGGGCGACCGACGCGGCGGTCGTTGCCTGCGCGACCGCGCCGGATCCCGCCGCGGCGGCCCTCGCCGAGAAGCGGCTGGGCGTGATCCTGTCGGCCTACACGGTCTACCTCGACCTGTGGCTGTGCAGCCTGGACGGCCGCGTGCTCGCCACCGGCCGGCCCGGCCGCTTCCCGGGCCTGCGGGGACAGAGCGTGGCGCACGAGCCGTGGTTCCGGCAGGCCGCCGCCCTCGCCACGGGAGACGATTACGCGGCGGGCGACATCCGGCGGGAGCCCCGTCTCGCCGGCGCCCAGGTGGCGACCTACTGCGCCAGCGTGCGCCAGGACGGCGAGGCGTCGGGCCGCCCGCTCGGCGTGCTGGCGATCCATTTCGACTGGGAGCCGCAGGCACGGGCGATCGTCCAGGGGGTGCGGATGGCGCCCGAGGACCGCGCCCGGACGCGGGTGCTGCTCGTCGATGCGGCCCAGCGGGTGATCGCCGCGAGCGACGGCGCCGGCCTGCTGAGCGAGCGGCTGCGGCTCGACCTCGACGACCCGGTCAGCGGCATCCGCCCGACGCAGGATTCCAAGGCGCTCGTCGCCTATCACCGCACGCCCGGCTACGAGACCTACCGGGGCCTCGGCTGGTACGGCGTGATCGTCCAGGGTGCGGCCTGACCGGCCCAGCGGCGGTCAGCGCAGCAGCGCCCGCGTCGCCAGGTCGATCCCCTCGAGGGTCAGCGGGTACATCCGGTCGGAGAAGATCTGCCGGATCATCGCGTTCGACTGCGAGTAGCCCCACTGCGCCTGCGGCACCGGGTTGAGCCAGGCCACCTTCGGGAAATGGGCCAGGACCCGGTTGAGCCAGGTCTGGCCGGCCTCCTCGTTCCAGTGCTCGACCGAGCCGCCCGGCATCGCGATCTCGTAGGGCGACATCGCGGCGTCGCCGACGAACACCACCCGGTAGTCCGACGGGTAGGTGCGGATCACGTCGAGGAGCAGCGTGCCCTCGGTGTGGCGCCGGCGGTTCTCCTTCCAGACCGTCTCGTAGAGGCAGTTGTGGAAGTAGAAGTGCTCGAAGTGCTTGAATTCCGAGCGGGCGGCGGAGAAGAGCTGCTCGGCGAGCTCGACGTGCCAGTCCATCGAGCCGCCGACGTCGAGGAAGAGCAGCACCTTGACGGCGTTGCGCCGCTCCGGCCGCAGGCGCAGGTCGAGCATGCCGTGGCGGGCGGTCTCCCGGATCGTGCCGTCGAGGTCGAGTTCCTCCGCCGCGCCGGTGCGGGCGAAGCGGCGCAGGCGCCGCAGCGCCAGCCGGATGGTGCGCGAGCCGAGCTCCGCCGAGTCGTCGAGGTCCTTGAAGGTGCGCTGGTCCCAGACCTTCACCGCCCGGAAGTTGCGGTTGCCGTCCTGGCCGATGCGGATCCCCTCCGGATTGTAGCCGTAGGCGCCGAAGGGCGAGGTGCCTCCCGTCCCGATCCATTTCGAGCCGCCCTGGTGGCGCCCCTTCTGCTCGGCGAGACGCTCCTTGAGGGTCTCGAACAGCTTGTCCCAGCCGAGCGCCTGGAGCTGCGCCCGCTCCTCCTCGGTCAGGTATTTCTCCGCCAGCTTGCGCAGCCACTCCTCGGGGATCGCCTGCGGCTCGACCGCCTCGCCCAAGCTGACGACGCCCTTGAAGACGCGGCCGAACACCCGGTCGAACTTGTCGAGGTTGCGCTCGTCCTTCACCAGGGCGGTGCGGGAGAGATAGTAGAAGTCCTCGACCCGCTGGTCGGCGAGGTCGCGGTCGAGGGCCTCGAGCAGGGTCAGGTACTCGCGCAGCGAGACCGGGACCTTGGCGGCGCGCAGCTCGGTGAAGAAGGTCAGCAGCATGGCGCCGATCAACGCGCCGCACCGGGCAAAGGTCAAGGCCAAAGGGTTCGACGTCTGAGGGGCGTTCGCGCCCCGGCGTCCCCGATCAGGCCCGCCTCGGGACCGGGGCGAGGGGCCGCCGCCGCGCCTCCGCCGCGAGGTTCCAGACGATGCCGCCGACGATCAGCCCGGCGCCCAGGAACAGCCAGGGATCGAGGGGCTCGCCGTAGAGGCGCCAGCCGAGGAGCGCGATCAGCGGGATGCGCAGGAAGTCGAGGGGCATGACCAGGATGGCGTCGCCGCGCCGGTAGGCGCTGGTCAGGCACCAGTGCGAGGTGAGGCCGGCGACGCAGACGGCCGCGAGAGCCAGCCCGTGCCGCCCCTCGAAGGCGACGGCGGGCACCGCCGGGAAGAGGCGGCCCGCCGCGAGGTTGAGGGGGAGCTGGATCAGGTTCATCCAGAACAGGATCGACAGCACGCTCTCGGTCCGGGTCAGCGCCTTGGTGGCGACCGCCGTGAGGGCGAAGAGCACGGCCGAGCCCAGCACCACCAGGCTCGCCGGCTGCAGCGCCGCGAGGCCCGGCCGCAGCACCACCAGCACGCCGAGGAAGCCGAGGACCACCGCCGCGAGCCGGCTCGCGGTCAGCCGCTCGCGCAGGATCAGCACGGCGAGCAGCGTGACCCAGGCCGGGGTGGTGAATTCGAGGGCGAAGACGACCGCGAGGGGCAGGAGCGTGACGCCGAGCGACCAGGCGTAGTTGCCGCCCCAGTGGACGAGGTTGCGGGCGAGGTGGAGCGGCACGCGCCGTGCCGGGACCGGCCGGCGGCGCGAGAGCGCGACGAGCCCGACGATCGCCACCCCGGCCGCCGCCCGGGCCGCCAGGATGTCGAACAGGACGAGGGCCGGGGCCAGCTCGCGCACGGCGATCGCCGTCGCCGAGAACGAGAGCAGGGCACCGGCCATCCAGAGGACGACGGCGGCGAGGTCGGAGAGGGGTCTCACCGGCGGCGCGCGGACCTGCGACGCGGCCTCCCTGCGGTGCCTTCGAACGGTGCGGGAACGAGGCCCTGGTCGAGCAGCAGTGCGGGATCGACACCGCACGCCCGCGCAATGGCCTCGATCTCAGCTGGGGTGCCGCTGCGACGACCCTCCTCCAGGGCGGCCAGCACGTCCACGCCGAGGCCCGCACGCGCGGCGATTTCGGCCAGGTCGAGGCCGGCCTGGCGGCGGGCTGCCGCGAGGGGGGACATGTCCGCGAGCACGGCGGCTGTCAGCCAGTCCGGCACGAGGGTCACGGTGCCGGCGGCCCGCGCCGCGAGATGCTCCTCGGCGAGGCGTGCGGTCATGCGATCCTCCGCGGCCTCGTCCCCCGCCCGGGCCAGGAGGGCATCGTAGGCACGCCGCGACAGGATGACGAGTTCCTCGCCCCCTCGGTGATGATCGACTGAACGCTCATGCGCCTGGCCTCACTCATAAATGTCGCGCCGATCACCAACCTTGAAGACCTCGACGGCCTCGTCAGTCTCGATGAACACGGCCTGGTACGAACCTGACCGGATACGCAACCCGGGCACTCCCACCAGAGCCTTGACGTCGCCCGCTCCCGTCTCGGAGTAACGTTCCAATTTCGACCGCATCTGCGCCCGGGCCTTGTCCGGCAGCCTCGAAGGCCTTCAGGGCTGGTCCGGTGAAACGGATCGACTTCATGCCCTGTCGCCATCCGGATGGGAGCGAGACACGCTCGATCCTAGGACGACCTCAGGGCCAGCGCACCGTCGGCGGCATGGACGACAGGATCGACGCGACGTTGCCGCCGGTCTTCAGCCCGAAGATGGTGCCCCGGTCGTAGAGCAGGTTGAACTCGACGTAGCGGCCGCGGCGCACCTGCTGCTCGTGGCGGTCGGCCTCGGTCCAGGGCGTGGCGAGGTTGCGCCGCACGATCTCCGGGTAGACGCTCAGGAAGGCCCCGCCGACCTCGCGGGTGAAGGCGAGGTCGGCGCCAGGGTCGCCGGTCCAGTGGTAGTCGTAGAAGATGCCGCCGATGCCGCGGGGCTCGTCCCGGTGCTTGAGGTGGAAGTACTCGTCGCACCAAGCCTTGTAGCGGGCGTAGTCGGCGCCGGGGTGGCGGGCGCAGGCGGCCTCGAAGGCGACGTGGAAGGCGATAGTATCCGGGTCGGCCTGCGTGCGGCGCCGGTCGAGGACCGGCGTGAGGTCCGCCCCGCCGCCGAACCACGGCTTCGTCGTCACGACGAAGCGGGTGTTCATGTGCACGGTCGGCACGTGCGGATTCCAGGGGTGGGCGATCAGCGAGATGCCGGTGGCGAAGAAGCGCGGATCCTCCGCGGCGCCCGGGATCTGGTTGCGGAACTCCGGGGCGAACTCGCCGTGCACCGCCGAGACGTGGACGCCGCACTTCTCGAACACCCGGCCGCGCAGCATCGCCATGGTGCCGCCGCCGCCGGGCGCGCCGGAATGGTCGGTGCGCTCCCAGGGCGTGCGCTCGAACCGGCCCGGCCCGCCGGCCTCGGGGGCGAAGGGCCCCGCGGCCTCGTCCTCCAGCCGCTCGAAGGCGGCGCAGATGCGGTCGCGCAGGGTGGAGAACCAGGTGGTCGCCTCGTTCTTGAGCGCGGCGACGTCGAAAGCGGCATCGGTCATGGGCTCTCATCCCATACCGGCGGGCGCGGGCCAAGGCGTCAGGACGGCGTCGGCAAGGTCTCATACCGTTGCGCCTTCGAACGGACTCGTTCGGAGGCGCAAGGC
>NZ_LABY01000337.1 GCF_001043975.1 Methylobacterium variabile
CGCTCGCGAGCCTCGATCAGGAGGCCGAGCAGGACATTGCTCGGCAGGTCGGAAAGGCCGGCTTTGATGACGAGGCCGCCGAGCTGGATCTTCTCGCGAGCGTCCCGCTTCCGCTCCTCATTCCGCTTGAGCATTAGCTCCCTCTGGAGCCGATCGAGCGCTTCGACGTCCCTTTGCCTTTGGCTCCTCCAACGCCGGGTATTCCGTACGAAATCGCGCCACCAGTTCCTCGAAGGCCTTGGCCAAAGCCTCCTCGGGAATAGCGATCGAACCCAGGCCAGCCTTCATTGCCAGGCCACCGATACGCGCAGCCTCGGCCTTGTCGTGGTCGGAGAGCTTCTTCTTCAACGCATCGATTGAGCTCGACAGCTGCTGGATCTCGCCGAGGATCGCCTCGCGCGACTTTGGCCTAGCCATGGTTGCTCCGTTTCCTTCTGCGTTGGACAACGCTGGTTAACACCCTCAACACGAATGTGGAACGCTGCGTCAGAGATTGTGTGAGATGTCGGGTCAGGGACCCGAACGTCCGTGGTCGCAGCGTCACACCTCCGAGCTTGTTAGACTTACGATCTTGTGGACTGGTGCCCATGGATCGCAGATCACGGGCAGACACGTGCTCCGCAGAAGTCGGGCTTGTGGTCGAGCTCCCGGCCTCTCCATCCTCTTTTCGGCGGCGCGACCTGTGCGGTTCCCAGCGGCCGGGTCGATCGAGCCTCGACCGTCCGCCGAGATCCGGTTCCGTCGATGCCAGCGCGAGGCTGGACGTCGCGCTGGCCGGCTTTCGCCGGGCAGATGATTGAGGCCCCATAGGGGCCTCCTTCAAACGGAGCTTCGGCGCGCAGCGCCTCCGCAAAGTCCCCTGAGTTTTACGAAGGGGCGCACTTAAAGGAAACTTGCGTTTCCCTGAGTTAGCTGCTAATAGCCAAGCTCGGGAGCCTCGCATGGCGATCTATCACCTCTCGGCTCAGCTCATCAGTCGCGGACGCGGCAAGAGCGCCGTCGCCAGCGCCGCCTACCGGCGTGCGGCCACGATGACCCGTGAGGCCGATGGCAAGGTCATCACCTACGAGGGCAAGCAGCACGTC
>NZ_LABY01000338.1 GCF_001043975.1 Methylobacterium variabile
CGTTCTCATGCGTGGGCGAGTCAATAGCTCGAAAGAGCACAGGGCCCACACCGCGCCGCCGCCGCCCCCGCACGCTCCCGCCGCAGGCCGCCACCACCTTGCGGGCCATCGCCCGCTTGCGCTGGTCGTTGACCGCCACCACCGTCTCGACGAGGCGCACCGGGGAGCCGGCATCCTGCGCGGTCTTGACCAGGGCCAGGGTGTCCTTGGGAAAGCACGAGCCGCCGTAGCCCGGCCCGGCATGCAGGAACTTGCGCCCGATGCGGTTGTCGAGCCCGATGCCGCGGGCGACCTCCTGCACGTCGGCGCCGACCTGCTCGCACAGGTCGGCGATCTCGTTGATGAAGGTGATCTTGGTGGCCAGGAACGCGTTGGCGGCGTACTTGGTCAGCTCGGCGGTGCGGCGCGAGGTCACCAGGATCGGGGCGTGGTTGAGGTAGAGCGGGCGGTAGAGCTCGCTGACGACTGCGGCGGCGGGCGGGTCGTCGGCCCCGATGACGATGCGGTCGGGGCGCTTGAAGTCGGCGATGGCCGCGCCTTCGCGCAGGAACTCGGGGTTGGAGGCGACCGCGATGGCGATCCCGGGGCGGGTCTCGCGGACGATGCGCTCGACCTCGTCGCCGGTGCCGACCGGCACCGTGGACTTGGTGACGACGACGGTGGGCCCGGTGACCGCGCCGGCGATGTCGCGGGCGGCCTGGTAGACGTAGGAGAGGTCGGCGAAGCCGTCGCCGCGGCGGGAGGGGGTGCCGACGGCGATGAAGACCGCGTCGGCACCGGCGACGGCCTCGGCGAGGTTGGTGGTGAAGGCGAGGCGCTCCTGGCGGACGTTGTCGGCGACCAGGGCGTCGAGGCCGGGCTC
>NZ_LABY01000339.1 GCF_001043975.1 Methylobacterium variabile
TGATACCCTCGCGCCTTCGCATCGACACGTCGATGCGAAGGCGTCCGGCGCATCAGCGCCGGCGCCCGTTCGGGCTTGCCTTGCGCCTCCGAACGAGTCCGTTCGAAGGCGCGGCGGTATCAGCCATCGACCAGCCGGATTCCGGCCGGCGCAAAGGCCGCGAGTGATACGGCGACCGCGGGTCTGGGGCCGACGAGGCGTTCGGGGCGGGAGAGGGCGGCATCCTGGCCGCGCTTCGCCGACTGCCTCGCGTGGCTGCCGTTATGGCTCGCTTCTTGTCGCGACCAGCCAGCAAGCGATCGACCCGTGATCGGCTCGGCGCGGCGCAACATCTTATCCCCCCGCGACCTCATCCCGAGGTCGCAGGTGGGATTGATCAGGAAGCCTGAATCCCGCTCCATCGGATCCAGCGGCTCGCGACCACGAGCCGATCGAACCTCAGAGCGACTTGAGCAGCGTCTCCGCCCCCGAGAGATCCGCCTTCGAGGGTGCGTCCTCGACGTTGAGCACCCGCACCACCCCGTCCTCGACCAGCATGGCGTAGCGCTTCGAGCGCACGCCGAGGCCGAAGCCGGTGCCGTCCATGTCGAGGCCGATCGCCTTGGCGAAGTCGCCGTTGCCGTCGGCCAGGAACTCGATGCCCTCGGCGCCGGCCGACTTCGACCAAGCCTCGAGCACGAACACGTCGTTGACCGAGGTCACCGCGATCGCGTCGATGCCGCGGGCCAGGATGTCGTCCCGCCGCGTGACGTAGCCCGGCAGGTGATTGCGGTGGCAGGTCGGCGTGAAGGCGCCCGGCACCGCCACCAGCACCACCCGGCGGCCCTTGAACACGTCGTCGGTCGTCTTGGCGGCCGGGCCCTCGGGGCCCATGACCCGGAAGGTCGCCTGGGGCAGGTGATCGCCGACCTGGATCGTCATCGTGGCTCTCCTGGGATCTTTCCGGGCCGGCCCGCCGGGCTCCGGCGGGGCCTCGGGCCCGCGGGGGGTCTAGCGCGGCCGTTCCGGGGTGTCGAGGTTGCGGCCCGCGACGCGCTGTGTGGGAGCCGGCGGGTGCCCGCGCGCGTTCATCCGGAAGGCAGGTATGGACAACGCCGGGGCGGGGCGTAGCATGGGCATCATGCGCAGCAGATTTCCTCAGGACCTTCTCTCCCAGGACGCCGCCGGCATGAGCCCGGACCCGCAGGCCGACCTGCGGAGCGCCCGGGAGACGCACGGCCGCGGCGCGCCGAGCTACCTCGACGGGCAGCTCCTCGTCGCGATGCCGGGCATGGCCGACGAGCGGTTCTCGCGCTCGGTGATCTATCTCTGCGCGCACTCGGCCGAGGGGGCGATGGGGATCATCGTCAACAAGCCGGCCGCCGACCTCAACATGCCGGACCTCCTGGTCCAGCTCGACATCATCGCCCAGGACGACGCCATCCGGCTGCCGAGCCGGGTCGGCCACATGCCGGTGCTGATGGGCGGTCCCGTAGAGGCGAGCCGAGGCTTCGTGCTCCACTCGCCCGATTTCCACATCGACCAGTCGACCCTGCTCATCGACAACGGCATCTGCCTCACGGCGACGATCGAGATCTTGCGGGCGATCGCCGTGGGCAAGGGGCCCGAGAGCGCGGTGCTGGCGCTGGGCTATGCCGGCTGGCAGGCGGGCCAGCTCGAGAGCGAGATCCAGGCCAACGGCTGGCTGCACTGCCCGGCCGATCCGGACCTGATCTTCAACTCCGCCCTCGACACCAAGTACGACCGGGCGCTGCGCGGCATCGGGATCGAGCCCGCGATGCTCTCGTCCACCGCCGGCCACGCCTGAGGCGGCCGCCGGCGCGGGCACCTCTGCTCGCCGCTACTGGTCCTGCGCGCCGGCCTCGAAGCCGGGGTTCATCCCGTCAACCGCGGGGGCAGGGCGCTTGCGCGCCGGCCGCGGCGCGGCGCTCGCGGTCGGGGCCGCGCCCGACAGGCCGAGGCGGGTGGCCAGCGAGAGCGCCCGCGCCTCCGAGAAGCGCAGGTGGCAGAAGCCGTGCGAGCCCTCGCGGACATAGGCGCGGCACATCTGCTCCCGGTCGGCCGAGAACGCGGCCTGCTCGGCTACGATCGGCCGGACGTCCTCGCGCCGTGCGCGCTGGGTCATGACCTTGTAGTTCTCGCGCACCGCCTTGTCGGCGACGCCGCGGGCGCCGTCGAATTCCTGCGCCCGCGGCAGCAGGGTGGCAGCCCCGGGGCCCCAGAGGCCCTTCGGCGTGGTTGCGCAGTCGGCCGCCGTGAAGACGCAGGACTCCGCCTCGGCGAGGGGCGTGACCATGACGCTGCCCTCGAGGATCTCGAGCCGCAGCGGGCAGGACGGGCCGGCGGTGGCGAGCTGGGTCACGCCGCTGGGCTTGCCCTGGTCGCTGAGCGTCAGCGGCTGCCCGTCGCCGAGGGCGATCTTGCAGCTCTCGGTCGGCTGCGAGACCTTGGTGCCGGCGAGCGTGACGCGGGCGGTGAAGCCGCTGCCGGAGCGCTCCAGGCGCAGGGAGCCGGCATTGCCGTTCTGCTGCAGCTCCTGGCCCACCACCGCGTCGTCGTTGGGGGTCTTGAGCACCACGGGCTTGGGCGGCGCCGGCGGCGCGGGCGCCGGCCGCGGCGCGGCGTCGGGCGGCGCCTCGCCGGGAACCCCCGGGGCCCGACCGCCCGGAACCGGGGCCGGCGGCACCGGCGGGCGCGCCGCCCGGCCGATGCCGAACAGTTCCTCGAGGAAGGATTGGGCCGAGGCCGGGGCCGGCGCCACCATCAGGACCGCCGCGAGGGGCAGGGCCGCCAGCACGGGCAGGGCCACCGGGCGGGGAGGGAGGCGAACGGGCTGCATCAGGCTCCAGGCGCAGGCACGGGGATAGGCGTCCCGCACGGTCCTAGCATGGGGTCCGTGGCACGGGCGTGGCAAGCCCGCAACATTGTCGTGGCGCCTTGGCCGGAGCGTCACGGCTCCGGCAAGGGACGCGGGCCGGGACGAGGGAGGCCGGTGCACCGCCCGAATCACCATGCGCGATCACCGTGCGCGGCCCGGCCCGGCTCGCCTTGCGGCCCCGAAACGGCCTTCTTATATCGGGCTCGGCGCGGGCAACGCCCCCGCTCGCCGGCCTCCCGGCGAGACGCGGTTCGGGCGCGGCCCGCCTCGGCTCAAACCTCTGACAAGTACCGCCATGGGCCGAGCTGCTTCGGGGCTCGGCGGTCTGCTTAAAAAACACCAACGAGGGATCCCACCATGGGTAAAGTAATCGGCATCGACCTTGGCACCACCAACAGCTGCGTGGCCGTGATGGAAGGCACGCAGCCCAAGGTCATCGAGAACGCGGAAGGGGCGCGCACCACCCCGTCGATCGTCGCTTTCACGGATGACGGCGAGCGGCTCGTCGGCCAGCCGGCCAAGCGCCAGGCGGTGACGAACCCGGAGCGCACCTTCTTCGCGATCAAGCGCCTCATCGGCCGTACCTACGACGACCCGATGACGCAGAAGGACAAGGGGCTCGTCCCCTACAAGATCACCCGCTCGAACGGCGGCGACGCCTGGGTCGAGGCGGACGGCAAGTCGTACTCGCCGTCGCAGATCTCCGCCTTCACCCTGCAGAAGATGAAGGAGACCGCCGAGTCCTACCTCGGCCAGCCGGTCACCCAGGCGGTCATCACCGTCCCGGCCTACTTCAACGACGCCCAGCGCCAGGCGACCAAGGATGCCGGCAAGATCGCCGGCCTTGAGGTGCTGCGCATCATCAACGAGCCGACCGCGGCGGCGCTCGCCTACGGCCTCGACAAGAAGAAGTCCGGCCTGATCGCGGTCTATGACCTCGGCGGCGGCACCTTCGACGTCTCGATCCTCGAGATCGGCGACGGCGTGTTCGAGGTGAAGTCGACCAACGGCGACACGTTCCTGGGCGGCGAGGACTTCGACAACCGCATCGTCGAGTACCTCGCGGCCGAGTTCAAGCGCGAGCAAGGCATCGACCTGACCAAGGACAAGCTCGCCCTCCAGCGCCTCAAGGAGGCCGCCGAGAAGGCGAAGATCGAGCTGTCCTCGGCGACCCAGACCGAGATCAACCTGCCCTACATCACCGCCGACGCGAGCGGCCCGAAGCACCTGGCGCTCAAGCTCAGCCGCGCCAAGTACGAGTCGCTGGTCGACGACCTGGTGCAGCGCACGATCGAGCCGTGCCGCAAGGCGCTCAAGGACGCGGGCGTCTCGGCGAACGAGATCGACGAGGTGGTCCTGGTCGGCGGCATGACCCGCATGCCGAAGGTCCAGGAGCAGGTGAAGACCTTCTTCGGCAAGGAGCCCCACAAGGGCGTCAACCCGGACGAGGTCGTGGCGATCGGCGCCGCGGTGCAGGCGGGCGTGCTCCAGGGCGACGTCAAGGACGTGCTGCTCCTCGACGTGACCCCGCTGTCGCTCGGCATCGAGACGCTCGGCGGCGTGTTCACCCGGCTCATCGACCGCAACACCACCATCCCGACCAAGAAGTCGCAGGTGTTCTCGACGGCCGAGGACAACCAGAACGCGGTCACCATCCGGGTCTTCCAGGGTGAGCGCGAGATGGCGGCCGACAACAAGCTGCTCGGTCAGTTCGACCTCGTCGGCATCCCGCCGGCGCCGCGCGGCCTGCCGCAGATCGAGGTGACCTTCGACATCGACGCCAACGGCATCGTCAACGTGACGGCCAAGGACAAGGCGACGGGCAAGGAGCACCAGATCCGCATCCAGGCCTCGGGCGGCCTGTCCGACGCCGACATCCAGCGCATGGTGCAGGAGGCCGAGGCCAACGCGGCCGAGGACAAGAAGCGCCGCGAGCTGGTCGAGGTGAAGAACCAGGGCGAGAGCCTGATCCACGCCACCGAGAAGTCGGTGACGGAGCACGGCGACAAGGTGCCGGCCTCCGACAAGGCCGCGATCACCACCGCCATCGACGCCCTGCGCCAGTCGCTCGCCGGCGAGGACGTCGAGCAGATCAAGGCCCGCACCACCGACCTGATGCAGGCCTCGATGAAGCTCGGCGAGGCGATGTACGCGGCCAGCCAGTCGGCCGGTCCGGACGCCGCTGCCGGCGCCCAGGCGGGTGAGGCCAAGAAGGATGACGTCATCGACGCCGACTTCCAGGAAGTCGACGACAAGGACCAGAAGAAGCGGGCGTAAGTCATCGGCCCCGCATCCCCGGGCAGTCCGCCCGGGGATGCGCACCGGCGCGGTGAGCTTTCGCCTTGAGGCTGCCGCACGGGTCTGAGATCCGTGCGGCCACGATTTGCAGCTCGATCCGGTCCTCGGCGCCCGACCGCGCCGGGGATCGAACGTGTATGGACGATGCCCGACCGGGTGGGCCAGAGACGGGCTTGGGGACGGGACGGGTTTGGGGACGGGAATGTCGAAGCGCGACTATTACGAGGTGCTGGGCGTCGCCCGGACCGCGACCGACGGTGAGATGAAGTCGGCTTTCCGCAAGCTGGCGATGGTCTACCATCCCGACCGCAACCCCGGCGACAAGGAGGCCGAGCTCAAGTTCAAGGAGCTCAACGAGGCCTACCAGTGCCTCTCCGACGGGCAGAAGCGCGCCGCCTACGACCGCTTCGGCCACGCGGCGTTCTCGCAGGGCGGCCAGGGCGGTCCCGGATTCGGCAACGAGTTCGGCGACTTCATGTCGGACATCTTCGACACGTTCTTCGGCGACGCACGGGGCGGCGCGCTTCTGCCCGTC
>NZ_LABY01000034.1 GCF_001043975.1 Methylobacterium variabile
AACCTAAGCGCGGCGGTATAAAGCGGAACGCATTCCGCTCTGTCCTGCACGCTCAGCGGCTCTTGATCCCGGGCTCTCGCCTTTGGCGAGCCCCGGGATGACCCTGTGGGGTGGAGGTGTTTCCGCCAGGATCTCGACGCTTACTGCGTCAGCGGGCAACCACTCGCCTTGGCCGACAGGAACGCCTTGTCGGCGGGAATCGTGGCGAGCAGCTTGTAGTAGTCCCACGGCGCCTTCGACTCGGTCGGCGACTTGACCTGGAACAGGTACATGTCGTGGACCATGCGGCCGTTGGCCTGCACCTTGCCGCCGCGGCCGAAGAAGTCGTCGACCGGCAGCTCGCGCATCTTCGCCGCCACCGCGTCGGTGTCGTCGGTGCCGGCAGCCTTCACGGCCTTCAGGTAGTGCAGCACCGACGAGTAGGTGCCGGCCTGGATCATGTTCGGCATCTTGCCGGTCTTGGCCATGTAGCGCTTGGCGAAACCCCGGGACTGATCGTCGAGGTCCCAGTAGTAGCCTTCCGTCAGCACGATGCCCTGCGCCGCCTTGAGGCCGAGGCCGTGCACCTCGGCGAGCGTGAACAGCAGCGCCGCGAGGCGCTGCCCGCCCTGGACGATGCCGAACTCCGCCGCCTGCTTGATCGCGTTTGAGGTGTCGAGCCCCGCATTGGCGAGCCCGACGATCTTGGCGCCCGAGCCTTGAGCCTGCAGCAGGAACGACGAGAAGTCCTGGGCGCTCAGGGGGTGGCGCACGGCGCCCACCACCTTGCCGCCCTTCTGGGTCACGTACTGGGTGACGTCGGCCTGGAGCGCGGTGCCGAAGGCGTAGTCGGCGGTGAGGAAGAACCAGGTGTCGCCGCCGGTCTCGACCAGCGACCCGCCGGTGCCGACCGCCAGTGCGTGGGTGTCGTAGGCCCAGTGGAAACCGTAGGGCGTGCACTGCTTGCCGGTGAGGTCGGAGGTCGCCGCGCCGTCGACGATCGTGATCTTGCGCTTCTCCTTCGACAGGCCCTGCACCGCGAGCGCCACCGAGGAGGTGGTGAGCTCCATGATCGCGTCGACCCGGTCGGTGTCGTACCATTGCCGGGCGATGTTCGAGGCGATGTCCGGCTTGTTCTGGTGGTCGGCATCGACGATCTGCACCGGCACGTCGAGCACCTTGCCCCCGAAATCCTCGACGGCCATCCGGGCCGCCTCGACCGAGCCGCGGCCGCCGAAATCGGCGTAGACGCCGGACTGGTCGTTGAGGATGCCGATCTTCACCACGCCGTCCGAGGCGCCCTTCTGCGCCGGGGCGGCGGTCGGGGGACCGCCCTGGGCCTGCGCGGCGAACGCGAGGGCGAGGCCGGCGGCGAGCGCGGTGGTGCGGGCGAGCGCCCGGCTCAAACGTGTCATGTCTTCCTCCCCAGCCGCCTGCCTGACCCTGCGGCGGTTGTCCTGCGCGTGGCGGCAGGGCAGCTAGGGCGTTGCCGGGGCGGGAATCAAGCGGCGGGCCTCCGGCCCGCCCCCCGTCTTTCGCAGCACGGCCACGGTTGTGCCGGCGCGCCCGCTGCCTTTTGGGTGCACGGCTCCCTATATGGGCCTATAAGGCGCCCGCGGCGCGCGCCCAGACTGTTACGATCGATCGCAGGTTCACGATGCTCGGTTCCATCGCCAAGAAGATCTTCGGGTCGTCCAACGACCGCCGGGTGAAGGGATACCGACCCCGCGTTCAGGCCATCAACGCCCTCGAGCCCGAGCTGGAGGCCCTGAGCGACGATGCCCTGCGCGCCCGCACCGAAGCCCTGAAGGCCGAGCTCGCCGCCGGCAAGACCCTCGACGACATCCTGGTCCCCGCCTTCGCCACCGTGCGGGAGGCGGCCAAGCGGGTGCTCGGCCAGCGCCACTTCGACGTGCAGATGATCGGCGGCATGGTGCTCCACGAGAGCGGCATCGCCGAGATGAAGACCGGCGAGGGCAAGACCCTGGTGGCGACGCTCGCCACCTACCTCAACGCCCTCTCGGGCAAGGGCGTGCACGTCGTCACGGTCAACGACTACCTCGCCCGCCGCGACGCCGAGTGGATGGGCCGGGTCTACCGCTTCCTCGGGCTCTCGACCGGCATCATCGTCCACGGCCTCGACGACGCCGAGCGCAAGGCGGCCTATGCCTGCGACATCACGTACGGCACCAACAACGAGTACGGCTTCGACTACCTGCGCGACAACATGAAGTACGAGCTGGGCCAGATGGTCCAGCGCGGCCACAACTTCGCGATCGTCGACGAGGTCGACTCGATCCTGATCGACGAGGCGCGCACGCCGCTGATCATCTCCGGGCCGATCGACGATCGCTCCGACCTCTACACCGCGATCGACGCGGTGATGCCGCGCCTCGCCCGCGAGGATTACGACCTCGACGAGAAGCAGCGCACGGTCTCGCTCACCGAGAACGGCAACGAGCACATCGAGGAGCTGCTGCGCGAGGCCGGCATCCTCAAGGAGGGCGACCTCTACGACGCGCACAACGTCACGCTCGTCCACCACGTCAACCAGGCGCTCAGGGCCCACACCCTGTTCACCCGCGACAAGGACTACATCGTCCGCAACGACGAGGTGGTGATCATCGACGAGTTCACCGGCCGCATGATGCCCGGCCGGCGCTACTCGGAAGGGCTCCACCAGGCCCTCGAGGCCAAGGAGCGGGTGGCGATCCAGCCCGAGAACCAGACGCTGGCCTCGATCACCTTCCAGAACTACTTCCGGCTCTACAAGAAGCTCGCCGGCATGACCGGCACCGCCTCGACCGAGGCCGACGAGTTCCAGGAGATCTACAACCTCGAGGTGGTCGAGATCCCGACCAACAAGGCGGTCGAGCGCGTCGACGAGGACGACGAGGTCTACCGCACCGTCGACGAGAAGTACGCCGCGATCATCCAGGAGATCGACAAGGCGCATGCCCGCCTGCAGCCGGTGCTGGTCGGCACCGGCTCGATCGAGCGCTCGGAGCACCTCGCCGGCCTCCTGGTCAAGCACGGCTACAAGCCCCTCGACTACAGCGACCCGTCGGCGCTCGAGGACGTCTACGCGGCGGCGCGCGAAGGCCGGGTGACCAAGCGCTTCGCGGTCCTGAACGCCCGCTTCCACGAGCAGGAAGCCTACATCGTGGCCGAGGCCGGCGTGCCGGGCGCGATCACCATCGCCACCAACATGGCCGGCCGCGGCACCGACATCAAGCTCGGCGGCAACCTCGACATGCGCATCGAGCAGGAGCTCGCCGGG
Source organism: Methylobacterium variabile (assembly GCF_001043975.1). Lineage (GTDB taxonomy): Bacteria > Pseudomonadota > Alphaproteobacteria > Rhizobiales > Beijerinckiaceae > Methylobacterium > Methylobacterium variabile. Next base: position 3,260 of record NZ_LABY01000034.1, read on the forward strand.
GTGCCGGAGGGGGCGGAGCGCGACGCCCGGATCGGCGCCCTCAAGGCCGAGATCGAGCAGAACCGCGCGCGTGTCCTGGCCTCCGGCGAGCCCGCCGACCCGGCGGCCGGCCGCAAGAATGCCCTGCCGGGCGGCCTCTACATCATCGGTACCGAGCGCAACGAGAGCCGGCGCATCGACAACCAGCTGCGCGGCCGCTCCGGCCGCCAGGGCGATCCCGGCCGCTCGAAGTTCTACCTCTCGCTTCAGGACGACCTGATGCGGATCTTCGGCTCCGACCGCATGGACGGCATGCTGCAGCGCCTCGGGCTCGAGGAGGGCGAGGCGATCATCCATCCGTGGATCAACAAGGCGATCGCCAAGGCGCAGCAGAAGGTCGAAGCGCGCAACTTCGACATGCGCAAGAACGTGCTGAAGTACGACAACGTCATGAACGACCAGCGCAAGGTCGTGTTCGAGCAGCGCCGCGAGTTCATGGCGCAGGAGAGCGTGCGCGAGACCGTCGACGAGATGCGCCAGGGCGTGATCGAGGACGTGGTGGCGCGCCACGTGCCGGAGGATGCCTATCCGGAGCAGTGGGACATCGCGGGCCTGCGCGAGAGCGTCACCCGCGACCTCAACCTCGACGTGCCGGTCGAGGACTGGGCCAAGGAGGAGGGCATCGCCGACGAGGAGATCCGCGAGCGCCTGCGCAAGGCCGCGGACGAGGCCTATGCCGAGCGCGTCGCCCGCAACACGCCGGAGGTGATGGCCTATGTCGAGAAGCAGGTGCTGCTCCAGAGCCTCGACCACCTCTGGCGCGAGCACCTCGTCACCCTCGACCACCTGCGCCAGGTGATCGGCTGGCGCGGCATCGCCCAGCGCGATCCCCTCAACGAGTACAAGTCCGAGGCCTTCGACCTGTTCAACGGCCTGGTGGGCTCGCTGCGCGAGCAGGTCACCGGCCAGCTGATGCGGGTCGAGATCATGTACCAGGAGCCGGAAGCGCAGACGCTGCCGCCGATGTTCGCCCAGCACCTCGACCCGGTCACGGGGGAGAACGAGTTCGCCTACGCGGAGGGCGCGGCCGGCGGTGGGGGCGGTGCCTACGAGTTCGCCGGCCAGGCGCTCAACCCCGACGCGCCGGTGCTCGAGCGCAATCCCGACGACACGTCGACCTGGGGCCGGGTCGGGCGCAACGAGCCCTGCCCCTGCGGCTCGGGCAAGAAGTACAAGCACTGCCACGGGCGCTTCGCCGCCGACGCGTGATGTCGGCGAGACACGAGGCTCGCGCATGAACCCTCCCCCTGTGCGGGGGAGGTTTCCGGCGCGGGCAGCGCCCCGTTCGGCTCACATCGCCCGCATCTGCCGGTCGACGAACGCCTGCACGCTTCCGAAGCCCTCGGCCATCCGCTCGTTCACGCACATTTCCACGGTGGTGCCGTAGTACAGCATCCCGTGGCTCTTCTGCTTGCGGCACTCGGAGAGCGGCTTGGCGTAGAGGCTGCCGACCAGGAGGATGGGCAGGGCCAGCACCTTGGCGACGGTGGCGAGAGCGCCGAGCCAGTGGCCGGGCCGGCGATCGGGCCGCGGGTAGGCCGGCGCCCAGACGATCTCGACGGTGTGCACCTCGCGGGCACCGAGGCGGACCGGGAGTCGTGGCTCCGGCTCGACGCGCCGCGGCACGCGGACCGGGGCAGGCTCGACGTCGACTCGTTGGAGGGCCGTGGAAAGCTGACCAGTACCGCGGCGGGTCTCGGCGATCATCCTGCGGAAGTCGTCGTTCGTCAGGGCCATTGCTGCCGTCTCATCCCGAAGTGAGGCACCCTGTGCCTCGGTTCCCGGGACCTGTGCTTCTGGCGTGCCAGCGGAAACAGACGGCAACAATGCCGGACCGGGACATGTCCCAGGGTAAGGACGTTGCAGGACGGGGCGCGGGGTCCCGCTCGTTTCCCGATTGTTTCAGAGTGGCGCAGGCCGCGTCACCGGGCGGGCGCCCCCTCCCCGGTCCCGAGCTGCTTCTCGTAGCGCCAGGCGGTCGTGCCGTCCTCGTAGTAGTCCGCGATCGTCTCGAAGCGCCGGTAGCCGGCGCGCTCGTAGAGGCGGATGCCGGCGCCGTTGTCCTCGCGGACCTCCAGGCGCAGCCGGTCGCAGCCATGGGCCAGGGCCTCGGACTCGGCGGCCTCGAGCAGCACCCGGCCGAGGCCGGTTCCGGCCCGGCTCGGCGCCACCGCGATCGAGGACAGGCGGGCGCGCCGGCTGCCGCGCCGGCGCTCGATCGTGGCGGCGCCGACCAAGACCGCCCCATCGAGGGCGACGAGGAGCGAGATCGACGGCGATCCGATGGCGTGGCGGATCGCCCGCCGCTCCGCCCGGTCGCTGGCGAAGGCCGCGGCCTCGAGGGCCATCAAGGCATCGAGGTCCTCGCTGCGCGCCGGCCGGATGGCGACGGCCGGGCGTCCGGCGGGGTGGCCGCTCACGCGGCGGTCCACGGATAGGTCCAGGTCTCGGTCAGGGTCTGGCCGCGGGCGCGCAGGAAGGCCCGCAGGTCCGTCGACTGGCCGGCCTGGTCGAGCCGCACGTCGATGGCGGCGCGAAACCCCTTCACGTGCAGGTTCGGCACCAGCGAGACCGCGGTGATCTTGCCCTGCGTGGTCGAGGGCACGATCTCGACCGCCTTCGGGTCGCCGAGCCAGTAGGCGAGGTCGCCACCCGAGAAGTCGACGAGGAAGCGCCGCGTGCGCGGATCGCTGCCCTCGGCCGAGCCGCCGCTGGCGGTCGTGCGGGCGACGTAGGTGTTCACCACCCGGCCGCCGGGATGCAGGTCGTCGGTCTCGGCGAGCGCCCGCACCGTGTAGGACAGCTCCACCGCCTCGCCGGGCTTGTAGGGCTCCTTCGGTTGCCAGGAGGCCACGATGTTGTCGTGGGTCTCGTTCTCGGTCGGCAGCTCGACGAGGCGCACCGTGCCCTCTCCCCACTCGCCCTGCGGCTCGACCCAGTAGCCCGGGCGGCGGTGGTAGAACGCCTCGAGGTCCTGGTAGTCCTCGAACACCCGGTCGCGCTGCATCAGCCCGAATCCCTTCGGGTTGCGGTCCTCGAAGGCGGAGATCCAGCGCTCCTTCGGGTTGCGCAGGGGCCGCCAGATCCACTCGCCGCTGCCGGAATGCATCAGCAGCCCGTCGGAATCGTGCAGCTCGGGCCGGTAATCGTCCGAGTGGTGGCGGTCGTTCTCGCCGATGAAGAACATCGAGGTCAGCGGTGCGATGCCGATCGCGGCGATCTCCCGCCGCGGGTGCAGCGAGCAGCGCACGTCGACCACGGTCTCGTCGCCCGGATAGACCAGGAACTGGAACGCGCCGGTGCAGGACGGCCCGTCGAGCAGGCCGTAGATCACCGCCCGGTCGGCGCCCTTCGGCGGCATCTCGATCCAGAACTCGCGGAAGACCGGGAATTCCTCCGGGCCGCCGACGCCCTCGACGTTGACGGCGAGCCCCCGCGCCGAGAGCCCGTAGAGCTGGTCGCGCCCGAGGAAGCGGTAGTAGCTGGCGCCCAGGAACGAGATCAGCTCGTCGAGGAGGCCGGGCTTGTTGAGCGGGTAGTGCAGCCGGAAGCCCGCGAAGCCGAGATTGACCGGAAGCGGCTTGTCGATGGCGGTGCGGCCGTAATCGAACAGGCCGGGCTGGTAGGGAATCGGCGTCGGCACCCCGTCGCGGACCACGTTCACGGTCACGGGGCGGGTGTAGAGGAAGCCGAGGTGGAAGAGCTGGAGCCGGAACGGCCCGTCCTGGTCCGCCAGCAGGGCGCGGTCGGGCCTGAAGCGGATGTCGCGCCAGGCGTCGTAGTCGAGCGAGGCGAGCGGCGCCGGCAGGGCCGGCACGTTGGCCTCGAAGGGCGCGCCGGCGAGCGCCCGCGCCCGCCGCACCACCTCGTCGAAGCGGAAGCGCGGCGGCCCGGACGGGGCCGGGCTCGGGGCCGGCGGCGGCAGGGCGCTCGGGCCGGGCTGGGTCGGCCCGACCTGGGCGGAGGCCGGCCCGGTCAGGGCGGCGGAGGAGAGCAGGCCGGCGATGAGCGCGCGGCGGGAGGGTGCGATCGTCATGGTGTCCAGAAGAGTAAGGCGCGCGTGCTGAACGCGCGCGTGCGCGTCGCCGGCTGAATGGCGCGTCCGGTGCCGCTTGAGAAGGCCCCGCCAGCCGAACGCGTCGCTGCGAGCAGGCTCCGCCGTGTCCGGCGCGCCACGGTGGGGAAATCCGGCGAAATTCTGCGCGGTGGGGGTTGCGGCGGAGGGGCATGGCCCGTATCTACCGCCTTGCCCAATTTCGCACGTGCCTGTGGCCGCGTGCCGGTTGGTGGGCATCCGGACAAGAGGCCGGACAGCCGCCAGGGGTCTTAAAGGATCGATGGTCGGGAAGGGTGGATCCCTCCGGCCGGCATCCAGGTGGCGACACCGGACCCCGACAACAACCGGCAGCCGGAGGCAAAACCGGCGAACCCCGCTCTCCACGGGGGACGCAGCTTAAAGCAACGACGAACGGGCTTTTTTGGTCTCGTCGGCCCTCCAAAGGCTGACACCGAAGAGGCTTGTTTCTCCTTGCCCCGAGTGCGGATCGGGTTTCCCCGTTCCAAGCAAAGGCAGCTTCCGGGTGCTCTGCGCCCGCGCCGCATGGCGTGTCTCCACAGCACGCAGGCGCCGCGCCGCATCGCCCCCTGACGCCGGACGGCCGACGCGCGCCGTCTCGATCTCGACATCGGGGTCCCGCGGGAGCCCTCTCGAACCTTTGGTGGGGATGATCATGACCGATCGCATCCGCGACTTCCTGCGCGTGCGCCGCGAGCTCGGCCGGGATGAGGGTCCCGTGATGGTCCTCGACCTCGACGTCGTGCGCGACAACTACACCGCCTTCGCCCGCGCCCTGCCGGACACCCGGGTGTTCTACGCCGTCAAGGCCAACCCGGCCCCCGAGGTGCTGCGCGCGCTCGCCGAGATGGGCTCCTGCTTCGACACCGCCTCGGTGGTCGAGATCCAGATGGCCCTCTCCGCCGGCGCCACCGCCGACCGGGTCTCGTTCGGCAACACCATCAAGAAGGAGCGCTGCATCGCCCGCGCCCTCCAGCTCGGCGTGCGACTCTTCGCGGTCGACTGCCAGGCCGAGGTCGACAAGATCGCCCGGGCGGCGGACGCGGTCAAGGTTGCCCGCGAGGACGTGCAGGTGTTCTGCCGCATCCTCTGCGACGGCGCCGGCGCCGAGTGGCCGCTGTCGCGCAAGTTCGGCTGCGTGCCGGAGATGGCGGTGGACGTGCTCGAGCACGGCTACCGCGCCGGCCTGCACGCCTACGGCGTGTCGTTCCACGTCGGCTCGCAGCAGGGCAACACCGAGGCCTGGGACGGGGCGCTGGCCTCCGCCTCGATGATCTTCCGCGAGTGCGGCCTGCGCGGCATCCACCTGTCGATGGTCAACCTCGGCGGCGGCTTCCCGACCAAGTACCTCAAGGCGGTGCCGGGCGTGGAATCCTACGGCGACGCGATCTTCCGGGCGCTGACCAAGCACTTCGGCAACCAGCTGCCGGAGACGATCATCGAGCCGGGCCGCGGCATGGTCGGCAACGCGGGCGTCATCGAGGCCGAGGTCGTCCTCGTCTCGCAGAAGTCCGACGCCGCCGACGAGGTGCGCTGGGTCTACCTCGACATCGGCAAGTTCGGCGGCCTCGCCGAGACGATGGACGAGTCGATCCGCTACCGCATCCGCACCGACCACGACGAGGACCGCACGGTCCCCTGCGTGCTCGCCGGCCCGACCTGCGACTCGGCCGACGTGCTCTACGAGAAGACCCCGTATCCGCTGCCGATCTCGCTCGCGATCGGCGACAAGGTGCTGATCGAGGGTGCGGGCGCCTACACCACCACCTACGCGGCGGTGGCGTTCAACGGCTTCCCGCCGCTCCAGTCCTACGTGATCTGACGAATCGGCGCCCACCCTGTGGGCGCCGGCCTCGCAAGCGGAACGATGCGCCGGACCCGCCGTTATCGGGGTCGGGCGCGTTCGCGCCATCCTCAGCCATCCGAAAAGTCCCGGACGGCCCGCCGCGTGCGGCGGGTGCGAGGGCTGTTCTTTCCCCGTTTTCGAGTATCGGGAGGGTACGGCCGTGATCCAGATCCGCGACGAGCGCGCCGCCGACATCGCCGCCCGCGAGCACCTGCTCGACGCGTGCTTCGGCGAGGCCCGCTTCACCAAGACCTGCGAGCGCCTGCGCGAGGGGCGGCTTCCGGCGGAAGGCCTCGCCCTCGTGGTCGAGATGGACGGCCGCCTGGTCGCCACCGTGCGGCTGTGGGACGTCGAGGCCGGCGGCATGCCCGCCCTGATGCTCGGGCCGATCGCCGTCGACCCGGCGCTCCACGGGCTCGGCATCGGCAACAAGCTGATGCGCGAGGCGCTCGCCCGCGCCGCTGCCCTCGGCCATCGGGCGGTGATCCTGGTGGGGGACGCGCCCTACTACGCGCGCTTCGGCTTCACCCAGGAGCGGGTCGGCACCTTGAGCCTGCCGGGCCCCTACGCGCCGGAGCGGTTCCTCGCGCTCGACCTCGCGCCGGGCGCGCTCGACGGCGCGAGCGGCATGGTGCGGGCGACCGGGCGGGGGGTGCCGAGTGCGCTGCCGGCGGAGGAGTTCCGCGTCGCGGCGTGATTGGGCAGGGCGGGTTCTCCCGCCCCGCGCTGCTTGTAATCTTCAAGCGTTGAGGCTGCTCAGCAGCCGCCTATCCCCCCCACCGCCCTCACTTCCTTCGCCCTCTCCTCCGCGATCCCGCGCGCCCCCTCTGCGATCAGCCGCGTGACGAGGTCCGCGTAATCCGCCCGGCTCAGCCCGGCCGCCGGCCTGAACCAGAGATAGTGCCAGTTGACCATGCCGAAGAACGACATGGTCACGGGCTTGAGCAGAGCCGTGCCGGCAAGATGGGGAGCGACGCCGGCGATCGCCTCGGAGAAGAGGCGGACCAGCTCGCGCTCGCTCGCCTTCAGCTCCGCCTGCCGCTCGCCCGAGAGCAGGCCGAGGTGGTTGATCTGCACCTTGTGCTGGGCGTCGGCGTCCCGGTAGGCCTCAAGCAGCGCGCCGGTGAGGCTGCGCAGGCGCGGCTCCGGGGCGAGGCCCGGGCGGTCGGCGGCCTCGACCGCTTCCAGCAGCTCCTCGAGGTGCAGCCGGATCACGTCGAACAGGATCTCGTCCTTGTCGCGGTAGTAGTGGTAGAGGTTCGCCTTCGAGACGCCGCAGGCCTCGGCGATCCGGCTCATCGAGGCGCGGTCGTAGCCGTGGGCGGCAAACAGCTCGGCCGAGCGATCGAGGATCGCCCGGCGCTTGTCGTCGTAGTCGCTGGCGCGGGTGCGGGCCATGAGGTCTCGTCGCTACCGGTCTCGTCGCTATTCTCGGGGGCGCTGGTCGATGACGCGCCGGGCCTTGCCGAGGGAGCGCTCGATGCCTCCCGGCGGCAGCACGTCGACCGTCGCGGTGATGCCGATCGTGTCCTTGACCGCTTGGCAGAGCCGGTCGGCCGCCGCGTCCCGCAGGTCGGCGATGTCGGACTCGGGCCTCGCCTCGACCCGGATCGTCATCGCGTCGAGGCGGCCCTCGCGGGTCAGCACCACCTGGTAATGGGCCGAGAGGGCCGGGATGGTGAGGATCTTCTCCTCGATCTGGCTCGGGAAGACGTTGACCCCGCGCACGATCATCATGTCGTCGGAGCGGCCGGTGATCTTTTCCATCCGCCGCATCGCCCGCGCGGTGCCGGGCAGGAGCCGGGTCAGGTCGCGGGTGCGGTAGCGGATGACCGGCATCGCCTCCTTGGTGAGCGACGTGAAGACGAGTTCCCCCTCCTCCCCGTCCGGCAGGACTTCGCCGGTCCGCGGGTCGACCACCTCCGGGTAGAAGTGGTCCTCCCAGATGTGCAGGCCGTCCTTGGTCTCGACGCACTCGCACGCGACCCCCGGCCCCATCACCTCGGACAGGCCGTAGATGTCGACGGCGTGGAGGTCGAAGGCCTCCTCGATCTCGCTCCGCATGGCGTTGGTCCAGGGCTCGGCCCCGAAGATGCCGACCTTGAGCGAGGAGGCCCGCGGGTCGAGCCCCTGGCGGCGGAACTCGTCGAGGATCGCCAGCATGTAGGACGGTGTCACCATGATGATGTCGGGCTTGAAGTCCTGGATCAGCTGGACCTGGCGCTCGGTCATGCCGCCCGACATCGGGATCACCGTGCAGCCGAGGCGCTCGGCGCCGTAATGGGCGCCCAACCCCCCGGTGAACAGGCCGTAGCCGTAGGCGACGTGGACCAGCATCCCGGGGCGCCCGCCCGCCGCCCGGATCGAGCGCGCCACCACGTCCGCCCAGGTGTCGATGTCGGCCTTGGTGTAGCCTACCACCGTCGGCTTGCCGGTGGTGCCCGACGACGCGTGGAGGCGCGCCACCTGCTCCCGCGGCACCGCGAACAGGCCGAAGGGATAGTTCTCCCGCAGGTCGGCCTTCGCCGTGAACGGGAAGCGGGCGAGGTCGGGCAGGTCCGAGAAATCGCGCGGGTGGACGCCGGCCCGGTCGAAGGCGGCGCGGTAATGCGGGACGTTGGCGTAGGCGTGGTGCAGGGTCTGGCGCAGCTTCTCCCGCTGCCAGGCGGCGAGCTCCGCCCGCGGGGCGGTCTCGAACCGGTCGAGCTCGCCCGCCTCCGGCACCATGCGGGCGAGCTTGCGGGGGGCGATCTGGAGCATGGCGTCTCTCCCTTGGTATTTTTTATCCGCGTCCGGCTGAGATCTTCGACCGAGCTGACGCCCTGCGCGTCATCCCGGAGCTCGCCGGAGGCGAGAGCCCGGGATCCACAACCGCAGAGAATTCATCAGGAAAACTGTCGGCCTGTCGCTTCATCCTTCAACACCTGCGCTTCTGGCTTCCGGGCTCCGCTTTCGCGGTCCCGGAATGACGCGGCGGGCGTCACGTCTGTCGAGCAGGGCAGGTCACTCCGCCGGACCACCGCCCTCCCTCGCCAGCACCGTCCCCGGCACGGTGCGCGAGTGCCCGCGGAACTCCGCCACCACCCGCCCCTCCGCGTCGGTCACCGTCACGTCGTAGATTCCCGAGCGCCCCTCGCGCACCCGCTCCAAGGCCCGCGCCGTCAGCACCTCGCCGCGCCGGCCCGGCCGCAGGAAGGTGACGGCGCAATGCTGCGCGACGGTCCGCTGGTCGTAGGCGTTGCACGCGAAGGCGAAGGCCGAATCGGCCAGCGCGAAGATGAAGCCGCCGTGGCAGCTGCCGTGGCCGTTGGTCATGTCGTCGCGCACCCGCATCGACAGCACCGCCTCGCCCGGGCCGACATGGCCGAGGCGCATGCCGAGCCCCTGGCTCGCCCGGTCCTCGGCCCACATCGCCTCGGCGCAGGCGCGGGCCACCTCCTGCGGGTTCATCGCGCCCGCCCGGTGAAGCGCGGCGGGCGCTTCTCGAGGAAGGCCGCGACGCCCTCGCGGTAATCCGGCGTGCGCCCGGCCTCGCCCTGGAGGTCGCGCTCGACGTCGAGCTGAGCGTCGAGGCCGTTGGTCTCCGAGGCGTCGAGGGCGCGGCGGATCAGCGCCAGGCCGTAGGTCGGCTGCAGGGCCAGGTGAGCGGCCAGCCGATGCGCCTCGGCCATCAGGTCCGCGTCGTCGACCACGCGCCAGATCATGCCCCAGCCTTCCGCCTGCTCGGCGGTGATCGGCTCGGCGAGCAGCGCCATGCCGCGGGCCCGCGCCCGCCCCGCGAGGCGCGGCAGCTGCCAAGTGCCGCCGGCATCCGGGATCAGCCCGAGCTTGGCGAAGGCCTGCAGGAACTTCGCCGAGCGCGCCGCCAGCACGAGGTCGCCGTGGAAGGCGAGGCTGGCCCCGGCCCCGGCCGCCACCCCGTTGACGGCGCAGATCAGCGGCATCGGCAGGTCGCGGATCTGCTTGACCAGGGGGTTGTAGAACGCCTCGAGGGTGCGCGAGAGGTCCGGCTCGACGTCGGGCGCGAAGTTGCGGGCGGAGAGGTCCTGGCCGGCGCAGAAGCCGCGACCGGCTCCGGTGAGGATCAGTGCCCGGCACTCCGGATCGGCGGCCGCGTCGCTCAGGGCCTCCCGCAGGGCGAGGTGCAGCGGCTCGTTGAAGGCGTTGAGCCGGTCGGGCCGGTTGAGGACGAGCACGCGGTAGCCCGCGTGGACCTCCGTCAGCACAAGGGTCTCGCTCGTCTCGCTCATCGTGGCGCCCTCCCGTCCCGCCGTGTCGGATGCCCGAAACCCGGGCGCCGCCGGCGCGATCTATTGACCAACCGGACGGTAAATTATAAAGCCGTGAGGGCGAAGTCAAACGCACGCGCCGTTAGCCTAACGCAAGGGTGGACGGGTGACGCGCGGGCTTGCAAAGCACGAGGTTGCGGGCACACCAGGGCCCGTGACGCCAGCGACCGGGCGAACAACCGGCGCGGCCCGTAAACGGGAGGATATCGACATGAGGCGCATCGTCTGGGCGCTCGCCCTTGCCGGCACCGCGCTGGCCGGACCCGTGCTGGCGCAGCCGATCAAGATCGGCGTGACCATCGCGAAGACCGGCCCGGCGGCCTCCCTCGGCATCCCGCAGGCCAACACCGTGCCCCTGCTGCCGACCGAGGTGGCGGGCCAGAAGGTCGAGTGGATCGTCCTCGACGACGCCAGCGACACCACCAAGGGCGTCGCCAACACCCGCAAGCTCGCGAGCGACGATCGCGTCGACGCCATCGTGGGCTCGTCGGTGACGCCGGTCTCGCTCGCGATGATCGAGGTCGCGGCCGAGGCCAAGGTGCCGATGATCAGCCTGGCGGCCTCCGCCAAGATCGTCGCCCCGATTGACGACAAGCGCCGCTGGGTGTTCAAGGCGCCGCAGAACGACGGCCTGATGGCCCAGGCGATCGCCGACCACATGACCAAGGCGGGGGTGAAGTCGGTCGGCTTCATCGGCTTCAACGACGCCTACGGCGACGGCTGGCTCGCCGAGATCGGTCCCCGGCTCGAGGCCAAGGGCATCAAGCTCGCCGCGACCGAGCGCTACGCCCGCACCGACACCAGCGTCACCGGCCAGGTGCTCAAGGTGATGGCGGCCAAGCCCGACGCGGTGCTGGTGGCAGGCTCGGGCACCCCCGCCGCCCTGCCGCAGAAGACCCTCAAGGAGCGCGGCTACGCCGGCAAGTACTACCAGACCCACGGCGTCGCCAACGCGGACTTCCTGCGCGTCGGCGGCAAGGACGTCGAGGGCACGGTGCTGCCCGCCGGCCCGCTGCTGGTGGCCGAGCAGCTGCCCGAGGCGAACCCGGTGCGCAAGGTCGCCCTCGACTACACCAAGGCCTACGAGGCGAAGTACGGCGCCGGCTCCCTCGCCACCTTCGGCGGCCACGCCTACGACGCGCAGGTGCTCCTGGTGAACGCGATCCCGGTGGCCCTCAAGACGGCCAAGCCCGGCACGCCGGAATTCCGCGCCGCGCTCCGCGACGCGATCGAGGGCCTGAAGGAGGTCGTCTACACCAACGGCGTCGTCACCATGACCCCGACCGACCACGTCGGCCAGGACGACCGCGCCCGCGTGATGGTGACGATCGAGAACGGCCGCTGGAAGCTCCTCTCGGCGACGAACTGAGCGCGCGCTCCGGGGCCCCGCGGCCCCGGAGCGGCCTCCCCCGACGTCCCGCACCGTGCGAGCCCTCTGCTGTGGACGCAACGATCCTTCTTCTCCTCCTGCAGGACGGCGTCGTGAACGGCGCGATCTATGCGCTGATCGCCCTGTCGCTGGTCCTGGTCTTCACCGTCACCCGGGTGATCCTGATCCCGCAGGGCGAGTTCGTCGCCTTCGGGGCGCTGACGCTGGCGAGCCTGGAGGCCGGCACCCTGCCGGGTACCGTGCCGCTGCTCCTCGGGCTCGGCGCCCTCGCCTTCCTGGCCGATGTCGCCGAGGCGCGCGCGACGCTGACCGGGCGGGTGCTGCTGCGCTTGTGCCTGCGCGACCTCGTCCTGCCGGCCCTCGTCGCGGCTGCGGCCTGGATCCTCGCGCCGCTCAAAGCCGGCCTCCTGGTCGAGATCCTCGTCACCCTCGCCATCGTGACGCCGATGGGCGGCTTCCTGCACGCGGTGGCGTTCCGGCCCCTGGCCCACGCCTCGGTGCTGGTGCTGCTGATCGCCTCGGTCGGCGTCCATCTCGCGCTGACGGGCTTGGGGTTGGTCTTCTTCGGCGCCGAGGGCTCGCGCACCCCGGCCCTGTCGGACGCCTCCATCCCCGCCGGGCCGCTGACGGTGAGCGGCCAGTCGCTGTGGATGATTGGCCTGACGCTGGCGATCATCGTCGCGCTCTGGCTGTTCTTCTCGCGGACCTTGCTCGGCAAGGCGCTGGTCGCCACCGCGGTCAACCGCCTCGGCGCCCGGCTGATGGGCATCGCGCCCTCGCTGGCCGGACGGCTCAGCTTCTCGGTCGCGGCCTTCATCGGGGCGCTGTCGGGCGTGCTGATCGCGCCCCTGACCACCGTCTACTACGACACCGGCTTCCTGATCGGCCTCAAGGGCTTCGTCGCCGCGATCATCGGCGGGCTCGCGAGCTACCCGGCGGCGGCCGCCGCCGCGATCCTCGTCGGCATCATCGAGTCGGTCGCCTCCTTCGAGGCCAGCGCCTTCAAGGAGGTGATCGTGTTCATGGCGATCATCCCGGTCCTGCTCTGGCGCTCCCTGCGCTCGGCCCCGGTGGAGGACGAGGAGTAGCATGCCCACCCGTCTGCTGGCCGGCCTCGGCGCGCTCCTCGTCGTCGCCCTCCCCTTCCTTCCCGGCGTGCCGCCGTTCTGGCTCACGCTCATGACCTATGCGGGCCTCTCGGCCATCGTGGTCACGGGCCTCGTCGTGCTCACCGGGGTCGCGGGCATCACCTCGTTCGGGCAGGCGATGTTCGTCGGCATCAGCGCCTACGCCACGGCGCTCCTCACCCTGCAGGGCGGGCTCTCGCCCTGGCTCTCCCTGCCGCTGGCGCTGCTCCTCGCCGCGGCCAGCGCCTGGGTGATCGGCGCCATCACGCTGCGGCTCTCCGGGCACTACCTGCCCCTCGGCACCATCGCCTGGAACATCTCGTTCTTCTACGTGCTCGGCAACACCGACGCCCTCGGCCGCTACGACGGCCTCGCCGGCCTGCCGCCGATCACCCTCTTCGGCCACCCGGTCCTCGGCGGGGCCGAGGCGCTGCTCCTCACCTGGGGCTTCCTGGCCGTGAGCTTGTGGCTGACCCACCGCCTGCTGCGCTCGCGCACCGGCCGGGCGATCCGCGCCCTCAAGGGCGGGGTCGTGGCGGCGGAATCCTTCGGCGTCGACACGGCGCGGGTGAAGATCGTCGCCTTCGTGTACGCGGCGATGCTGGCGGCCCTGTCGGGCTGGCTCTACGCGCACATCCAGCGCGCCATCAACCCGACGCCGTTCGGCATCAATGCCGGCATCGAGTACCTGCTGATGGCGGTGATCGGCGGGGCCGGCTCGATCTGGGGCGGCGTCTTCGGCGCCGTGCTGGTGACGGTGCTGAAGGACCAGCTCCAGAACGTGCTGCCCCTGGTGTTCGGTGCCCAGGGCAACTTCGAGGCAATCGTGTTCGGGGTGCTCCTGGTCCTGATGCTCCAGCGCGCCCCTGACGGCCTGTGGCCGCTGATCGCCCGCCGCTCCGTCGCCCCGCCGCCGGACCGCGGGCCCGCCGCGCAGCCCCTGGCGCCCCGCCCGACGGCTGCCCCCGGCACGGTGCTGCTCGAGGCCGCCAACCTGCGCAAGACTTTCGGCGGCCTCGTCGCGGTCAACGACATCGGCTTCTCGGTCGCGGCCGGCGAGGTGGTGGCGCTGATCGGGCCGAACGGGGCCGGCAAGAGCACCACCTTCAACCTCGTCACCGGCGTCGCCCGCCTCACCTCCGGGGCGGTGCGCCTCGCCGGCCGGGACGTCGCCGGCCTGCCGGCCCGGCGCATCGCCCGGCTCGGCTGCGCCCGCACCTTCCAGCACGTCAAGCTCGTCGCCGGTATGTCGGTGATCGAGAACGTGGCGCTCGGCGCCCACCTGCGCGGCTCGGCCGGCCCGGTCCGCGGCGCCCTCGGGCTGGACGCCGCCGAGGAAGCGGCGCTCTTCGCCGAGGCCGACCGCCAGCTTGCCCGGGTGGGCCTGTCGGCCTGCCGCGACCTGCCGGCGGGAAGCCTGGCGCTCGGCCAGCAGCGCATCGTCGAGATCGCCCGGGCCCTCTGCCTCGGCCCGACGCTGCTGCTCCTCGACGAGCCGGCCGCCGGCCTGCGCCATCAGGAGAAGCAGGCGCTCGGCGACCTCCTGCGCCGCCTGCGCCAGGAGGGGCTGGGCATCCTGCTCGTCGAGCACGACATGGATTTCGTGATGGGGCTCGCCGACCGGCTGGTGGTGATGAATTTCGGCGCCAAGCTGTGCGAGGGCGCACCGGCCACGGTGCGCCGCGACCCGGCGGTGGTCGAGGCCTATCTGGGGAGCGCCGCATGACCGGTCCGATGCTCGAGGCGGAGAGCGTCTCCGTCGCCTACGGCAAGGTCGAGGCGGTGCGCGGCGTCTCGCTCACGGTCGCGCCGGGCCGCCTCGTCACGGTTCTGGGCGCCAACGGCGCCGGCAAGACGACGCTGCTCAACGCCCTGATGGGGGTGCTGCCGGCCCGCGGCGTCATCCGCTTCGAGGGAAGCGACCTGACGCGCCTTCCCGTCGAGGCCCGGGTGGCGCAGGGCCTGAGCCTGATCCCCGAGCGCCGCGAGCTCTTCTCGACCATGACCGTCGAGGACAACCTCAGGCTCGGCGCCTTCCGGTTCCGCGGCAAGCCCGGAGGCGGCGACATCGACGAGATGTTCCGCCTCTTCCCCCGCCTCGCCGAGCGCCGGCGCCAGCATGCCGGCACCCTCTCGGGCGGAGAGCGCCAGATGCTCGCCATGGCCCGCGCGCTGATGGGCCGCCCGCGCCTCTTGATGCTCGACGAGCCGAGCCTCGGCCTCGCTCCCCTGATCGTCGCCGATGTGATGCGCACCGTGAGCCGCCTGCGCGACGAGGGCGTGGCGATCCTTCTCGTCGAGCAGAACGCCCGCGCGGCCCTGCAGATCGCCGATTACGGCTACGTCCTCGACGGCGGCACCGTGGTGCTCGAGGGCGACAGCCGCACCCTCCAGGGCGACGCCCGGGTGGTCGAGACCTATCTCGGCGTGCTGGCCGCCGACACGGACCCGCCGGGCCGCGCAGCCTCTGGACGATGACCGGGGATTCTCCTAAAGCTCGCGACGCAGGGGCCTGTAGCTCAATGGTTAGAGCCGACCGCTCATAACGGTCTGGTTGCAGGTTCGAGTCCTGCCGGGCCCACCATCCCCTTATCTCCGCACGACGTTGTCCGCCCACGCCCGCCGGAGCGCGACCTCCGTCACGCCGGTGCCGGGGATGAGGTCCCGCGGTGGAAGTGGCTGAGGAAGGTCCGCGTGGCCGCCTCGCGCGGGGCGTCGATGACCTGCCGGGCCGGGCCCTCCTCGACGACGTAGCCGTCGCGCATGAAGATCACCGTCTCGGCGACGTCGCGGGCGAAGGCGATCTCGTGGGTCACGAGGACCATGGTCATGCCCTCGGCCGCGAGCTGGCGGACGACCGTCAGCACCTCTCCGACGAGCTCCGGATCGAGAGCTGACGTCGCCTCGTCGAACAGCATGACCTCCGGATTCATGGCGAGCGCCCGCGCGATCGCCACCCGCTGCTTCTGGCCGCCCGACAGGCGGTCCGGATAGGCCTCGGCCTTGTCCCGAAGACCGACCTTGTCGAGCAGCCGCAGGGCGTCCTCCCGCGCCTCGTCCCGGCCTCGCCCGAGCACAGTCACGGGTCCCTCCATGACGTTCTGCACGACCGACATGTGGGGAAACAGGTTGAAGCTCTGAAACACCATCCCGACCTTGGAGCGGAACGCCGCCAAGTCCCGGTCCTTCGGCATCCGGTGGCCCTTGCCGAATTCCATGACGTGGGTGCCGATCCGGATCCGGCCCTCGTCCGGGATGGCGAGCAGGTTGAGGCAGCGCAGCAGGGTCGACTTGCCCGAGCCGCTCGGGCCGATGAGCGAGACCACCCCGCCGCGCGGAACGGTCACGGACATGTCCTTCAGGACGGCCAGCGTCCCGAAGGACTTCTTGACGTGCCGGACCTCGATCATCGCCGTGTCGGTCATCGTGGGGGTGCTCCTGGGATCGGCAGGCGGCCGCTCGGCGGCGTCAGCGGGCGAGCTTCTTCTCGAGGCCGTACGCGAGGGTCGTCAGGGGAAACAGGATGATGAAGTAGATGACCGCGATCATCGTGTAGGTCTCGAGCGGCTTGTACGTCGCCGAGGTGATCAGTTGCCCCTGGTAGAGCAGGTCCGGCACGGCGAGGACCGAGAGCAGGGACGTGTTCTTCAGCTGGAGGACGACCTGGTTGACGAGGGGCGGGATCATGCGCTTGAGCGCCTGCGGCAGCACGATGCGCCGCATCAAGGCGCCCCGCCGCATGCCGAGCGCGCGGCCGGCATCCCACTGGCCCAGGTCGATGGAGGTGATGCCGCCCCGGATGATCTCGGCGAAGAACGAGGCGCCGTAGAGCGTCAGGGTGATGAAGGCGGCCGTGCTCGGCGCCAGTTCGACCCCGGTCAGGATGGGCAGCGCGTAGTAGACCCAGACGAGCTGCACGAGGACCGGGGTGCACCGGAAGACCTCCATGACGGCCATCAGCGGCAGCGCCACCAGCCTCGTGCCCGACAGCCGTACCATCGCGATCAGGCCGCCGACAGTGAACCCGGAGATCGCGGTGAGGATCGTGAAGCCGATCGTGTAGGCGGCGCCGACGGCGATCAACCGGCTGTATTGAATGAGGAACGAGAAATCCCACTCGTACGGCATCGACGGCGTTCCGCTATGTCTGCTGAAATGGTGACGGCACGAGGCCCGCGTAGAGCCAGCGGCCGAGGGTGACGACGTCGTGGACGGGCAAGCCGAACGTCTCGGAGACGGCCTTCGAGAACGGCGGGAGGTTGGTGCATTCCAGCACGAGCGCGCCGATGCCGTCCTGCTCGGACAGGAGCCGTCCGGCCGCCGCGAGGACTTCCTGGCGGAGCGCGGCGTGGTCGTACGGCTCGTCGCGCTCGATGAGGCCGCGCAGCCGTCCGTCCGCCGGCAGGCCCGCGACGGGGGTCGCGGGATCGGCGCCGACCTCCGAGAAATGGGCGGGCGTCAGGGCCGCGGCGTCGTAGGTGACGACGCCGGCCCGCCGGCCCTGGGGCAGGCAGCGCTCGATCAGGGGCAGCTGCATCAGGCTCGACGTGGCGATGGGCAGGGACACGCGGTGCGCGAGCTCCCGCTGGCGGGCGGCGAGGAAGCCGCAGGAGGTGATGAGGCCGACCGCGCCGTCGGCCCGCAGCGCCTCGCCGGCCTCGACGAAGGCGTCGATCAGGTCCGCATCCCGCCCGCCGACCACCCGCCGCGCCGTCGCGCCGCGCACCACCGCGTAGCGGACCGGGAAGGGCCAGGTCGCCGGGTGCCCGACATCGCCGGGCGGCCGCTCGAACCGGGTGTCGAGCATGATGATGCCGAGCGGGGGCGAGCGATCCGGAGGCATTGGGGAATCCTGAGGTCGGTCCGACCGGGCGCTCCTGCCGGAGGCGACGGTCGGGGACCTGCGGCCGCGTGGCGGCGCCCGCAGGCGGAGCAAGGCTGGCCCGGCGCGCCGGGCTCCCGTCAGAACACGATCTCGGCCGGGATGTCCTGCGGCTGGATGCCGACGATTTCCAGGCTGGAGGTGATCCAGCTCCGTAGCGACCCGATCCCGCGGTTGTACTCGAGCCAGTTGTCGACGAAGGTCCGGAACCGGGGATCGGGATCGGGGCGGACGCCGGCGCAGGTCGGCTGGGCGCGCGCCGGGGTCGGCACGGTGATCCTGCCGAGCTTGGGATTCTTCTTGACGGTCACCAGCGAGAGCATCGCGACCTGGATGACGCAGTCGGCGCGATTCGACTGCAGGGACAGGAGCGCCTCGTCCGGCGTCTTCAGCGCGACGAGCGTCGCGTTCGGGAGCACCCGGCGCGCGAAGAGGTCGTGCGACGATCCGATGTCCACCGCGACGCGGACCTCCGGCTTGTTCAGGTCGGCCCAGGTCTTCGGCTCGAAGTCCGGCTTGGCGATGATCGTGAACGTGTTGTTCATGATCGGCCGCGTGAACTCGACCGTGAGCGCGCGGGACGGGGCCGGCGACAGGCCGAACATGATGTCGATCTTGTTCGCCTGAAGGTCGAGCACCGAGTTGCCCCAGGTGGACTCGATGACCTCGAGCTCCGCCTCCATCACCTTGGCGAGGTCCTGGGCCATGCTGATGCAGAAGCCGGACCACTGACCCGTGGCGATGTCCTTCTTGTAGTAGGGCTCGGTGCCGACGGCGGCGGCGATGCGGAGCTTCTTGGTGCGCCGGATCCGCTGGAAGGCGTTCTCGCCCGGGGCGGGCGGGGTCTGCGCCTGTGCGGTCCCGATCGGCGCGAGCGCCGCCGCGAGCGCGCCGCTGCCCAAGAGCGACGCGATGTCCCTGCGTGAAGCCATGGTCTTTTTCCCCTCGTAACCCCGGGCGGCAAAGCTCCGAATGGCGGTCCTTATGCGAGCCGGTCCGGCCGCGCTACGGGTTTCCTGGACAGGGGCGGCCCGTCCGGCGACGGAAGACGTGCAATTCCCCCGCCGCGCGGAATTTTTTCGGGAGATCGCCCGCGAGGCCCACGAAACCCGGTCTGGCCCGCCCATGGCCCTGGTGTGGGCGGCAATCGCCCGACCGGGAGATGCGACATGAGAACGATCTCGATCCTCGCCGTCGTCGGCCTGCTCGGCAGCGCGGCACCGGCCCTCGCGCAGCAGGACGCGGCCGAGGCAGCCGGCCGCCGCGGCAACCAGGAGTTCATCGGCGTCGACCTCGACAACGGCGGGGTCTACTACAACGGCCGCAATTCCGGGCGGTACTGCCTCTATCGCACCGTGGACGTGTTCAACCGCTACACGGGTTACGTCGAGCAGCGGCGGGTGCGCCGGTGCGGCCGCGGCCTCTACCTGCCGTGAGGAGGCCCGCGATGCTGACCTGCCTCTCGCCGCTCCACCTCGCGATGCTCAGCATCGTCCTCGCGCTGATCGCCGGATGACGGAGGATGGACTGTACGCGCCATGCAACGGCCGGGTTTCGTCTTCAGGTTCCCCCCTCGTCCTGGCCGGAGCGCGACGCCGCACGGCCCTCGTGGGAGCACCACCCCGGGAGACCGCCTCCCGCCGTTTCGGTCAAGGAGAACGCGCATGACGGCAAAGGCCACGATCCCGGCGACGCAGGGGCGCCGCGCCCGCTTCGTGGTCGCCGTCCTGGCACAGCTCGCTCTGGCGCAGCTCGCCGGGCTCCTCGGCCCGCCGGGCCGGGCGCTGGCCGCGGCGGACGCCCCGGACTTCGCTGACAACGGCGATTCGGTCGCCGTCGTGATCGGCAACCGCAGCTACAAGCAGACGGTGCCGGTCGACTACGCGCACAACGACGCCGAGGCGATGCGGTCCTACCTCGTCCAGCGCCTCGGCTACCGCGAGAGCAACGTCTTCGTCCTGAAGGACGCGACGCTCAACGAGTTCAACCAGGTGTTCGGCACCGAGCGCAATCCGCAATCCGGCCGCCTCTGGCGCAGCGTGCGCGAGGGCCGGTCGAACGTCTTCGTCTACTATTCGGGGCACGGCGTGCCGGACCTCGCCAGCCGCCAGCCCTTCCTGCTGCCGGAGGACGGCAACCCGAACCAGGGCGAGAGCGGCTACCTGCTGGAGACGCTCTACCGCAACCTCGACCTCGTGAAGCGCAAGATCGGGTCCGAGCGGCAGCTCGTCGTGATGGTCGATGCCTGCTTCACCGGCGAGACCGGGCGGAAAGGGGAGAGCCTGCTCGCCGTCTCCGCTCCCGGCTTCGCGCCCGCCCGGCCGAAGACCGAGAGCGGGATCGTGCGGCTGGTAGCCACCTCCGGCGCGACGCCGGCGAACTGGGACGAGGCCAACCGGCTCGGCCTCCTCACCAGCCGCTTCCTGATGGGCGTCTCGGGGCTCGCCGACGCCAAGGAGCAGCAGGGCGACGGCGACGGGCAGGTCCAGTGGCCGGAGCTGAAGCGCTACCTGCGCCGGGAGGTCGAGGACGCGGCGCGGCGCGTCTCCGGGCGCGAGCAGGTGCCTGAAATCGACGACGCGCCGATCGTGCTGAAGGCTTCCCTGCCCGTGGAGGCCGTCGCCAAGGGCGTCGCGGCGGTCCGCGACGAGGCGGCGTGGCGCCGGGCGGAACAGCTCGGGACGCGCGAGGCGTTCGAGGCGTATGTCGGCACCTGCGGCGAGGTCTGCGCCTACCGGCCCCAGGCGATGGACCGCCTGCTCGCCGGCCGGCGCCGGCATGCGGCGGCGATCGACCAGGAGAACTGGACGAAGTTCGGCACCCAGCGGCAGTACCAGGCCTACCTCGATTCCTGCACCGAGGTCTGCGCCTACCGGAGCCTCGCCGAGGGTTACCTCGGCGGCGCCGACCCGAACGGCGACCCGCGAGTGAAGACCTGCGACGCGCTCTCCGCCGGCACCGACGATCCCGACCGGCCGAAGGGGGTCGCGGGCGTGAAGTACGGCCGGATCGAGGCCGCCACCGCGATCGAGGCCTGCCGCGGCGCATCCGCCGCCTACCCGTCCTTGCGCCGCCTCGCCTACCAGCTCGGCCGCGCCTACGACCGGGCCGACCGGTCGAAGGAGGCCTTCGCGGCCTACGACCGGGCGGCCAAGGCCGGCAGCACGGCCGCGATGAACAACCTCGCGACCCTCTACGAGAACGGCCAGGGCGTGAAGCGCTCGCAGACGGAGGCGTTCCGTCTCTACAGCCAGGCCGGCGAGGCCGGCAACGTGGTGGCGCTCGCCAACGCCGCCCGGATGCTCGAATACGGCAACGGCATCCCGAAGAGCGAGGCCCAGGCCGTCGCGCTCTACAAGCGCGCCGTGGAGGGCGGCGACGTCGCCTCGATCAGCAAGCTCGTGCCGCACTACGCCACCGGCGCCTACGGCTTCCCCAAGGACCTGCGCCAGGGCTTCGGCCTGTTCCGGCAGGCGGCCGAGAAGGGCGACCCCGTCGCGATGGCCACGATGGCGACCCTGATCGACAACGGCTACGGCCGCTACTTCCCGGGCGTCAGCGCCTCCGACATGGTGATGCGGGCGCTCAAGCGCGGCGAGATCGGCGCCGCCTCGGTCTCGGCCACCGACACCGCGGCGCAGAAGCTGAAGCCTGAGACGATCCGCACCGTCCAGCGCGCGATCAAGCAGGCCGACTACTACCCCGGCGCCGTCGACGGGCGCTTCAACCCGGTCTTCGTGCGCGCCCTCGACCAGTACGCCAAGGCGAACGAGGCGGAATGAGCCGGCTTCTCGCCGCGGCGTTCGCCGCGACTCTTGCCACGTCCCTCGCCGGCGCCCTTCCGGCCCGGGCCGATCCCGGCACCGACGCCCTCGCGCCCTTCCTCGACGCGGTGGCGGCCTGCGCCGGCCGGCCGGACCTGACCCTCGCCGTGGTCGGGGTCGAGCCCGGCCAGACCGCCCTGTCCCGCGAGCAGGCCGAGGAGGTGCGCCTCGCGCTCGAGAGCCGGCTCCAGGCCACCGGCCGGGTGCGCTTCGCGGCGGCGGCGGACGTCGTGCGGGTCAAGGCCCTGCGCGAGGGCACGAGCGGGCTGTCCGGCCCCGAGGCCGAGGCGCAGATCCGCGCGGCCTTCGCGGGCGACGCCAGCGTCTTCCTGGTCGAGCCCCGCCGGGCCGGCGAGACCGTGGCGCTGCGCCTGCAGGCGATCACCCGCAGCGCCGCCTGCAAGGCGACGAGCGAGCCCGTGACGGTGTCGATCCGCGTCGGGGCCGGCGTCGCGGACGTCGACGCCGAGATGGAGCGGGCGGTCAAGGCCTTCGGGCAGGCCGCCCCGAACGTGAGCGCCGTCGAGGTCTGCCCCTTCGTGGCCGAGAGCGGCCACTCGACCTGCGCGAGCGCGCTCACCGACCGTCTGGTCATCGCCCTCGACGCCGAGGCGCGCTCGGCCAACCGCATCCTCAAGGGCGCGCGGCTGGAGGTGCGCCGCCAGCCGCGCGGCACCGCCTGCGCCGGCCCGGTCACGGCGCGCGGGCGCTTCCTCACCGACCGCGACCGCCAGTCGTGGATGGAGGTGGAGTTCGGGCGCGACGGCGCGGTGCTGGCGCCGACCGGGCGGCGGCGCATCGGCATCGAGGGCCTGGGCTGCGATCCGACCCCCCGCCCCTTCCTCGACCACCTGGCGGCGACGGCGCGGACGGATGGCGGCCGGCTCGCGGTCTCGGCCACCGCGACGCCCTTCGCGGCTGGGCAGCGGGTCGAGCTGCGCATCGATGCGCGGGCGCGCCAGAGCCTCTACTGCTGGGTGGTCGCCCCCGACGAGACCGCCTTCGTGGCCCTGCCGGTGCGCGGCAACCCCGCCTCCCTGGCGCCCCTCGCGGCCGGCGACGTCCGACGCTACCCGCGCGGCTACGGCCTCGACGAGATCGTCGCCGGCGAGCCGTTCGAGAACCTCTTCGCCTGCTTCGGCGTCGCCGGCGGCCTGCCGCCGGAGCTGGCGGAGCGCTGGCTGGCGGCAGCGCCCGGCGCCGACGGGGATGCGCGGCTGCTGCAGCCGCCCGAGGTGCTCGACCTCGTGGAGAAGATCCGGGCGACGCCCGGCGTGACCGAGGCGACGGCCCGGATCGTGGTCCGGTGAGGCGCGACCGTCGCCACCCGCAGGAGATTGCCCGATGCGCAGCCTGATCGTCGCCCTCCTCTGCCTCGCGGCCGTGCCCGCACGGGCCGAGGGCTTCGCGATCCGCGACCTCACGGCGGTCGCCGGCGAGGCGAAGGCGGCGCTCGGCGAGGGTTTCGTCGCCCGGGCCGAGCCGCAGCGGCTTACCCTGATGTGCCCGGGCTGCGAGGGCGCGCCGATGATCGACCTGCTGCTCGGCCGCCAGGCCGACGGGACCGAGGAGCGCGTCCGCGCGGGCCGGACCTCCCTGGCCCAGCTCGAGGCGATCTGCCGGTCGAGGAGCCCGGATTGCCGGCTGTCCGCGCTGTCGGTGGCCCCGGCGGTCGGCTGGGTCAGCGCCTACACCGCCGGGTCGGGCGCGGGCGCGACCGCGGTCATCCTGCGCGACGGCGACCTCCTGACGATCCGGGCCCTGGCGGGCAGCCCCGCGGCAGCGTCCCGCCAGGTCGATGTTCTGGCTCGCGCGGTGGCGCCGCGGATCGTCGGCCGCTGACGGCGGCAGGGCAGTAGAGCGGCAGGGGGCGGCGCGCGGCCGCGGCGGAGGGGTGACGGATGTCCGGGCGGGCGGTATCGGTGGGCGACGGCGAGACGCGGGACCAGGCGGGCGCATGACCGGCGGATACGACGAGCGCTGCGCGGCCGACCTCGCCAATGTCGGCGAGGGCCGCGACCTCTCCCGCGAGGACCGGGCTTGGCTCGCCCGGGTCGTGACCGGCGCGGTGCGCCCGAACCGCGACAAGCCCCTGTGGGACCTTGCCCACGCCCTCGCCGCCCTCGCGGCGCTGACCGGTGCCCGGGACGGGCGCGACCTCGTCACCCTCGCCCTCGATCCGGGGCTGGCCCGGGCCGACCAGGTCGAGACCCGCCTTGCGGGGGCGCAGGCGCGGGGAACCGCTGCCGTCGACGGGCGCGGCCCGACCCTGCGGGACGGGGCGGAGGGTTGGCGCACGACCTGGGCCGGCCTCGCGCGGCTCCTGGCGCTCGCCGAGTTCGTGCTGACGGCGGAGGACTTGGCGCAGTTCGCCGCCGTGACGGGCTGGCTCGACGAGCTCGCCGCCGCGCCCGACGCGGAGGGCGCCGCCCAGCTCGGCCGGCGCCTGGCGCGCCACCTCGCCGCCTATCGCACCGCGCACCTGCCCCTGGCGCCGCTGGAGCGGCGCTTCCGCGCCATCCTCGGCTTCCTCGACGGGCGCCGCGCCTTCACGGACGACGATATCCTCGACTTCTGGCGCGCCGCGATGAGCGGCGACGACCGCCCGGGCTTCCGCACGGTCGCCGAGCACTTCGTGACCTTCGAGGCCGCCTCGTCGCTGCTCGGCGGCCTCGAGGGGCTGGCCGCCCCCGCCTCGCTCGACGCCGCCGAGGGCTGGGAGGAGCGGCTCGACGCCTCGCTCGCCGACCTCGCCGCCGCCGAGCCGTCCGAGACCCTGGCAGTCCTCCTCGCCGAGCTGCCGGAGGGGCCGAAGATCCTCACCGGCGCCGAGCGCGACGACCTCGCCGACCTCCTGCGCCTCGAGCCGTTCCACCGCACCCGCCCGCTCACGACGCTGCGGGCGACGAGCTTCGGGCGGGTCCAGTCCGGCCTCGCCAACCGGCTGCGCCGGGGCGGCGGGGGAGCGGGCATCGCCGAGCGCGTCGCCTGCGCCGAGGCCGAGCCCTACGGAGCCCTCGCCGAGCGGGTCGCGGCCCTGTCGGCGCATCTCGACCGGATGCTGCGGATCGCGGCGGCGCTCCGGGTGCCGGCGGACGCCGAGGACCTCGCCCCGGAGGTGCGCAGCACCCTCGCGGCGGCGCTGGCCGACATCCGGCGGGTCCGGCGCGCCGGCTTCGACGACCCGGACCGTCTCGCGGCCGGTTTCGCCGCCGCGGACGCGGCGCTGCTGCGGCTCGCCGAGGAGGCCGGCCGGCTCGCCCGCGCGATCGCCGGCCTCGCCCGGCAGCGCCCGCTGGACTCGGCCTTCGCGGCGGACCGGGACGTCTTCGCCCGCACCTTCGCGGACGCCTACGCGGCGGAGGCGACCGCGTGAGCGACGAGGCGGCGCGCCTGCTCGCGGAGATCCACGCCGCCCGCGCCCTGGTGCGGGCCTCCGCCCCGAGCCACGGGCAGCGGGCGGCGACTCGCCCGGGCCATGCGGCGCTCTGGGCCCACGCCACCCGCGAGCCGGGCGCGCCCGTCGACCTCGCGGTGGTGCGGGCGATCCGCGACGATTCCGGGACGGCGCGGCGCTACCGGGCGCTCCTCGCCGGGCAGGCGGTCGCGCACGCCCCGCTCGCGGTCGCGGCCGCCGACGGGCAGGTCGCCTCGCGCCGCGTCGGGGCCTTCGCCCTCGCGATCCTGGCCGCGACCGAGGACGCGCCCCCGCTCCTGGTGCTCACGGGCGGCGAGGCACGGCCGCCGCGGCTCATCGAGGCGATGCTGGGCGACGAGACGGTGCGGCTCGGCCTGCCGCCCCCCGTCGACGGCGCGATCCTCGTCGCCCTCGACCCGGCGGTGCCGGAGGCGGTCCGGCTCGGGGCGATGCTGGGGGACCCGGCCTGCGCGGTCTTCCTGCTGTGACGGCCCGGTCAGTCACGCCGCCATGACCGGCATCGCGGCATGAATCCGGCCCTGATCCTGAATCCGGCCCTGATCCTGGTCGTGGTGCCGACGACGGGCGGGCCGCTGGTGCTGCGCAGCTTGAAGCCCCGCCCCGGCCTGCCGGCCTCCGCCGCCTTCGCGGCGGGCGACTACCGGCCCCTGCCCTGGTCGGGCGACTACGCGCGGCTCGCCGCCGCGGGCGGGCCGCTGTCGCGCCTGCCGGGCGGGGTCACGGGGCCCTACGAGCTGCGCCTCGGCGGCTCGTTCGACGCCGGGCGCTCGTGGGAGGTGCCGGTCTGCCTCGCCCACGGCCTCGTCGCGCAGGGGCACGGGCTCACCGCCGAACCGGCCGAGGCCGACCTCGTCCTGTGGGCGACCGGCGCGGTCGACCTCGACCTCGCGATCCTGCCCGGCGACTACGCGCTCCTCGACAAGATCGAGCGCTCCCGCGCCCTGCTGGCCGCGGCGCCGCAGGCCGACCTCGCTGTCCTCCTGCCGGAGGGGCCCGAGGCGGCGGAGGCCGAGCGGGTCCTGCGCGCGCTCGGGCGGGCCCGCCTGCCCCGCATCCTGCCGGGCGCCAGCGTACCGGCGGCCCTCGCGGCCCTGGTGCGGCCCGCCCCCGCCCCGCGGCCGCGGCGGGGCCCGGCGATCCTCGTCGCGGCCCTCTGCGCGGGCCTCGCTGTCGCGGCGGCCGTCGTCGTCGCGCGTCGCCCAGCCCCGGAGCCGGACCGGCCGGTCGTCGCCGCTGCCGAGCCCCGGCCGGATCCGGCCCCGGCGCCCGCACCGGCGAGCGCCGCCGTGGTGGAGGAGCTCGCCGCCCCGGCGGGCTCGTCCTGCCGCCGCGTCGTCTTCGGGGCGGATCCGCCCCTGCGCCGCCCGGTCCCCGTCGAGGCGCCGGGCCGGTTGCGCGCGAGCCGCCTCGCGCCGGACCTCTGCGGTCTCGCGTTCCGCCCGGCGGAGCCAGGCACGCGGGTCGCGGTCGGTCCGGAGCTCGCCGCCGCGGCGCTGCCGCCGGCCCGGCTGCCCGACGGCGCGCAGGCCTACTTCCTGCGCGAGAACGCCCGGCGGAACCTCGTCTACACGGTCCAGGCGACAGCGGAGGCGTCCGGCCCTGGCGATCAGCTCACTCACGCGCTGGTCCCGTGAGTATTTCGGCGCCGTCCGGGATCGACTTCCTTTGACGCAGCGCCCGACACCCGGCATAAAGCCGCCGCCGAGAGGAGAACAGCGATGGCCACAAGCCACCGGATACGCCGCTCGACCAAAAGGGGGACCTTGACTGGAACGACGACTTGGGGCGCAGCCGCCCTGCTCTTGACGCTCCTTGCGGCTGGCGCCGCGCGGGCGCAGAGCGTCGGGTTCGATCCCGCGGATTACGGACGGGCGCAGCTGCCGCTGCGTCAGACGACCGGCGACGCGGCGGCCTATGTCGACCGCAACAAGGGCGCGTTCGAGCCGATCGCCGAGCTCGATCCCAAGGACGGCCTCGCGGCGCTGGCCCGGCCGGTCGGCCGGGTCGACATCGTGCTCAGGAACGCCCGCACCGGCCAGATGGTCGGCGCCTCCTGCACCGGGGCGCTCCTGCCCGGCGACTACGTGCTGACCAACCACCATTGCCTGCCGCAATCGGGTGACCTGACCCCGGTCAAGGCCTCGATCCTGATGGATTACCTGACCCTCGACGGGCAGGACTCGCGGCGGTTCGACGTCGACCCGAAGCCGGTCGAGTTTGACGCGCGCCTCGACTACGCGCTGGCCCGCGCCGCCGGCAACCCGACCGCGACCTACGGCACCGCCCGCCTCTCGGGCGAGACTGTTCCGGGCAACCGCTCGATGCTCGTCATTCACCACCCGCTCGGCCGGCCGAAGGTGATGAGCCGCTTCCGCTGCTTCGCCCTCAAGGAGCAGGGCGAGGGGCCGGACCTGCGCCACCGCTGCGACACGCTCGGCGGCTCCTCCGGCTCGCTGATGTACGACGCCTCGGTCGCGGGCGTCGCGCTCCACAAGGAGGGCGGCCTCGACCCGAAGGACCCGTCGAGCTTCAACAGCGCGACGCGCCTCGCGGCGATCCTGGGCAAGAGCCGCGTCCTCGCCGAGATCGCCGCGCGCCAGGGCCCGCCGGCCGCCGCGGCCGCGGCATCCGCGCCACCGGCCCCCGCGCCGAAGCCCGCCGCGGCGCCCGCCGCCGCGCCGCCAGCCGACGGCCCCCTCGATCCGGGCCGGATGAACGCGATCCTGCGCGGGCGCTGATCCCGTCGGCAAGAAGAACCCGCGAAAAAAAGAATCCGGCGGAGCGGCGAAAGTCGCTCTGGAGCGTCCATGGACGGGGTGTGAGGGGCCGGAGCAAGGCCCGCGAAGCGAGGAGAGCGGATCATGCGGATCGACGACGCGCCCGCGCGGCTGCCGGCTGCCGGTGAGGAGACGGCCCTGCGCCGGACGGTCAGGCGGCGCCTCGGCCGCTCCTGCCTCGCCCTGGCGCTGGGCCTCGTCGTCGCCCTCGGCGGCGCGGCGCGGGCCAACCCGCTGACCGAGGCGCCGGGCGTCCGCCCGGCCCAGGATGCAACGGACAGGGCGGCGGGCGAGGCCGGCCGGCAGGCGGAGGCCGACGCGCGCAACCCCTCGGCGACCGCGATCATCCGGTCCCTCGCGCCCTTCGCCGACGGCAATCCCGGCGTCCCGGCGCGGGCCGTCGCGCCCGACGACGGCGGGCCGGCCCTGCGGGTCGATCCGGCCCGCACGGTCGATCTCACGGTGTTCTTCGCCTACGACAGCGCCCGCCTGACCCCGGAGGCGCGCATCCAGCTCGAGCCGCTGGGGCAGGCGCTCGCCTCCCGCGACCTCGCCGGCCACGGCTTCCTCATCGCCGGCCACACCGACGCGGCGGGCTCCCCCGCCCACAACCGGCGCCTGTCCCTCGCCCGGGCCCGGGCGGTGCGGGCGCACCTCGTCGAGACCTACGGCATCGCGCCGGAGCGGCTGCGCGTGCACGGCTGGGGCCCGAGCCGGCCGAAGGACCCGGCCGCGCCGCTGTCGCGGGTCAACCGCCGGGTCGAGGTGAGCCTGATCGCGCCCGCCCGCCACGGGGCGCTCCGCTTCGTCATGCCAGCGGCCGAGACCGCCTGCGCCGGCCCACCATTCG
Source organism: Methylobacterium variabile (assembly GCF_001043975.1). Classification (GTDB taxonomy): domain Bacteria; phylum Pseudomonadota; class Alphaproteobacteria; order Rhizobiales; family Beijerinckiaceae; genus Methylobacterium; species Methylobacterium variabile. Next base: position 31,798 of record NZ_LABY01000034.1, read on the forward strand.
CCGACCCGCGCCTGCGGGTCGCCCTCGACCTCGACGATTTCGCCGCGGCGCCGACGCCGCTCCCCTGCTCCGAGTGATCCGATCCCTCAAGGAGACAACGATGCTGCCCTCTCGTGCCGCCGCGCGCCGCGCCGCCCTCGCCACGCTCTCGCTCGGCCTCGCGCTCCTCGGGAGCGCCGCCCCGGCCCTGGCGCAGCCCAAGCCCACCATCGTGGTGATGGGCGAGGATTCCGACGAGGATTCGGTGCCCCGCGGCAACCGCATCTTCCAGCGGGTGATCGCCGAACTCTCCGAGACGATGAACCTGCGCGGCTACAACGTCTACGACGAGACGGCCGTGGCGATGGGCTTCACCCAGGCCAACCGGGTGCGCCGGCGGGACGCCGAGCTGATCGAGGTCGCCCGCGCGGTGCAGAACCCGCCCCTCGACGTGGTGGCGGTGTTCCAGATCTACGCCTCGGCCTCCAAGTCGGCCTACTCGGACATCGTGCGGCCGGAGGTGCGCATCCCGGGCCGGCTCCTCAACGTGCGCACCGGCCAGTCTCTCGGCTCGTTCGAGGTCGCCGGGGTGCAGCTGCCGCCCCTGCCGCAGGCCTGCGACCGCGAGTGCCTGCTGGAGCGGGTCGGCGCCGAGGCGAAGGTGATCGCCGGCGACGTCGCGGCGGCGCTGACGGCGAAGCTCGACGGGGTCATCGCGCCGCGCCGCGGCTCCGAGCCCGGCGCGGCGGCCGCCCCCGGCCCCGCGCCGTCGGGTGCGGTCGCGGCGGCGCCCGGGGCCGAGGCCTGCGGCGGGCTGCCGACGGCCTACGTGGTGCGGCTCAACGGCTTCTCGGCCCAGGAAGTCCAGGCGGCGGAGGAGTACATGGCGGCGTTCCGCTGCTACGAGCACCACCGCCCGGTGCGCGCCGGCGGCTCCGCCGCCGAGTACTGGTACGAGACCCGCTCCGATTCCGCCCGGCTCGGCCGCAACCTCCGCCTGATGCTCGAGCACATGAGCGCGCCGGGCCAGGTCCAGTTCTCCGGCAACACCTTCGTGATCAGCCGCGTCGCGACGCGCTGAGCATCCCGGCCGTCCACCCGGCATCATCATCGGAGAGGCAATCCTCATGACGGATCGCGACCCGCCGTCCGGTCTCCACGCTCGTCTCGCCCGGAGCTGGCCGGTGCTGCGCCGCCTGCTCGCGGGGTTCGTCGCCGCGCCGCTGGCGCTGCCGGCCCTCGTTTCTGCGGCCTTCCCCGAGCCGGTCTTCCCGCCCGCGAGCGCCCTCGGCCTCGCGCCGCCCGCCGGCATGACGGTGTCGAACAGCTTCGCCGGGTTCGAGCACAAGTCCGGCGCCTCGATCCTCCTGGTCGAGATGCCGCCGGAGGCCTGGGACCAGATCAACGGCCGGTTCACCCCCGAGGCGCTGGCGCCGACCGGCTTTGCCGTGAAGGGCGGCCGCGAGGCGCTCGCGGCGGCGGGCGGCGAGGGCTTCGTCCTGCGCGGCACGCAAGGGGCCAACGGCCAGACCTACGCCAAGTGGGTCGCGGTGGTGCGGGGCAGCGCCGGCACTGGGCTCGTGACCGTGCAGGTGCCCGAGGCCGCGGCCCGGCAGGTGCCGGCGCCAGTCGTCGAGGCGGCCCTGCGCAGCATCGCGTTCCGGACCAAGGCGAGCCTCTCCGAGCAGATCGGCGCCCTGCCCTACACGGTCGGCGACATGGCGGGCTACCGGCTGCTGGCGGTGTTCGCCGGCAATGGGCTGCTCCTGACCGAGGGGCCGAAGGACGTCGATCCCGCGCGCGAGCAGCCGGTGGTGATCGTCGCGCCCTCCCTCGGGCAGGCGCCGATGCAGGCGGGGACGGAGGTCGCGGTCGCCCGCCGGCTGTTCACGACCCAGAAGGACCTGAGCGACGTCGCGATCACCGACGAGGCCCGCACCACCCGCGGCGACGCCGTCGTGGTGCGGCTGCGCGGCACCGGCACCGACACGAGGAACGGCCGCGCCCTGGGCCTGACCCAGACGATGGTGTTCGACGGCGCGCGCTACCTGCGGGTGGTCGGCTTCGCCGACGCGACCCGGACCGACGCGCTGGCCCGGGCCGAGCGGGTGGCCGCCTCGGTCGCGCTGCGCTGAGGGCGGAGGCGACCCATGGCCCGTGCAGCCGCCCCGATCGCCGCCGCGCTCCTCGGCCTCGCCGTCGCGGGTGGTCCGGCCTCGGCTGCGCCGGCCGGGCTCATCGACATCGAGGATCGGGCGCCGCAATGCGCGAAGTCCGGCGACCGGGTCCTGTGCCTGTCCGACCTCTCGGTCCACAGCGCCGCGCGGGTCCGCGCGGCGCTCAGGAAGGCGCGGGCGGCCCTGGCGGCCAGCCGCACGATCCCCGACGCCGACCGCGCGGCGGCGCTCGACATCCTGACGCGGACCCAGAAGGCGTGGCGCGCCTACGTGCGGCTGCGCTGCGAGGGCGAGGTGCCGGTGACCTTCACCGGTGGGACGGGCCGCAACCCGGCCGTCCTGACCTGCCTGCGCATCCACGACGAGCGGCGGACCGCCGAGCTCCTGGACATCGCGGGGATGAGCTGACCGGCCGGCGGCCGGGATCCGCTCGGGACGAGACGCGCAGGACCCGCCCGCCGCGACCCGGCCGGGCGGAAGCAAAGCCCGGAGATGCACCATGAGACTGGCCCTCACCCTCGTTTTCGCCGCCACGTCGGCGGCCTGGGCCGGACCGTCCGGCGAGGCGCCGGGTCTGCTGCGGGACTGGGCCGCCCTCAACAGCGCCTGCCGGGGTGGCCGCGGCGACGACCCGGCCACGCTCGAGGCCTGCGCCCGGCGCGACGCCCTCGACCGGCGGCTCACCGCGGCGGGGTGGTGCTACGGCCGGCCCGGCGATGCCGGCTACCAGCGGACCTGGCGCTCCTGCGCCGAGGCCGGGCGGTTGGGAGCCAGGGAATGAGCCCGTGGATGAGCCCGCGGCGGCCGCGCCCTGCGCCGTGGCGGAGATGGGACAGGCGCATGGTCCTCCTCGGCCTGCTGATCGTCTGGATGCCGGCGATCCTGCTCGCCCTCTCGCTGATCGTCACCCGCCTGACGGGGTGCCAGGTCAACGAGGCCCGGGCCCATCCCTGCCGGATCGCCGGCATCGACATCGGCGGCACGCTCTACACGATGATGGTGATGGGCTGGCTGGTCATCCCGCTGCTGCCGTTCATGGCCCTGTCGCTGATCGGCGGCGCCGTCGCCGGCGTGCTGGCGCTCTTCGGGGTGCGGCGGCGGTGAGCCGGCTCCTCGCCCCTGCCCTGGCTTTGATGCTCGCCGCGGCGCCCGTCGCGGGCGGCGCGCGGGCCGCCGGCCTCGTCGCCGAGCGCGCCTTCCCGCCGGCGGGCGCCTGCTACGCGCGCCGCTACGACGCGGCTCATCTCGCCCGCCACCCGGGCCAGGTCGTGACCGGCCTTCACCTCTGGGGCTCGTCGCGCGACCTGATCGGGCTTCGCGCCGCCTCCGGCCAGGTCGATCCCGAGCTCACGCTGACGCTGCGCGTCGACTTTTCCGACGGCGCGAGCGCTCAGGGCAAGGTCGGCTGCGCGGAGGTGAAGGGCCGGATCCGCCGCTGCGGGCGCGAGGCGAGCTGCTCCGGCGGCTTCGCGGTCGAGGCCCTGCCCGACGGCCGCCTCGAGATCGTCAACGACGACGCGGCCTCACGGGAGCCGGGCTCCGTGGCCGCCCGCCCGGGCTTCAGCCCGGACGCCGCCTGCCCGCCCGCCGGCCGGGCCGGGCGCTTCGTTCCGCCTGACGCGCAGAACCGCGTCTTCCGGCTGGAGCGGCTGCCGCTCGCGGCCTGCACCGAACCGGGGCCGGGCCGCTGACCGGCCACCCCCTCCCCCGTCTCCCGAGCGCGGAGCGCACCATGACCCGAACGATCCCCGTCGCCGCTGCCCTCGTCGCGCTGCTGCCCGCCGCGGCGCCGGCCCAGGACGTCGGCGCGGGCATCCTCCAGGGGATGCAGCAGCAGCAATTCCAGACCCTCGGCGCGCAGATCGGCGGCCAGTCGGTCGGCGAGACCGCCCGGGCCGGGCGCGGCGACGCGGCGTCGCCTGGCGCCGAGGCGCCGGCCCTGCCCTTCGCCTCGAGCGCGGAGCTGCGGGCCGCGACGGTCGCCCGCCACGTGCGGGAGCTGCGCGCCACCAACCCGTTGGCCGCGGCCGAGGTCGCCCGGGAGATGGCCCGGCACGATTACGACGCGATCTTCCGGAGCTTCCTCACCGATACCGACCTGCGGGCGGACGATGCCGGCGACGTGCTCACCGCCTTCATCATCCTGCAATGGATGGTCGCCAACGACACCAAGGCTGAGCCCAGCGCCGCGGCGCTCCGGGCGGTGCGGCGCCAGATGGTGGCGCCGATGGCCGACAAGCCGCCCCTGTCGCAGCCGGCCACCCGCGCCGCCTTCGCCGAGCAGGTGAAGCTCCGCACGGTCCTGCACCATGCCGGCTGGCAGGCGGCGCAGCGCCTCGGGATCGTGCCGAGCTTCGTCGCCACCCTGCCGAAGGACTTCATCCCCCCGGCGAAGCTGCGGGTCGTCGCCCTCACGGATGACGGGCTGGTCGGAAAAGGCGGCCGGAGGGCGCCCGCGGCCCGGGCCGCGGCGGAGGCGCCGCCATCCGTCGCCGCAGTCGCGCCGCCCGCCGCGGCCGAGCCGCTGGCCGAACCCCGCCACGCCGCGAACTGGGAGCAGGTCGAGGGCGTCTACTTCCGCTCCACGACGGGCGTCGGTGTCGGCGGCATGGTCGTCATCGAGTTCGAGCCGCTGATCCTGTTTCGCGACGGCAGCTTCTACGAGATCGACGATGCCGCCCTGGAGGACGTCGACCTCGCCGCCGAGCGGGCCGCCAAGCCGCGCCGCTTCGGCCGCTGGACCCGCTCCGGCGACGCGTACGTGCTGACCGGCACGGGCGGGAAGCCGGACGAATACCGGCTCCAGGAGGGCTCGTTCTTCAAGGCCTACCCGGCGGAAAGCGGCGAGCGGACGATCGCCCGCTCCTACCGCCGCATGTCGGGCGGCGGCAACAGCGCGATGGGCGGCGACGTGATGATCGCGGTGTCAAGCCGCTACGACTTCCGCTCCGACGGCACCTACGGCCGCGGCGGCTCGGTCGGCGCGACGAATTCCGGTGCGACCACCGGGGTCGGGTCCGCGGTGGGTCGGCGGCGTGCGCCGGAGGGCGGGCGCTACAGCCTCGACCGGCACACGCTCACGCTCACCGGTGCCGACGGGCGCAGCCGCCGCCTGTTCTTCGCCTACGGCTCGGAGAAGAGCCCGCCGCAGCTGGACCGCGAGATGGCCTTCATCGGTGGCTCTGTGTTCACGAACCCGGATTGAGGGGTGGGCGCTGCGGAGGGAGGCCAGGCGTGCAGGTCGTCAAGGAGCTGGAAGCGGTCGACGTGCCGTCGTTGCTTCATCCCACGCGGCGGATCGTCATCCTGAAGCGCGGCGACGGTCTGTTCACCTTCGCCGAGCAGTACGCTGCGGACGCGGGAGACGGGGCCGGCACGACCGCGGGCGCGTGGTGCACGCTCCCGACCGAGGGCATCCAGGCCAGTGCCGACCTCGCGAAGGCCGGCTGGCCCTCGCGCAGCGCTACCGCCTGCCCGACTGAATTCCCCGCACCGGGCGGCGGACGATGCATACGACACCCTCCGCGGCCCCGGAATGACGTCGGAGAGATGGAGTCTGTCGGTCAGTTCAAACAATGCTGAGAGGATCAAGCAGTCACTGACGACACGTCAGCGGACCCGATTCGCCCGCACCCGTGCGATCGCGTCGAGCACCGCGCTGGTGCCGCCCCGCACGCCTTGCCCGGCGATCCAGTAGCCGCCGCCATACAGGCCGTTGAGGCGCGTGTGCCACCGCCCGCGGCGGGTCCAGGGCAGATGATCGGCGAGGCCCGGCCGCACCTGCAGCTGCAGGAAGCCCTGCCTGCCGATCGCGACCTCGTCCACGGCCGCGATGGCGTGCCACGGGATCCAGTCGGTCGAGAGACGGCGGTCGAACAGGCCTTCCGCCGAAACCGACACCACTGGGCCCCGCCGCAGCAGCTCGCGCAGGACGAGCGGGATGCCGAGGCCGAACAGGACGAGGCCACAGGCGACGAAGAACTGCTTCAGGCTGCCCGGCACGGCGTATGCGGGGCTGCTAGGCGCGGCGAGGAGCATCCACGCGCAGGCGGCAGCGAAGCCGCCTGAGGCGAGCAGCAGGCCCGCGAGCCGAAGCCGCGTCGCCGGCAGGTCGATGGTCTCGCCTGGGCCGGGAGCGGCCTTCCCGGGCATGAGGGACGGGCTTTCATGGCCGGACCGGTTCGGCATCGGGTTTCTCCTGGTCTCGTCCCGGGGCGCGCGGGCGCTCCCCGTGGTCGAGGAGGGCATGGGCCGGCCAGACGCGGTTTCGCCCGTCGATGGCGTCGGTGATGGCGTGGGTCGGAGCCCGCGCCCCGTCCGCTCAAGCCTCGGGTGCGGCGCTCTTCTGCCGACCGGCGCTTCCCGCGAGGATCATCCCCTCGGGGGCGGGCGCCGGCTTCGCCGCGGGCCGCAGGATGACGCCGTAGCCGTCCTCGGCGTCGCCGACGAAGCGGATGCCCTCCCCTTCGAGCGCGGCGCGGATCGCCGCCAGGGTCCGGCTGCGCGGCTGGACCTGCTCGCTCTCGATCATGTTCAGGGTGACGACGGAGAGAGCGGCGCGGCTCGCCAGAACCCCTTGGGTCCATTTGAGAAGTCCGCGCCCGGCGCGGATCTGGGCAGATGTGATCATGGATCTGGAGATGACCGAAGCTGAAAGAATTTTCAAGTTTCGGCTTGACGGAGGGAAGGCGGGGCCGTATCCACCCGGTCATCGGCCTGCCGGGCCGGTGATGCAAGGTTACCGCACCATCCTGGACGTCGCGGCAAGCGAGCCTCGGGGCGCAATGCCTAGTCCGCCTTGCTCGTACATGACCGGCAGACCGACAGATCTTCACCGGCGCGGGCCGGAGACACTCGGTTATCCCTTCCCTGGATTGCCCCGAGCGTCACACGACACGCCCGCGCCACCCCGCAGCCCCGTTCGGACGGAGCATGGCATGAAACAGCACGACGATCTCTACGTCGCCGCGTTCGCCCGTCCCGGGCTGATGCGGCCGTCACGGCCGCAGCGGGAAGGCGCCGGCCTCAGGGGCTGAGAGCGCACCACCGGTCGGCGTGATGCCGACATTTTCCCAGATCACGTGAACGCGTCTGACGGCCCTGCGGGCCGGCAGGGGACGGTTATCGGAGAGAGCGCCGCGGGTTCGCCCGCGGAGGTCGCGGATTCGAGTTCCGCCGGGGCCGCGAGGTCCCAGTAGCTCAGCACCCGTTCCCGACACCATGACCGCAGGACCGCGACGGCGCGTGGATCCTCTTCGGCCGCGCGGGCCGGAGAGGGACGGTTATCCTTGCCAAGGAGGTGGTCGCGGGTTCGAATCCCGCCGGGCCGGAAGGCCCGTAGCTCAGCAGGTAGAGCGCCTTTCACCGTCCCTCATACCACGACCGCGAGGCCCGGCCGGGCCGGCAGGTGAAGGTTATCAGGTAATCCGGGGGGTGCGGGTGCAAGTCCCGCCGGACTGACAACGTCCGTAGCTCAAGGCAGAGCACCGGAAAAGATCCTTCGTCGCCACCATGTCCGGCCGGCGATCCCACGCCGTCATGTTCGCTTGACAGTTGATGACATTGGCAGGACGCGACGAGAGCACGGCCGTGCGGGCCGGCCGGGACAGGTTATCTGGTCGACCGAAAGGTGAGGGTTCGAATCCCACGGGCCGCGAGGCCCGATGCTCGGGTGGCGGACGAGCTGCCCTTCCGGCGTGAGCCGGGAGCACGACCTGTCCCGAACACATGCCCGCACGGCCGCCCGCCGGCCGTCCGACACGAGACCACGATTCCGGCCGCGCCACGCGGCGGGGGACGGCGCCGCACGGCGCAAGCTCCCGCACGACGACGCGCGCCGCCAAGAGCCACCGGTCCGCGACGTCGCAGAGCGACCACGGGGCCGCGATGGAGAGAGGAGAGACGAGAGGAGAGCGCGATGATGAAGTACGCCAAGATGCTGTCGCTCCGGCGCACCCCGCAGTCGGAGCCGGTTCCCGGCACCGTGCCGAACTCCGCCGGCGGGCACGCCTTCGCGGTCGACGACTGGGCGCGGCTCGACCGCTTCCTGGTGCTCGGCTCCGAGGGCGGCTCTTACTACGCGAGCCCGCGGGCGCTGACCGCCGGGAACGCGGCCGCCGTGCAACGCTGCATCGCCGAGGACGGCCTGCGCGCGGTCGCGGCGATCGTGGCGGTGAGCGAGGCCGGACGGGCGCCGAAGCAGGACCCGGCGATCTTCGCCCTCGCGCTCGCCGCCGCCTCGGCGGACCTGGCGACGCGGCGCGCCGCGCTCTCCGCCCTGCCGCGGGTCTGCCGCACCGGCACGCACCTGTTCCAGTTCGCCGGCGCCGTCGAGGCGACGCGCGGCTGGGGCCGGTCCCTGCGCCGCGCGGTCGGCACCTGGTACTGCGCCGCCCCGGTGGAGGCCCTGGCCTTCCAGGCGGTGAAGTACCGGGCGCGCCAGGGCTGGACCCACCGCGACCTCCTGCGCCTCGCCCATCCGGAGACGGACGAGCCGGCGCGGAAGGCGCTGTTCGACTGGATCTGCCGCGGCCGGATGGCCGAGGCGGTCCCGGAGATCGTCCACGCCTTCACCAAGGTGCAGGCATCGGACGTCGACGGGGCGGTGGCCGCGGCCCTGATCCGCTCGCACAACCTGCCCTGGGAGGCGCTGCCGACCGAGCTGATGCGCAGCCGCGCCGTGAACGAGGCCCTGATCGAGCGGATGCCGGTCGGTGCCCTGGTGCGCCAGCTCGGCCGCCTCACGGCGGCGGGGGCGCTCGCGCCCTTCTCGGAGGGCACCGAGCGCGTCCGGGCGGTACTGTCGGACCGGGAGCGCATCCTCCGGGCGCGGCTCCACCCGATGGCGCTGCTCCTCGCGCTCAAGACCTACGCCTCCGGGCGCGGTCAGCGCGGGCAGCTCGCCTGGGAGCCCGTGGCGGCCACCGTCGAGGCGCTGAACGCCGCGTTCTACACCGCGTTCGCGGCGGTCGAGCCGACCGGCAAGCGCCTGGTGCTGGCGCTTGACGTCTCGGGCTCGATGGGGTGCAGCACCGTGGCGGGGTCCGCGTTGACCGCCCGCGAGGCGGCCGCCGCGATGGCCCTCGTCACCGCGGCGACCGAGGAGCACTGGCAGGTCCTCGGCTTCAGCGGAGGACTGACGCCGCTGCCGATCGGTCCCTCGATGCGGCTCGATCAGGCGGTGGCGGCGACGGCGAACCTGCCGTTCGACGCCACCGACTGCTCGCTGCCGATGCGCTGGGCGCTGAAGCAGGAGGTCAAGGCCGACGCGTTCGTGGTCTACACGGACTCGGAGACCTGGGTCGGTCCGCTCCACCCGGTCCAGGCCCTGCGGGAGTACCGGGAGAAGACCGGGATCCCGGCGAAGCTCGTGGTCGTGGGGCTCGTCTCCAACGGCTTCAGCATCGCCGACCCGGACGATCCCGGCATGCTCGACGTGGTCGGCTTCGACACGGCAGCGCCGGCGGTGATCGCCGACTTCATCCGGTCCTGATCGAGGAGGGGCGGCCCTGCGGGGTCGCCCCTTCGCGTCTCCGGCAGGCAGAGCGTGCTCGCAGCCACGCCGGAGCATCGTCCGACGAACCGGAAATCAATGCACTCAGCAGATCGATCCAGTCTTCTCAACGGCATGCGACGTCGGTGGGTGATCGGTGTCGCAAAGCGGATCGCCTATCGCAGGCCTCCCCCGTTCCGGGACCGGAACGGGCCTGCACGACTGGCGCGTCAGCGGAAGGAAATCCTGAAGCCAGCACAAGAACTCGCGAAGCGACCGCTGGTTTGCAACGTTGCCATGGGCAGAGCCGCTTCGCGGCAAGTCTTACGGCTGGTTCCCGGATCTCCTTCCACTCCGTTTCAGTCGTCCGGGAAAGGGTGTGGGCGTTTGGAATAGGGTTGTGGGCCCGCTCATCAGTCTCGTGCAACGCCCGGACAACACCGTCCGGTCAGCGGGATCATGACACAACGGGACGCCGTCCTGAGACGTGCACAAGACGATCGCCGGCTCCGAATGCGCATGCCTTAGCCGGCAATCGACGCGGCGCCGGACCTCCAAGATCACCCTTGGAATTGATGTAAAGTGCAGCGACCAATGACCTTGGGTTTCTGGCCAAGCTTGCCTGGGACATCATTTCGTGCAGACTGCGCATCACGCCAGACACGTTGCACGGACAGCCGACCGACCCGCCGCATGAGCCTGACGACTGCGCAAATTCTCGATCTCGCCCCCGACGCGTCGAGCCGCAAGGCCGGGCAGGACCAGGCGAAACCGCAGAAATGGAGCGGCCTCGGCCGGACCGGATCGGTGATCTGGGGCGAGATCAAGGGCAGCGGCGCGAGCCCCTATCGCGCCGTCGCGGATCTCGCCGGGCCGGTCTCGAAATGCACCTGCCCGAGCCGCAAGTTCCCCTGCAAGCACGGCCTCGGCCTGATGCTGGTCGATGCGGCCTCCCCTCTGGCCGAGGCCGAGCCGCCGGACTGGGTCGCCGCCTGGACGAAGGGGCGCGAGAGCCGCGCCGCCGCGGCCGAGACCCGGGCGAAGGAGCCGGCCAAGCCCGTCGACGAGAAGGCGCAGGCCAGGCGCCGCCAGGCCCGCGAGGACAAGGTCGGCGCCGCCCTCGACGAGCTCGACCTCTGGCTGCGCGACCTGATGCGGCGCGGCCTCGCCAGCGCCCGCACCGAGCCCTACGCCTTCTGGGACCGCATGGCCGCGCGTCTGGTCGACGGGCAGGCCGCCGGCCTCGCCCGCCGGGTGCGCGCCCTGCCGGGGCTGATCGCGGCGGCGCCACAAGCCGGCGCGCCCCGGCCCGAGGCGGCCCTGGCCCTCGGCCTCGGGCGGATTGCCCTCCTGGTCCGGGCGGCCCGCCGCCTCGAGGCGCTCTCGCCCGAGCAGGCGGCCTCGGTGCGCGCCGCC